>DATGRE010000350.1:0-5153 GCA_035303885.1 Zeimonas sp. | reverse complement strand
ACGATCGCGAGCACCAGCGCGAGTCCGGCGAAGAGCAGGCCGCCGACGATGAGCCAGGATGCGAAATCGCTCCACTGGACGTGGTAGGTCGACGCATAGGCCGCGTCGCTGAGCAACGCACCGAGGAACAGCGGCACCGTTCCCGCCAACAGCACCGCGTGCAGCGGGCCGATGGCTCGTGAGGCGCTGCGTTCGCGGGTGGCGGTCAAGGCGACTCTCCTTCGGCTGAACCGATCTCTCTGACGCGAAGGCCATTCTTGCCGATGCGGAATGCCGGGCTGTCGGGGAGGGGTCTTCAGGGCTTTCACTAAACAAACGATTGTTTGCCTTTCGGCGGCGACTGCGGTACCTTTTGCGTCGATGATTCGCGCAGCCCGCTCATGACCCGCGCCTCCGATTCCGCCTCCGGCGAATCCACTCCCACCAAAGGCCTGCGGCGGCTGAACAGTCGCCTGCCGCAGCTGCTCGACCGCGCCGCGACCGTCTTCGCCGAGCGCGGCTTCGCCGGCGCCTCGATCCGGGAGATCGTCGGACCGATCGGGATGCTCCCCGGCTCGCTCTACAGCCATTTCCCGACCAAGGAGCGCCTGTTGGTCGCGGTCTATCGCGAGGGCGTCGATCGCATCTCGCGGGTCGTCGACGAGGCGATCGCGAAGGAGAGCGACCCGTGGGCGCGCCTCGAGGCGGCCTGCGTCGCGCACCTGACCTCGCTGCTCGACAAGACGAGCTATTCGCAGGTCGTGATCCGCGTGCGGCCGTCGGACGCGCCCTCGGCCGCCGACGAGCTCATCGCGATGCGCAACGACTACGAGTCGCGCTTCACGGCGCTCGTCGACGCGCTCGACCTGCCGCGCAACGTCGACCGTCGCGACTTCCGGCTCCTGCTCGTGGGCGCCTTGAACTGGAGCCAGACCTGGTACCGCCCGTCCGGAAACCGCAAGCCGGCGGACATCGCCCGGCGCTTCGTGCGAATTCTGAAGACCGGCATCGCCGACCATTGAGGGAACGAAGCATGGACAAGAGCGCGATCCGACCGCGCGTGCTGATCACGAAGATCGGCCTCGACGGCCACGACCGCGGCAGCCGTCTCGTGGCCGCCGCGTGCCGCGACGCGGGAATGGAAGTCATCTACACGCCGCCGTGGCAGACGATCGCCGCGGTCCTGAAGATCGCCTCCGAGGAGGACGTCGACGTGATCGGCATCTCCTCGCTGGCCACCGATCACCTGATCGTGCCGCAGCTGATGTCGGCGCTCGTCGAGGCCGGGCTCGCGCACATCGCCGTCGTCGTCGGCGGCATCGTCCCGGACAACGAGGAGGAAGCGCTGCTCGAAGCGGGCGTGCGCGAGGTCTTCCATCCGGGAACGCCGCTCGAGGAGATCACCGAGCGTATCCGCCGCTATGCGATCGAAGCGCGCGCCGAGAGCGCCGCATCCGAATAACGAGGAGCGAACGATGGCCCGTCCCGCAGAACACGTGATTCCCGCCGGCAGCGCCGACGGCACCGAGGCACGCCGCACCTGGGAGAAGGAATATGCCGAGTCGGTCGGCGTCGACCGACTCGTGCACAACGTCTCGGGAATCCCGATCAAGCCGCTGTACACCGAACGCGACTGGCGCGCCTACGGCTCGGACAACCCGCTCGGCTATCCCGGCCAGGCCGACTACACGCGCGGCATCTACGCGTCGATGCACCGCGGCCGGACGTGGACGCAGCGCCAGCTGATCGGGCTCGGCACGCCGAAGGAATACAACCGGCGGCTGCTCACGATCATCGGGCAGGGCGCGACCGCGGTGTCGCTGATCCCGTGCAACTCGGTCTACCGCGGCTACGACATGACCTCGGTCGACCCGGCGCTGCTCGGCACCTGCGGCGTGGTGATGAACAACGTCGACCACATGGCGGAAGGACTCGAGGGCGTCGACATCGGCGAGATGTCGTGCTCGCTGAACGACCCGTCGCCCTTCACGCTGCTCGCGTTCATGCTCATCGTCGCCGAGCGTCGCGGGATCGACTGGCGCAGGATCTCGGGCACCTCGAACCAGAGCGACTACATCTCGCACTTCGTCGCGAACCACATGTTCTACCGGCTCGCGCTGCCGGGCGCGCGGCGGATGCTCATCGATCACATCGCGTACTGTCGCGAGCGCGTCCCGCGCTGGAACCCGATGTCGGTCGTCGGCCAGCACATGCAGCAGGCCGGGGCGACACCCGCGGAGGTGATCGCCTTCACGCTGTCGACCGCGATCCAGAACGCCGAGGACTGCATCGCGCACGGCATGGATCCCGACCAGTTCCTGCCCCGCTTCACGTTCTTCTTCGACATCTCGCTCAGCTTCTTCGAGGAGGTCGCGAAGTTCCGGGCGGCGCGGCGGATCTGGGCGCGCATCGCGCGCGATCGGCTGGGCGCGCGCGATCCGAAGTCGTGGCGCTTCAAGTTCCACGGCCAGACCTCCGGCGTCGATCTCACGCGCCAGCAGCCGCTGAACAACATCGCACGCGTGACGATCCAGGCGATGGCCGGGATCTTCGGCGGCCTGCAGTCGCTGCACACCGACTCCTACGACGAGGCGCTCGCCTGCCCCAGCGAATTCGGGGCGCGCATCGCCGTCGCCACGCAGAACATCCTGCGCGAGGAGGCGCATCTCACCGACGTCGTCGATCCGCTCGGCGGTTCCTTCTACGTCGAGACGCTCACCGACCAGATGGAAGAGCAGATCCTCGCGATCATGAAGACGATCGAGGACGCGGGCGGCATGTTCAAGGCGGTCGAGGAAGGCATCGTGCAGCGCATGATCGGCGCCTCGGCACAGCGCCAGCAGCGTCGCATCGACAGCGGCGAGCAGCGTATCGTCGGCGTCAATGCGTACCAGGTCGAGGAAGACCCGAGCGAGCGCCCGTACATCGAGCGCCCCGACCCGAAGGTGATGGGCGAGCACGTCGAGCGCTTCAAGCGCTGGCGCGAGGCGCGCTCGCGCGCCGAGGTCGACAAGGCGCTCGACGGCCTGACGCGCGCGGCCGAATCGAAGTCGGAGAACCTGTTCGGCGCGGTCGTCGACGCCGCGCGCGCGGGGCTGACGAACGAGGAGATCTGCTCCCGGCTGCGTCGCGATCTCGGTTTCGGCACACCGCTCGCCATCGTCTGAGATGGGCGCGAACGATCCCTGGCAGACGCTGATCACCCGCGTCCTCGCGGGCGACCGGCGATCGATCGCGCGGTTGCTCTCGCGCTTCGACGACCGCGAGCCGGGCTGCGAGGTGGCCGCACGGCTGCTCGCCGAGCGCGCCGGCCGCGCGCACGTCGTCGGCATCACCGGCGTTCCGGGCGCGGGAAAGTCCACGCTCGTCAACGCGCTGCTCGGCGCCTGGCTCGAGCAGGGCCTGAAGGTGGGCGTGATCGCCGTCGACCCGTCCAGCCCGATCCACGGCGGCGCCGTGCTCGGCGACCGGGTCCGGATGGGTGAGCACGGCACGCATCCGAACGCCTACATCCGTTCGTTCTCGGCGCGCGGCGCGCTCGGCGGCCTGTCGCGCGCGACGCGCGCCGCCTCCGACTGCCTCGATGCCGCCGGCTTCGACAAGATCCTGGTCGAGACGGTCGGCGCGGGCCAGTCCGAGACCGACATCATGGCGCTCGCCGACACGCGCGTCGTCGTCTGCCCGCCCGGGCTGGGCGACGAGGTGCAGGCGATCAAGGCCGGCATCCTGGAGATCGCCGACCTGCTCGTCATCACGAAGAGCGACCTGCCGCATGCGCAGGCGACGATGCGCGACCTGAAGGACATGCTCGCGCTGCGCCGCCGCTTCGCCGACACCGACTGGGAAACGCGCGTGATTCCGGTGCACGCCCCCTCGGGCAAGGGGATCGACAAGCTCGTCGAGGGAATCGAGCAGCACCGCGCGGCGCACGGCTGCGGCCGGCGGCTGAACGGCGGCGCGGCGACGGCGCCCGAGCCAGGCGTCGCCGCGGCCGACCTGCCGAGCACCGCGGGAGACTGGCTGCGGCGCCTGCAGGCGCTCGCCGCCGACGACGGCACCTGTACGACGCTCGGCTTCCAGGTGATCGAGGGCGGCCCCGGATCGGCGACGGTCACGGTCACGCTCGACGAGCGTCACATCAACTTCTTCGGCAGCTGCCACGGCGGCGTCGTCTTCGCGCTGGCCGACTCGGCCTTCGGCCTCGCGTCGAACTCCTACGGTCCGATCGCCGCGGCGATCGACGCGCACATCACCTTCTCGTCGGCCGCCCGCAAGGGAGATCGGCTCGTCGCCCGCGCGACCGAGCTGCGCCGCGGCCGCAGCCTCGCCGTCTATCGGGTCGACGTGCACAAGGCGACGGACGACGGCGACGAGGAGATGGTCTCGACGTTCACGGGCACCGTGTTCATCCGCGGATCGAAGCCCGCCACCACCGGGAAGACGAAGACCGAATGATGCGGCCGGCGAAGCGCGGCGCGTTGCCCGACGAGAGGACCTTCCCTGCGCTGCTGCTCGCGCAGGCGCAGCGCCGACCGGACGCACCCGCGATGCGCGAGAAGCGATACGGGATCTGGCAGACGTTCTCCTGGCGCGAGATGACCGAGCTCGTGCGTGACCTCACCTGCGGCTTCGCCGAGGCCGGGCTCGCACGCGGCGAGCACCTCGTCCTGATCGGCGAGAACCGGCCGCGGCTGTACGCCGCGATGCTCGCCGCGCAGTCGCTGGGCGCCGTGCCGGTGCCGCTGTACCAGGACGCGGTGGCGAGCGAATTCGTCTTCCCGATCGTGAACGCCGAGGTCGCGTTCGCCGTCGTCGAGGACCAGGAGCAGGTCGACAAACTGCTGGAGATCCGTGCGGAAACGCCGCGCCTGGCGCGCATCTGGTACGACGAGCCGCGTGGGCTGCGCAATTACGCGGTCCCCGGGCTCGAAAGCCTGCAGTCGCTGGTCGACGCCGGGCGACAGCGGCACGCGCGCGATCCGGGCTTCTTTCTCGAGCAAGTCCGCAAGGTCCGGCCCGACGACGTTGCGGCGATCTTCTTCACCTCCGGGACCACCGCCGAGCCGAAGGGCGTGGTGCACACGCACGCGAGCCTGATCGATCGCGCGCGCGCCGGCGCGCGCTTCGATGCGCTCGACGAGCGCGAAGAAGTGCTCGCCTACCTGCCTCCGGCC
>DATGRE010000349.1:0-11253 GCA_035303885.1 Zeimonas sp. | reverse complement strand
GGTGGCCTTCGTCGCCGCGATGGGGTTCGTGCTGACCTCCACGGCCACGGTGATGCAGCTGCTCGACGAGCGCGGCGAGATGCTCACCGTGTCCGGCCAGCGCATCGTCTCGATCCTGCTGCTCGAGGACCTGGCGATCGTCCCGCTGCTGGCGATCGTTGCCGTTCTCGCGCCCGGCGCGCACGAAGCGGCAACCGTCGGCCGGTCGGGTTCGAGCTGGGTCACGGCCGGCGTGGCGCTCGCCGGGGTGACGGGTCTCGTCGCGGTCGGCCGCTGGATGCTGAACCCGATGTTCGAGATCCTCGCACGTGCGAAGGCGCGCGAGGTGATGACGGCTGCCGCTTTGCTGGTCGTGCTCGGCGCGGCACTGGCGATGCAGGTGAGCGGCCTGTCGATGGCGATGGGCGCCTTCGTCGCGGGTGTGATGCTCTCGGAGTCGAGCTATCGCAACGAGCTCGAGGAGGACATCGAGCCGTTTCGCGGAATCCTGCTCGGCCTGTTTTTCATGAGTGTCGGGATGTCGCTCGACCTCGGGCTGGTGCTCGATGCGTGGGGGCCGATCCTGCTGATCGTTGCCGCCTTCATGGCGGTGAAGGCGCTCGGCGTCTACGGCGTGGCGCGCGTCGGCGGCGTCGACCGTCGCGAGTCGCTGGTGCGCGCGACGCTGATGGCACAGGGCGGCGAATTCGCATTCGTCCTGTACGCGGCCGGCGCGGCGACGGGGCTGCTCGATGCGCGCACCGCCGCCCTGTTGTCGGCGGTCGTCATCGTGTCGATCACGGTTACGCCGCTCCTCGTGCCGCTGCTGCGGCTGCTTCCCGAACGGCGCAGCGATCTCGACGGCGTCGAAGCGGTGGAGGACGCGCACGGCGTCGCCGCCTCGGTGCTGCTGATCGGATTCGGGCGCTTCGGGCAGATCGCCAGCCAGGCGCTGCTCGCCCGTGGCATCGATCTCGCGATCATCGACAGCGACCCGGACATGATCCGCGCCGCCGCCGGATTCGGCTTCAAGGTGTACTACGGCGACGGCACGCGGCTCGACGTGCTGCAAGCCAGCGGGGCGGCGCAGGCGAAGGCGATCCTGGTGTGCGTCGACGACGCGCGCAGCACCGATCGCGTCGTCGAGCTCGCGAAGAAGCATTGGCCGCTGGTGCCGGTGCTCGCGCGCGCCTACGACCGCCAGCACGCGATCGCGCTGATCAGGGCGAACGTCGACTTCCAGATCCGCGAGACCTTCGAGTCGGCGATCGTCTTCAGCATCGCCACGCTGAAGCGCCTGGGCGCTACGCTCGAGGAGGCGAGCGCCGTGTGCCAGGAGATCCGCCGCCGCGATGCCGAGCGCCTCGAGCTCCAGGTGGCCGGCGACCTGAGCAGCGGCCGGGACCTGATGATCCGCGACCATCGGATGACACCGACGCCGCTCACGCGGCCTCGCCGGCCCGGCGAAGCGCTCAGCGAGGAAACGGCGCAGGCGCTCGGGAAGCGGCCCTCCGATGCGCGATCGGCGTGACGCGCGTGTCCCGCCGAACGCCCGTGCCGGGCCTACGCCGCGGCGAGCCGCCTCCACGCGCGGATCAACGCCTGCGCCGCGCGATCGATCTCGTCGTCCGTCGTCGTGCGTCCCACCGACAGCCGCACCGCACCTGCCGCCCTGCGCGCGTCGACGCCCATCGCCGCGAGCACGCCGCTCACCGCATCGTCTTCGGAGTGGCAGGCCGAGCCGACCGATGCGGCGACGTCGTCGGCGGCGGCCTGCAGCAGCGCGCGCCCGCTCGTGCCCGGAAACGACACGTGCAGCGTGTTCGGCAGGCGCAGCGCATCGTGGCCGTTGAGGAGCAGGTCCGGGATCGCCGAGGCCAGCCGTTCGTGAAGCCGGTCGCGCAGGCGGCGCAGCTCGTCGCCGATCCCGGGCAGCGATCGACGCGCGAGCTCCGCCGCGGCGCCGAGCGCGACCGCCGCGGCGACGTTCTCGGTCCCGGGGCGCAGTCCGCATTCCTGGCCCGCCCCATGCAGCACCGGCGCGAGGCGGGTGCCGGCGCGCACGTACAGTGCGCCGACACCCTTGGGCGCGTGGAACTTGTGCCCGGCCAGCGTCAGCAGGTCGACGCCGAGCGCGTCGACGTCGAGCGCGAGCTTGCCGGCCGACTGCGCCGCGTCGGTGTGCAGGACGATGCCGAGCGGCTTCGTCAGAGCGGCGATCGCCTCGATCGGCTGCAGCGTGCCGACCTCGTTGTTCGCGTGCATGATCGACACCAGCATGGTATCGGCGCGCAGTGCGTCGGCCACCGACCGCACCGCCACGCGTCCGCTCGAGTCGACCGGCACGACCGTCACCTCCCATCCCGAACGGCGCAGATGTTCCGCGGGCGCGAGCACCGCCGGGTGCTCGACCGCGCTGACCACGAGGTGCCTTTTCCCGAGCGGCGCGGCGGCGGCGGCGCCGAGCAGCGCGAGATTGTTCGCTTCGGTCGCGCAGCCCGTGAAGACGATTTCGTCGGCGGCGGCGCCGATCAGTGCGGCGACCCGTTCGCGCGCCTGCGCGAGTGCACGCGCTGCACGGCGTCCGTACGCGTGCGCGCTCGACGGATTGCCGTGGTGCTCGCGCAGGAACGGCAGCATGGCGTCGAGGACCTCGGGCGCGATCGGGGTGGTGGCGTTGAAGTCGAGGTAGACAGGCAGGTTCATCGGAGCGATTGTCTCGTACCGCAGCCGTGGACGCCCGGCTCCGGATCCGGGCGGGAGAATCCATGCGGACGCTGCTGCTCACCTGCGTCGCGATGCTCGCATTCGCGGCGAATTCGCTGTTGTGCCGGCTCGCACTCGTCGATGCCCGAATCGATCCCGCGAGTTTCGGCCTGCTCCGGCTCGCGTCGGGTGCGCTGGCGCTGACGCTGATCGTGCGCTGGCGCACGAACACGGCGGCACGGTATGCCGCCGACTGGTGGGCCGCGGTCATGCTGTTCGCGTACGTGGCGCTGTTCTCCTTCGCCTACCTGAGCCTGTCGGCGAGCGTCGGTGCGCTGATCCTCTTCGGCGCGGTGCAGATGACGATGATCGGTGCCGGATTGCGAGCGGGCGAGCGCTTCGCGCCGGTCGCATGGGCAGGGCTTGCGACGGCGATCGCCGGGCTCGTCTACCTGGTGTCGCCGGGGTTGACTGCGCCTCCGGCTGCAGGCGCCGCATCGATGGCGCTGGCGGGCGTCGCGTGGGGCGTCTATTCGCTGCGCGGCCGCGGCGTCGCCGATGCCCTGGCCTCCACCGCCTCGAATTTCGTGCGTGCGGCGTTGCCGGCCCTGGCGCTCTCGCTGGTCACGATCGGTCAGGCGACCGCCGACGGCGTCGGCGTCGCGCTGGCGATCGCCTCGGGCGCGCTGACCTCCGGCATCGGCTACGTGATCTGGTATGCGGCGCTGCGCGGATTGCCGGCGATGCGCGCGGCGTCGGTGCAATTGTCGGTGCCGCCGATCGCGGCGCTCGGCGGCGTACTGGTGCTGTCCGAGCCGCTGACGTCGCGGCTGATCGTCGCGTCGGCGGCGATTCTCGGCGGCATCGCCGTCGTTCTCTTCGTGCGCGCCCGTTCGGCGACGCGTTGACGTTCATCGCGCTGCGCCGGTCCGCGGACCCGCACGTCGCCGTCGTCGCGCATCAGGACGCGGGCAGCCCCAGCCACAATCCGAGCGGCACGAACGCCACTGCTGCGAGATTTCCGAGCAGCACGATCGCCGCCACCTTGTCGGGCTCCTGGTCGAACTGCTCGGCGATCAGGTAGCACAGCACGGCCGGCGGAAGCGCGGCGAACAGGTACGTCTGCGCGCGCTGCTCGGCATCGAAGGCGAACCAGCCGTCGAGCAGCCAGGCGACGGCGAGGCCGGAGAGCGGGCAGACCGCCGCGCCGACGAGTCCGATGCGCCAGCTGCGCAGGTTCACGTCGAGCATCCGCACGCCGAGCGTGAACAGCATCAGCGGGATGCACGCGGCGCCGAGCATCTGCAGCGACGTGAACAGGCTCTCGGGGAGCGTGACGCGCATCGCGGCGAGCGCGATGCCGGCGAGCATGCCGATCATCATCGGGCTCGACAGCAGTTTCCACGACGCGCTCGCGCCAGTGCTGCGTCCGCTGGCGACGATCCGGATGCCAACGGTGAAATAGACGAGGCTGCCGGCCATGAACAGCGCCACCGCCGTCGACAGGCCTGCCGGACCGAAGGCCAGCACGGCGAGCGGCAAGCCCATGTTGCCGCAGTTGTTATACATCATCGCCGGGACGAAGCTGCGCGCGTCGTAGCGCAGCAGGCGCGCGACGGGCCAGGCGAGCAGGCCCGAGCCGAGCGAGATCAGCGCGCCCGCGGCGATCACGCCGGTGTTCTGCGCGAGGTCGAAATCCTTCGACACGAAGGCGGTGAACACGAGCAGCGGCGACAGGACGTCGACGTTGATCCGGTTCAGGGGCACCATCTCCGCGCGGACCGACTCGCCGCGCCAGCGCCCGTACCCGTAGCCGAGCGCGATCGTGATGAATACCGGCAGGATGATGGTGAGGATGCGTTCGGCGAGCATGGGGCGTGCGTGGGGTGTCTCGTGGCGGTCCGGGTAAACGGCCGCTCGCCGCCCGTGATCCGCCACCGGGCCGGTCGCCTTCGACGGGCCGGCGCGCATTCTCTCTCACCGGCCGATACTGCGAAGATGCGCTTCGTGCCTCACGGCCACAGGAAGCGCTTACCTTCGTCGAATTGGCCGCAAACCTCGAGCCGATGACTTCCGGCGCGGAACTCCTCGAGTCGGCATCCCGGGCGTCGGATGCCGCCGCTTTCGCGGGTCTGCCCGCGGGCGTCGCATTCTTGTCGATCGACGTCGAATCGCATCCGGGCGAGGCGAATCGGATCTTCCGTGTGGGCGCCGCGCGCTCCGATCGGGAATCGGCCTTCGACATCCCGGTTGCGCCGAATGCGCGGGGCCGCGAAGCCGTCACCCGTCGCCTGGACGCCTTCGGCGCCGGCGCCGACCTGCTGGTCGGCCACAACCTGCGTCGGCACGACCTGCCTGCGCTCGCGGCGCAGCTGCCCGCGCTCGAAGCGCTGCGCCTGCCCGTCGTCGACACGCTCGAGCTTTCGCCGCTCGCCTTCCCTCGCAACCCCTATCACCGGCTCGTCAAGGGCTACAAGCTCGTCTCCGACGCCCGCAACGATCCGGCGGGCGATGCGCGCCTTGCGCTCGAGCTGCTCGCCGACGAGCTGCGCGAGTTCGCCCGGCTGCGCGAGGCCGATCCCGGCTGGCTCGGCGTGGTGCATTTCCTGCTGCGCGACGATCCCGCGCTCGCCGGGCTGCTCGAGCGGGTACGCGAAGCGCCGCCGCCCGGCATCGGCGAGGTGCAGGCCGCGATGCGCGCCGCGTTTTCGCTCGCCGGTTGCGAGACCGCGCTCGATCGCCTCGTCCGCGACGATCTCGAAGCCGAGCCCGAGCTGCACCGGCCGCTCGCCTACGCGCTCGCCTGGCTGCGCGTTGCCGGCGGCAACTCGGTGCTGCCGCCCTGGGTGCACGCAACGCACCCGCGCGTCGCGACGCTGATTCGCGCGCTGCGCGAGACCGACTGCGGCGCCCCGCAGTGCCGCTACTGCCGCACGCAGCACGATCCCGAATCGCTGTTGATGCAGCATTTCCAGGTCGACGCGTTCCGCGCGAAGCCGGCCAACGCCGCGGGCGGATCGCTGCAGCGGGACATCGTCGAAGCCGGCCTGAAACGGCGCAGCCTGCTCGCGATCCTGCCCACCGGCGGCGGCAAGTCGATCTGCTACCAGCTGCCCGCGCTCGCGCACTACTGGCGCAGCGGCCGACTCACGGTCGTCGTCTCGCCGCTGCAGTCGCTGATGAAGGACCAGGTCGACAACCTCGTCGCGCGCGGCGTGCAGTGCGTCGTCACGATCAACGGACTGCTCACCGGGCCCGAGCGCACGCGCGCGCTCGACAGGATCCGGCTGGGCGACGCCGGGATCGTGCTCGTGTCCCCCGAGCAGTTCCGCAACCGGCGTTTCGTCGACGCGATCCGGTTTCGCCAGATCGCCGCCTGGGTGTTCGACGAGGCGCATTGCCTGTCGAAGTGGGGCCACGATTTCCGCACCGACTACCTGTACGTCGCGCGCTTCATCCGCGAGAACTTCGCCGGCCAGGCGGCGCCCGTGGCCTGCTTCACGGCCACGGCGAAACCCGATGTCGTCGATGACCTGGTCGAGCACTTCCGCGCCGAGCTGGGCGTCGAGCTGCAGCGCTTCCTCGGCGGGCACGAGCGGGAGAATCTCGAGTACGTCGTCGTGCCGGTGCGCGACGCCGCGAAGGGCGAGCACATCCAGGAGATCCTCGCCTGCGAGCTGCGCGACGGCGGCGCGGGCATCGTCTTCTGCGCGAGGCGCCGCCACACCGAGGTCTGGGCCGAGCAGCTCGCGCGCGCGGGCCTGCGCTGCCGACATTTCCACGCCGGGCTCGAAGCCGGCGAGAAGAAGGAGGTCCAGCGGGCATTCGTCGCCGGCGAGCTCGACGTCATCGTGGCCACCAACGCGTTCGGCATGGGCGTCGACAAGCCCGACGTTCGCGTCGTCGTGCACGCCGACATTCCCGGCTCGCTCGAGAACTATCTGCAGGAGGCCGGCCGCGCCGGGCGCGACGGCGCGCCGGCGAAATGCGTGCTGCTCTTCGACGAGAAGGACGTCGAGGCGCAGTTCCGTCTCGCCGCGCGATCGCAACTGAACCCGCGCGACTTCGCCGGGCTGCTGAAGAGCATCCGTCGGCGTGCGCAGCGCTTTCGCAGCGACGAGATCGTCGTCTCGTCGAAGGAGCTGCTGCTCGATGCCGAAGACGTGGGGATCGACGCCGTCGAAGCCGATGCGGTGACGAAGGTGCAGACCGCCGTCGCCTGGCTCGAGCGTAGTGGTTTTCTCGCGCGCAACGAGAACCGCAGCCGCGTCTTTCCCGCGAGCCAGCGGATGCCGAAGCTCGAGGAGGCGCTCGTACGCATCCGCGCCGCCGGACTTCGGCACGAGGACCGCGAGCGCTACGAGCAAGTGGCCACCGCGCTCTATCGCTGCGAGACGCCCGAGGGGCTGAGCACCGACGACCTGCAGCTCGCCGCCGGCATCGACCACCGCGACTGCTTTCGCATCCTGTGCGGACTCGAGCAGCTCGGCGTCCTCGTCAACGATCTCGGCCTGACCGCGCTGGTGAGCAAGGGCGTCACCGGTGCGTCCGATCTTGCGCTCGAGCGGCTGGTGCGCTTCGAGCGCGCGCTGCTCGATTTGATGTCGGAGCTCGCGCCCGACGCCGCCGTGGACGACGCGCCGCAGTTGCTCGGCGTGCGCGCGATGTGCACCGAGCTGCGCCGGCGCCTGGGGCTCGAGGCCGGCGATCCGCAGGTGAATCCGCAGCGGCTGCACAAGTGCCTGCGCTCGCTCGCCGAATCCTTCGGCTCGGGCACCGGCCGGCGCCCGTCGATGCAGGCCCGTCGCGTCGGCAGCGACAGCCTGCGCGTCGAGCTGCATCGGGGCTGGCGCGAGATTCGAGAGATCTGCGAGAAGCGCCAGGCGACGGCGCGCGTCGTGCTCGCCGCGCTACTCGCGAAGCTGGCGCCCGACACGCGCCAGGCTCACGTGCTCGTCGAGTGCAAGGCGCAGGAGCTGCTCGACGCGATCGACGCCGATCTCGCGCTGCGTCCGCTGCTGCGCGAGCCTGCGGTGGCGCTCGAGCACGCGCTGCTCTGGATGCACGAGAACGACGTGATCCAGCTCGACAAGGGCCGCGCCGTGTTCCGCGCCGCGATGACGATCGCGCTGAATGCGTCGGAGGCGAAGCGGCGCTTTCGAAAGGAGGACTTCGCGCCGCTCGCCGAGCACTACCGCGAGCGCACGTTCCAGACGCACGTGATGCACGAGTACGCGAAGCTCGGTGCGCGAAAGATGGCCTCTGCGCTCGCGCTGACCGCCGCGTATTTCACCTGGCCGCGTCGCCGCTTCGCCAAGGAGTGGTTCGCCGGACGCACCGAGCTGCTCGAGCTGGCGACCACCGCCGAGTCGTACCGGCGCATCGTCGAGCGGCTGGGTAACCCCGCGCAGCAGCGCCTGGTGACGAAGCCCGACCACGGCAACCATCTCGTGCTCGCCGGTCCGGGCTCGGGCAAGACGCGGGTGCTCGTGCACCGCATCGCGTGGCTGCTGCGCGTGCGCCGCGTGGCGCCCGAGCGCATCATCGCGCTCGCCTTCAATCGTTGTGCCGCCGCCGAGCTGCGCCGGCGGCTGTTCCAGCTGGTGGACGACGACGCGTGCGGCGTCACCGTGATGACGCATCACGCGCTCGCGCTGCGGCTCACGGGCACCAGCGTCGCCGGTGCGGATCTGCGCGGCGCGACGATCGACTTCGACCGGCTGCTGCGCGACGCGGTCGACCTGCTCGAGGGACGCACCGAGGCCTTCGCCGACGCCGACGAGGCGCGCGACCGCGTGCTCGCCGGCTATCAGTACATCTTTGTCGACGAGTACCAGGACATCGACGCGAGGCAGTACGCGCTGGTGAGCGCGCTCGCGGGCCGGCGCCTGCCCGACGCCGACGGGCGCCTGAGCATCATGGCGGTGGGCGACGACGACCAGAACATCTATGCGTTCAACGGCGCGAGCGTCGAATTCATCCGGCGCTTCCAAGAGGACTACGACGCCGAGGTCTCGTGGCTCGTCGAGAACTACCGCTCGACGCAGCACGTCGTGAGCGCGGCGAACCACGTGATCCAGCCGGCGCGCGACCGGATGAAGGTCGACCATCCGATCCGCATCGACGCGCGTCGCGTCGACGATCCGCCCGGCGGGCGCTGGGACGCGCTCGATGCCGAACATAGCGGGCGCGTGCGGCTGATCGACGCACCCGCCGACGCGAACCGCCAGGCGCAGCTCGTCGCCGCCGAGATCGCGCGCATCTGCCGGCTGGCGCCCGATACGCCGCTCGGCGACATCGCCGTGCTCGCGCGCACCTACGCGTCGCTCGAGCCGCTGCGTGCGCTGTGCGAGATCGAGGGCCTGCGCTGCGCGGTGGCGCGCGATGCGAGCGCCGACATCTCCGCGATGCACACGCGCGAGGGGCGGCAGGTGCTCGACGCGGTGCTCGGCCGTCGCCGCCCGTTGCTGCCGGTGGCGGCGCTCGTACGCTGGCTGCGGCGGCGGCTGCGCGCGCAGCCGGCGAATCCGGCCTGGCAGGATCTGTGCACGGCGGGGCTCGACCTGATGCTCTCGTATCCGCAGGCGCGCCTGCCGCTGCGCGAGGTCGCCGACTGGTTCTTCGAGAGCGCGGGCGCGGCACGCCGCAACGGCGCGGCCGATGCGGTGCGACTGATGAGCGCGCACCGCGCCAAGGGTCTCGAGTTTCGCCACGTGATCGTGATGGATTGCGGCGATTGGGGCGACGGCGACGACGAGCGCAGGCTCCTGTACGTCGCGATGACGCGGGCAAAGGAGACGCTGACGGTGTTTCGCGCACGCGGGTCCGGGCTGCTCGCCGATCTGCACGATTGCGACGGCGTCGCGGCGCTGCGGCCGCCGGCGATCCCCGCGTATCGACCCGAGCTGCAGACGCGCTATGTCCCGCTCGGCCCGGAAGACGTCGACCTCGGCTTTGCCGGCCGACATCCGCCGACGGACCGCGTGCATCGCGACCTTGCAGCTGTCCAGACGGGCGATGCGCTGCGCATCGTCGACGGAGTGCTGATGACGCAGGACGGTGCCACCGTCGGACGCCTGTCGAAGAGCGCGGTCCTGCGCGACGGAGAGTACGCGGCGAAGGTCACCGGCGTGATGGTGCGTGCACGCGAGCAGACGCTGCCGGAGTATCGGGCGACGGTGCGGGCGGATCGCTGGGAAGTGCTGCTGGCCGAGGTGGTGGCGCCGGAACGCTGCGACCGGGACCGGCTACCTCGATGATGCTGCGTGCCGGCGTCGGCTTCGGGCGCACGGCAATCAGGTGATGTACATCTTCGCGCGGCGCTGCTCGACGGCCAGCGAGTGGGACCGTCCCGCTCCTTCCGGCCTTAGCCCGCCTTTGCCCCCTGCAGCACGCCACGCCGGATCTGGTCGCGCTCCATCGACTCGAACAGCGCCTTGAAGTTCCCCTCGCCGAAGCCTTCGTCGCCCTTGCGCTGGATGAACTCGAAGAACACGGGGCCGAGGAGCGGCTGCGAGAAGATCTGCAGCAGCAGGCGCTTCCTGCCGCCGACGGTGCTGCCGTCGAGCAGGATGCCGCGCGTGCGCAGCGCGTCGACGTTCTCGCCGTGCCCGGGCAGGCGCTCCTCGAGCATCTCGTAGTAGATGTCGTTCGGTGCGCTCATCAGCGGGACGCCGGCCATCTGCAGCGCATCGATGCTCGCGACGAGGTCATCGGTGAGCAGCGCGATGTGCTGGATCCCCTCGCCGTTGAACTGCATCAGGAACTCTTCGATCTGGCCGGAGCCCTTGCCCGACTCCTCGTTGAGCGGGATGCGGATCTTCCCGTCGGGCGCCGTCATCGCCTTCGAGGTCAGTCCCGTGTACTCGCCCTCGATGTCGAAGTAGCGGATCTCGCGGAAGTTGAACAGCCGCTCGTAGAACTGCGCCCAGTACGCCATCCGTCCGCGGTAGACGTTGTGCGTCATGTGGTCGACGACGGTGAAGCCGTGTCCGCGCGGACGCCGATCGACGCCGTCGATCCATTCGAAGTCGATGTCGTAGATCGACTTGCCGTCCTCGTAGCGGTCGATCAGGTACAGCGGTGCGCCGCCGATCCCCTTGATCGCCGGCAGCCGCAGCTCCATCGGCCCGGTCGCGATCTCGATCGGCTGGGCGCCGAGTTCGAGTGCGCGCTTGTAGGCCTTGTGGGAATCGCGGACCCGGAACGCCAGGCCGCAGGCCGACGGGCCGTGCTCGGCGGCGAAGTAGGCTGCCTGGCTCTTCGGCTCGTTGTTGACGATGAAGTTGATGCCGCCCTGGCGGTAGAGCTGCACGTCCTTGGAGCGGTGCCTTGCCACGAGCGTGAAGCCCAGCTTCTCGAGCACAGGCTCGATGACGCCCGGTTCGGGTGCGGCGAATTCGACGAACTCGAAGCCGCACAGGCCCATGGGGTTGTCGAAGAGTTCCTGCATCGTGTTTTCCTCGGCAATGACGTCGTTCATTGTGCCGCGAAGTCGTTCATTCGATCGAAACCATGGCCTTGCGAACGAGCGGGGCCTGAACGCTGCAACGACCGCATCATGCCGCC
>DATGRE010000348.1:0-21037 GCA_035303885.1 Zeimonas sp. | reverse complement strand
GCGCGGCGCCGCGCACTGAGATCGAGCACCGTGGCCTGCGTGGCGACGAAGCCGCCTGCGCGATCGCGCACGGCGGCGATGCACAAGGACGCGGGAAAGACGCTACCGTCCTTGCGAACGAACTCGGCCTGCAACTCGGCGCGGGGCGCGCCGTCGCGCAATGCGCCGAACGCACGCAGGTAGCTGCGCGCGCAGCGCCGATGCAGCGTGGTGACGAACGGACGCACGCCGACGAGCTCGCGGCGGGTGAACCCGAGCCAGCGCAGTTCCGTGCGATTCATCCGCAGGATCGTTCCGTCGGGTCCGACGCTGTGGTACCCGCACGGAGCGTTCTCGTAGAGATCGCGCGATCCGAGCACGTCGTTCCGGTCGACCACCTGCGGATTCTGGCACCGGCACCGATCGGGCGTTCCCCGAACGTGATTTCCCCACAAGGTCTTTCCCGATTTCCCGATCGACCCCCGGGCGTCGAAGGACGTGCAATGGGACGAGGTGCGCGGATCGTGCGCGTACGCGCGGGTGATCCGCCCAGGGAAGCACGGGAGACGGAATGCAGGCGACGATCGACTACGCCAAGGCGAATCCGCAGGCGGTTGCCGCGATGCGCTCGCTCGAGTCCTACGTCCGAGGCTGCGACCTCGACGCCGGACTGCTGGAGCTTGTGAGGACGCGTGCCTCGCAGATCAACGGTTGCGCGTATTGCCTCGACATGCACACGAAGGACGCGCGCGCGGCCGGCGAGACCGAGCAGCGGCTCTATCTGCTGTCGGCATGGCGCGAGGCGCCCTGCTACAGCCCGCGCGAGCGCGCGGCACTCGCCTGGACCGAGGCGCTCACGCGCATCGATCGCGGGGTTCCCGAGAACGACTACCGGCTCGCGCGCGAGCAGTTCACCGAGCGCGAGCTGGTCGATCTATCGATCGCGGTGATCGCGATCAACGGCTGGAATCGGCTGGCAATCCCGTTCCGCACCCCGGCCGGCACCTACCACCGTTCGCCGGCACGCGGCACGCGCTCCGGCGACCCCGAGCAGGAGGCTCAGAAATGAACGCGTCGAAGAAAGCGATCCACATCGATGCAACGCCTGCATGTCCGGACCCGAGGCGCAGGAAGCTCGTCGGTGCCGGCAGCGCGATCGGTGCGGCGGCGGCGGTCGGTCCGTACTTCATCCCGCGCGCGGCGAGCGCGCAGAAGAAGACGCTGAAGATCCTGCAGTGGGCGCATTTCGTTCCCGCCTACGACACGTGGTTCGACAACGAATACACGAAGCAGTGGGGCGAGAAGAACGGCACCGAGGTCATCGTCGATCACGTCGGCATCCCGGCGATCAATTCGCGCGCCGCCGCCGAGGTGTCGGCGCAGAAGGGCCACGACCTGTTCATGTTCCTGTCGCCCCCGTCCACCTACGAGACGCAGACGATCGACCACAAGGAGATCTACGACGAGGTCGAGCGCCGGCACGGCAAGCCGATCGAGCTCGCGGTGAAGAGCACCTACAACCCGAAGACGAAGCGCTATTTCGGCTTCTCGGACAGCTTCGTGCCCGATCCGGTGAACTATCGCATCGACCTGTGGAGCGAGGCCGGCATGGGCGACGGGCCGCGCAGCTGGGAAGACGTGCTGAAGATCGGCAAGAAGATCAAGGACACGAAGAACATTCCGGTCGGCGTGGGCCTGTCGTCGGAGCTCGACACCGCGATGGCGATGCGAACCGTGCTGTACGCGTGGGGCGGCTCCGAGCAGGACGAGGAAGGCCGGATCGTCCTCGACTCGAAGGCGACGGTGGACGCGGTGAAATTCGTCGCGGACCTCTACAAGCAGACGATGACCCCCGAGGTGATGGCGTGGGATGCCTCGTCGAACAACCGCGCGGTGATCGCCGGCAAGATCTCGCTGTGCCTGAACGCGATCTCGACGACCCGCACCGCCGAGAACGAGAAGCTGCCGATCGCCGAGCAGATCGGGCTGACCAAGGCGCTGATGGGCGCCACCCGGGCGATCGGCCTCGAGCACGTGATGGACTGCTACGTGATCTGGCAGTTCGCCGAGAACATCGACGGCGCCAAGCAGTTCCTCGTCGACTACATCGACAACTTCCACCGGGGCTTCGAGGCGAGCCAGTACTACAACTTCCCGTGCTTCTCGAGCACGGTCCCCGATCTCGAGCAGCTGCTCGCGCAGGATCCGCACAAGCCGCTCGGCAAGTACAAGGTGCTCGGCGACGTGACGAAATGGGCGACCAACGTCGGCTACCCGGGCTACGCGAACGCCGCGGTCGACGAGATCTTCAACACCTGGGTGTTGAACACGATGTTCGCGAAGGCCGCATCGGGCGCGATGTCGCCGGCGGATGCGGTCAAGGAAGCCGACCGCCGGTGCAAGGCGATCCACGAGAAGTGGCGCGAGAAGAACCTGGTGTGAGGCACCCGGCGTGAGGCGCGGCCAGCGACCATGGCGACCGTCGAGACGCGCGCGCTGACCAAGCGCTTCGACGGCAGCGCAGCGGTCGACCATATCGACCTCGGCGTGCGCGAAGGCGAGTTCCTCGTGCTGCTCGGTCCGTCGGGCTGCGGCAAGACGACGCTGCTGCGCATGCTCGCCGGCCTGGAGACGCCGAGCTCGGGCGACGTGCTGATCGGCGGGCGCGTGGTCACGCGCCTGCCGCCGCGCGCACGCGATGTCGCAATGGTGTTCCAGAGCTACGCGCTGTACCCGCACCTGAGCGTCGCACGCAACATCGCGTTCCCGCTGAAGGCCGCCGGGATGCGCCGGCGCGAGATCGACGAGAACGTGGCGCGCGCGGCCGGCATGTTCGGCATCGGCCACCTGCTCGCGCGCAAGCCGCGGCAGCTCTCCGGCGGCGAGCGCCAGCGGGTCGCGCTCGCGCGCGCCGTCGTGCGCAGCCCGGTGGTCTTCCTGCTCGACGAGCCGCTGTCGAACCTCGACGCGAAGCTGCGCACCTCGGCGCGCGACGAGCTGCAGCAGTTCCAGCGCCGGCTCGGCACGACGACCGTCTACGTCACGCACGACCAGATCGAGGCGATGGGGCTCGGCGACCGCATCGCCGTGCTCGACCGCGGGCGCATCCACCAGCTCGGCACACCGGCGGCCGTGTATCACGACCCGGCCGACACCTTCGTCGCGACCTTCATCGGCAGCCCGCCGATGAACCTCGTGCGACGCGACGGCATCGTCAGCGGCTTTCGCCCCGAGCACCTACTGCCGGTCGAATGCCTCGACGCGGGCGAGACGCGCGTGCCGATGCCGCTGACGGTGACGCGCATCGAGAACCTGGGCGCCGACCGTCTCGTCTACGCGGTGCTCGAGCCGCCGAACCCGCAAACGAAAGTCATCTCGCGCCTGCCGTCGACGATCGAGCAGCCGCTCGAGGCCGGCCGCCGCTACGAGTTCGCGCTGGCCACGCGCAACCTGCGCTGGTTCGACGCGGACAGCGGAGCGGCGCGAAGCACGCCGCCATGAGCTCGACCGATCTCGCGCACGCCGCCCGGGACGCAGCGCGCTGGCATTCGGCGTGGCGCGACGACGAGGCATGGCTCGGCCGCGTGCTGCTCGCGCCGGCCGTGCTGTACATCGTCGCACTGGTCGGCTTTCCGTTCCTGCTGGCGATCGTCTACAGCATGAGCGACGTGACCGTGGGCACGACGGCGCTCGACTTCGTCGGCCTGCGCAACTTCCGCCGCGTGCTCGACGACCCTACGTTCTGGTCCTCGGTGCGTAACGCGCTCGTCTTCACGCTCGTCTCGCAGCTGCTCGTCGTCGTGCTCGGCAAGATCCTCGCGATGGCGCTGTATGGCGATTTCCGCGGCAAGTGGCTCGTGCGGCTGCTGATCCTGCTGCCGTGGGTCGCGCCGATCTCGCTCGGCACGATCGGCTGGCTGTGGATCTTCGATCCGGTCTACAGCATCCTGAACTGGAGCGCACGCGCGATCGGCCTGTTCGGCCCCGACACCTGGCCCGTCTGGCTCGGGCAACCGGGGCTGGCGATGGCCTCGGTGATCCTGGTGCATGTCTGGCGAATGCTGCCGCTGGCCACCGTGATCATCCTCGCCGGGCTGTCGGCGATTCCGCAGGACATCCACGATGCCGCGCAAGTCGACGGCGCGGGATTCTGGCGGCACCTGTTCTCGATCAACCTGCCGCTGGTGATGCCGATCATGCTGGTCGCGCTGCTGTTCGGCATCGTGTTCACCTTCACCGACCTGATCGTCATCTACGTGCTCACCCGCGGCGGGCCCTTCGACACGACGCAGGTGATCGCCAGCTACGCGTTCTTCACCGGCATCGAGGGCGGCGACCTCGCCGCGGGCGCGGCGATCGCGCTCTTCCTGTTCCCGGTGCTGGTGGCGGTGGCGATCGTCTTCCTCACGATGGCGCGCAAGGCGGAGGTCGCATGAACCACGAGCTGCGTCGTGGTCTTTCGCGCGTCGGACACGTCGTCGTGCTTGCCGCCTTCGTCGCCTTCCTCGCGTTTCCGTTCTACTGGATGGTGCTGACGACCTTCAAGCAGACGCGCGACCTGGTGGACACGCGGCACAACCCTTTCGTCTTCAACCTGCCGCCGACGCTCGAGAACCTGCGCGTGCTGTTCCACGACACGCTGTTCGGACAGTGGATCCTGAACACGCTCTACGTCGGCGTGCTCGTCACCGGGATCACGCTGCTGCTCGCGGTTCCCGCCGGCTACGCGCTGGCGCGCCTGGCCGGCCGCTGGGGGCGCCGGCTGGCGATCGGCATCTTCCTCACGTACCTCGTTCCGCCGACGATCCTGTTCATCCCGTTCTCGCGCATCGTCGGCGACCTCGGGCTGCAGGATTCGCTTTGGTCGCTCGTGCTCGTCTATCCGAGCTTCACGGTGCCGTTCTGCACGTGGCTGATGATGGGCTTCTTCAAGTCGATCCCGCGCGACATCGAGGAGGCCGCGATGATCGACGGCCTGTCGCGCTTCCGCGCCTTCGTGCGCGTCGTCGTGCCGGTCTCGAGCGCGGGAATCCTCACGGTGGTGATCTTCACGCTGACGCTCGTGATGCAGGAATTCGTCTACGCACTCACCTTCATCACGAGCTCGGCGCACTACACCGTCAGCGTCGGGGTGCCGACCTTCCTCGTGCGCGGCGACGTCTATTTCTGGGGGTCGCTGATGGGCGCCTGCCTGATCGTCAGCATCCCGGTGGCCGTGCTGTACAACTTCTTCGTCGAGCGATTCGTCGCCGGCTTCACCGTCGGCGCGGTGAAGTAGCCCGCGGGCGCGCCGCGTCGGGACGGAGGCCCCGCGCCGTCAGGGCGACTCGTCGTCCTCGCCGTCGTCGCCGCCGAGCAGCCCCCGATCCTCGAGCTTCTCGTCGTCGGTCGCGCGCCGGTTTTCGATCGCGTCGTCGTCACCGATCAGGTCGGCGTCGGCGAGCGCGCGTCGCAGCCGCTCGATGTCGTCGCGCGGATCGGCAGTGCCCGGGTCGCTGTCGACGGGCACGATGCGATCGACGCCGATGTCGAGGTTGGTCTGCAGCGGGTCGCGGCCCGCGGCCGCGCGTTCGCCGGTGCCCGCGGAATCGCTGTCGCCCGACAGATTGCCGTCGCCGATGTCGGGGCCGGCGGTCGTCGTCCCCGCGTCGAAGTCCTCGTGCGGGCCGCGCTGCAGTCCGATGTCCGGCGCGTCGCGCAACCCGGGTGCCCCGACGATGTCGCTGCCGGAATCGGACGTGTCGCTGGGACCGAGGGCGCCCACGCCCTTGCCCTTGTGGGTCTGCGCGGGCTCCTCGCCCGTGTAGTCGAGTGTGCTGTCGGCCATGTCTGGCTCCTCCATGGAACCGTGCATCCAGCAAGCGGGGTGCCGGCTCGCGGTCGGGAGAATGGGGACCGGACGCCGTCGAGGGGAGCGCTTCGGATTTCTTGACACCCGTCCTGGCGAGGCATAGCGTCATACCCCTTCGATCGATCGGGTTTCCACCGTTGGACGCCCCGCCGCCGGCCGCCCGCCTTGCGAAGCTCGCCGTTCCCGAGCCGAGCCGCGTCTGCCCGCGCCCGCGGCTGTTCGAGCGGATCGACGCTGCCCGCCGGCACGGAAACGTCCTATGGGTAGCGGCTCCGGCCGGCGCGGGCAAGACGACCTTGCTGGCCAGCTACCTGCGGGCGCGCGGGCTTCGGGCCGCCTGGTACCGCGTCGACGCGGCCGACGGCGACGTCGCATCGTTCCTGTTCCATCTCGGGCAGGTCGCAGGCGATGCCACGGACTTGCCCGCCTTCACCGCCGAATACCTCTCCGGGCTCCCGGCCTTCGCGCGCAACTGGTTCCGGCGCTTCTACGCGCTCGTTCCGCGACTGCAGGCGCTGGTGCTCGACGACTACCACGAGATCGCCGCCGACTCGCCGGTGCACGTCGCCTTGCGCGAGGCGCTTTTCGAGGCGCCGCGAGAGCTGACCGTCATCGTGGCGAGCCGGCTCGAGCCGCCACCGGTGCTTACGCGGCTGCGCACGCTCGACACCTTCACGATGCTCGATCGCGAAGCGCTTCGCCTGACCGAGGATGAAACGCTCGCGGTCAGCCGCGAGCGGCTGGGCGAGTGCGCGCCCGACGAAGTCGTGTTGCGCGAGGTGCACCGGCGCACGCACGGCTGGCTCGCCGGGCTCGTGCTGATGCTGCAGAGTCCCGACGCTCTGCTTGCCGGGGCCGGTGCACCGGCCGATCCGCTCGTGTTCGATTATTTCGCGGGGGAGCTGCTCGCGCACAGCGACGCGCGTCTGCAGCGCTTCCTCGTCGCCTCGGCGCTGCTGCCGCGCCTGACGCCGCAGGCGGCCGCGGCGATCACCGGCGTGGACGACGCGGGGGCGATCCTCGCCGACCTCGACCGGCGCAACTTCTTCGTCGTGCGCCATCGCGCGCCCGACGGCGGCTGGTCGTACGAATACCACCCGCTGTTCCGGGAGTTCCTGCTGCACCAGGGGCCGCGCCGACTCTCGCCCGAAGAGTTGCGCGCGGCACGCCGTGCGGCCGCATCGCTGCTCGCCTCCGACGGCGACGTGGCGGGCAGCATCGCGCTGCTGCGCGAAACGGGCGACTGGGACCAGGTCGTCGCGCTGGTGCTCCGACAGGCGCCCGAGCTCGTGCGCAGGGGGCATTTCCCGACGCTCGTCGAATGGATCGAGGACATCCCCGCCGACCGTCGCGCCGGCGTGCCCTGGCTCGACTATTTCCTCGGCACCTGCCGGCTGCCCTACGATCCGATGCGGGCGCGCGAGCTCCTCGCACACGCCTTCGCCGGACTGCGCGAGAAGGGCAACGCCACCGGCGAATACGTCGCCTGGGCCGGCATCATCGACAGCTTCATCTACGCGTGGAACGACTTCGCGCCGGCCGACCGCTGGATCGAGGAGTTCGACGCGCTGCGCGCCCGCCACCCGAACTTCCCTTCCCGCGAAGCCGAGGTGCGCGCGGTGGCGGCGATCTTCGCGATCCTGATGTACCGGCGCCCGCACGATCCGGGGCTCGCGCGGTGGGCCGCACGCGTCGACGCGCTGCTGTCGCAGGACATCGATCCCACGCTGCGCATGATGGCGGCCAACCATCTGGTGCTCTACTACCACTGGTGGATCGGTCGCGTCGACGCCGGAAACGAGGTCCTCGCGCGCGTCGAGCCGTTCGCGACGACGAAGGCCGTCGGACCCTTCGTGCGCACGGTCTGGGAGGGCATCGTCGCGATCGCGAGCTGGATGAGCGCCGATCTAGACGCGGCTTCGTCGGCGGTGGCGCGCGGCCTGGCGCTCGCCGAGGAAACCGGGGCGCACGTCTGGGAGTTCATGCTGCTCGGCCAGGGTGCGTTCGCCGCACTGAGCGGCGGCGATCCGGAACGCGCACGCGGCTTCCTGCGACGCATGGAGTCGAGCCTCGCCGGCGAGCGCCGTCTCGACGGGGTGCAATACCACTTCGCGAGCTTCCAGGAAGCCGTGCACCGCGGCGACAGGCACGCGATGCGCGAGCACACGCAGGCGGGCCTCGCATGCGCGATCGGCGCCGGGGTGTCCTGGGCGGAGGCCTACACGCGGCCGGCGCTCGCGCATTCGCTGTTCGCCGACGGCGAGGATGCGGCGGCGCGCGCGGAGTTGCAGCGCGCGCTACGCGTCGCGGAGCGGATCGGCTGCAGCAACGCGGTGTATTACGTCCGTGAACTGGAAGCGCAGTTCGCACAGGCGCGCGGCGAGCCCGCCGCGCAGCTCGAGGCCGTTCGTGCACTGTTCCCGCTGATGCGCGAACGCGGCTTCGTGAACTCGGCATGGTGGCGCGACGGCGTGATGTCGCGACTATGCGCGCTCGCTCTCGAGCACGACGTCGAAGCCGGCTTCGTACGACGACTGATCCGGCTGCGCGCACTGCAGCCGCCCGACGGCCCGGGTGCGCGCCTCGAGCAATGGCCCTGGGCGATTCGCGTACGCACGCTGGGAACCTGGAGCGTCGAGATCGACGGCGAGCCGCTTCGCTTCTCCGGAAAGGTGCAGAAGCGGCCGCTCGAGCTGCTGAAGGCGCTGATCGCGCTCGGCGGACGCGCGGTGCACGAGTCGCAGCTCGCCGAGGCGCTGTGGCCCGACGCCGACGGCGACGACGCGCACAACGCCTTCGTGACGACGCTGCAACGGCTGCGCAAGCTGCTCGGCCAGCGCGATGCGCTGCTGTTGCAGGAAGGACGCCTGAGCCTGAATCCGCAGGCGTGCTGGGTCGACACCTGGGCCTTCGAGTCGGTGGACGTACAGGACGGCGACGCCGACGATCTGCGACGCGCGACGCTGCTGTACCACGGCCCGTTCCTCGGCAGCGAAGAGGCGTCCTGGACGATCGCGCCGCGCGAGCGGCTGCGCGCGCGCTTCGTGCGTGCCGCCGGCGAGCTCGCCGCGCGTCACACCGCGCAACGGCGATGCGACGAAGCGATCGCGTGCCTGGAAGGTGCGCTGCAGGTCGACGACACCGTCGAGTCGTTCTACCAGCAGCTCATGGTGCTGCACGGGCGCGCGGGACGCAGCGCCGACGTGCAGCGAACCTACCACCGCTGCCGCGACGTGCTCGCCGCCACGCTCGGGCTCAGGCCGTCGCCATCGACCGAAGCCCTGCTCGACGAGCTCGTCGCAGGCGCGCCGGACGTCACGACGTAGGCGGCGAGCGCGGCCGCCACGAGCGCCGCGACCGCACCGACCCAGAACATTGCCCACGACTGCGGGCGGAATACACCGAGCGCGACGATCAGCACGAAGAGCGTCGCCTCCAGGAAGCGCCCGAGGATCGCCGCCGGATCCCGACGCAGGCGATCGACCTCGGCCGGCACGCGCGCCTTGGCCGGCGCCTCGTCGACCGCACGCCGCAGCCGCGTCGCGTGCCGCCGCGTCAACGTGGCTCCCCGCGCCGACTCGAGCGCGTACAGCAACACCATGCCGGCGAGCCACGGCACTTCGACGAAGTGCCAACCGCCGTACTCGCGCGCGACGAGCCAGGCGCCGGACGCGAGCAGCAGCACGACGCCCGGCGCGAGCAGCCACTGCCCGGACCGCTCGATACCGCGCAACGCGTCGTCGAGCTGTTCGATCGAACGCGCACGCCGCACCCGATGGTCGCCGAACAGGGCATCGAAAATCGCCCCACCGAGCAGCACCACGCCGATCAGGTGCGCGAACACCAGGGCATCGTGGCTCATCATCGCGACTCCGGTACACGCGCCGCGGACATCTTCGACGGCGCCGGCGGCGTCCACAGCGCCGCATGGAAGGGCGCGTCGAGCGGGTCGACGGCTGCCGGCGCGGGCGCCGCGGCGAGCGCGGGCACGCGGCGCGCGAACAGGCGCTCGAATGCGGCGAGCGGGGATTCGGGGGCGGCCGGGCTGGTCGACGTGCGCACGCCGTCGACGTCGACCTGCGACGATTCGGCACCGGCGGGCGCGGCAACGGCGGCCGAAACGGCAGCGAGAAGGGAGACGGCGAACAGGGCGTTTCTCATGATGGTTCCTCGTGGATCGTTGTGGAGAAGGGTGGCTTCGCGCCGCTGCGGCCTCGGCCACGCAGCGAACGGTACGATCCGGGAACCAACGGATCGCTAACGGATTCGCGACGACGGGACCGATCCGTGTTTCAAACGTAATCCTGGCGTTCGACGCAGACCGATGCCCGCCCGCCTCGCCGCCGACCTGGTCGTCCTCGTCCACCTCGGATTCATCCTGTTCGTGGTCGGCGGCGGACTGCTCGTGCTGCGCTGGCCGCGGATCGCATGGCTGCACCTGCCGGCGGCCGCGTGGGGCGCCGGGATCGTGCTGTTCGGTGGGACCTGTCCGCTGACGCCGCTCGAGAACGCGCTGCGCCGAGTCGCGGGCGAATCCGGATACGAAAGCGGCTTCATCGACCACTACCTGATTCCGCTGATCTATCCGGTGGGGCTCACGCGCGGCATCCAGGTCGCCCTCGGCGTGCTCGTCGTCGTCGCGAACCTGATCGTCTACTCGATCGTGCTGGCCCGCCGCTGACGCGCACCGCACGCGGTCCTGGGTGGAAGAAGCCCTTGCCGTCGCCGGGTCGGCTGCGAAGCAATACGCTTGCGTGTACGTCTTCGCTTCGTGGGGGGCTTCGATGCGAGCGACGCCCGGACTCCTCGCCTGCATCCTCGCCGCGATGCTGTCGAGCGCAGGCGCGGCAGCCGCGCCCTTCGACGCGCTC
Organism: Zeimonas sp.; assembly: GCA_035303885.1. Classification (GTDB taxonomy): domain Bacteria; phylum Pseudomonadota; class Gammaproteobacteria; order Burkholderiales; family Burkholderiaceae_E; genus Zeimonas. The sequence goes on along the minus strand of DATGRE010000348.1, from coordinate 10,336 downwards.
TACGCGTTCGGCGACAGTCTCTCGGACGCCGGCGACAACCCGGGCGCGGTGCTGAGCATCTCCAGGCTGCTCGGCGGTTGCGATCCCGGGCATCCGTGCCCTCCGTACGACGCCGGGCGCTACTCCAACGGCCCGACCGCCGCCGAAAGGCTGGCCGATTCGGCGCTGTCGACCGAGGGCGTCTTCGCCGGCTTCGCGGTGGCGGGATCGACCACCGGCGTCGGCAACTTCGGTGACGGCGGAACCGCGACGACGCCCGGTGCGCACGCACTGCCGGGGATGACGCAACAGATCGCCGCCCATGCCGCAGCGTCCGGCGGCGTCGCCGACCCTCGGGCGCTGTACTTCGTCTGGGGCGGAGGGAACGATTTCCTGACCGGCGACTCGCCGACCGGCGCCGCGCGCAACGTCGCCGAGCACGTCGCGGCGCTGGCGTCGATGGGCGCACGCCGTCTTCTCGTGCCGAACCTTCCCGATCTCTCGCTCACCCCGTTCGCGCAGACGGCCGGCCTGCAGGCGCCCGCTCGGGCGTTCTCGCTGGGATTCAACGACACGCTCGCCGCAGAGCTCGCCCGGATCGAAGCAGCGACTCCCGCGCGGATCATCGCGTTCGACACCTTCTCGTTCGTGGATGCGGTCGTCGCCGATCCGCAAGCCTTCGGCTTCGCGAACGCGACCGATGCCTGCCTGTCGACGTTCGGCGTGTGCGCCGACCCCGACACCTTCGTGTTCTGGGACGGCTTCCATCCGACCGCCGCGGCGCACGCGATGATCGGAGCCGCCTTCGCGCGCTCCCTGTCCGTGTCGGTTCCCGAACCGGGCAGCGCGTCGCTGATCGGGCTGGCACTGGCCTACTGGATGAGCCTGCGAGCGGCGGCGAGACGACGCTCTTCATCCAGCCGAGCGAAGTCGTCCGCGAGACCGCGCTACGCGAGCTCGAAGACGCGCAGCTCCACCCGATCCGGCCGGCGCGCGCCGGTGCCGACGAACAGCCGCTCCATCATCCAGGCGAGCGCCGGCGCCGCGGTCTCGAAACGCGGTACGCAGCGGAAATAGATGCGTTCCGGCTCGACCGGCTCGCCGCGCGCGAGTCGCGCGATGTCGTCGGGCGAGCCGCTGCGCAGCGCGAGGTTCTCCACGTAGACGCGATCGCCCGCTTCGGTCTCGATGACGTAGCGCGCTTCCAGACGCGCAGCGCGGTCGCCGACGATCAGCTGGAAATCGGCCCCGCCGGGCAGCACGCGTCCTCGCCACGTGCCGTTCGCATGCTCGCAGAGCACGCGACCGCCGGTGATCGGGATCAGGCGTCGATGGCCGTAGCCGAACGGCGACGCCGAGGGGCCCACCTCGACGGGTGCGCCGACCTCGACGTCGAGGCGAAGGCAGGGACGCAACACGGGCGCCGACAGATCGGCAAAGGAGCTTTCGTCGTTCATTCGTTCCACTCTCCGGCAAGCTGCACACTGCGCGCGCGGCGACGCGTCGCGCGTCCGCATCGCGTCAGATCGAATCGAAATCGCCGCCCCGTCCGCGTCCGGCCGCGAAACGTGCCGCGCCCGCCGACGCCTCTTCGCGAATGACCGGCGCGCCGCCGAGACCTTCGCGCCGCAACGCCTCGGCGAGATCGACGTCCCATTGGCGATGCGCCGACATCCGGTCGGCCCGCACGCACATCTGCGGGAAGCGCGCGATCTCGCGCGCCAGGCGCTCGGCCGCCTCGCGTGCGCTTCCCGGTGCGACGAGGCGGTCGACCAGCCCGAAGGCGAGGGCTTCGTCGGCGTCGACCGGCCGGCCGGTGAGGATCATGTCGAGCGCGCGCCCCTGCCCGATCAGCCGCGGCAGGCGGACGGTACCGCCGTCGACCAGCGGAACGCCCCAGCGCCGGCAGAAGACGCCGAAGACCGCATCGCGGCTGGCGACGCGAAGATCGCACCAGATCGCCAGTTCGAGCCCGCCGGCGACGGCATGACCCTCGATCGCGGCGATGACCGGCTTGCCCAGCAGCAGCCGGGTCGGACCCATCGGTCCCACGCCCTCCGGCTCGTAGCGCATGCCCTCGGCGACCCGCCCCAGGTCGGCCCCGGCGCAGAAATCGGAACCCGCGCCGGCCAGCACGGCGACACTGGCCGCGTCGTCCGCATCGAAGGCGAGGAAGGCTTCGCGCAGCCGCGTGGCGGTTGCCTCGTCGACCGCATTGCGCTTGTGCGGACGGTTCAGCACGATCGTCGTGACCGCCCCGCTGCGCTCGACGAGAACGGGCGGTTCTTCGCTTGCGGACATCGGTTCTCCTCGTTGTTGTCGACGCGCACCGATGCTACCGGACGAAGGGCATACACTCGAGCCGGTTGCGCGTGAGCGCCGATCTCGCGCGCGCAATCGCACAGGGAAGACGATGAACCGAAGACGCTGGCTCGCCACTGCGCTATGCGCCGCCTGCGCGACCGCAACGCCCGTTCTCGCGCAGGCGCCGTCGACGCACCGGCACCGCTTCAGCGACGCCGAACGCTGGGCGCAGGTGTTCGACGATCCGAAGCGCGACCTCTGGCAGAAGCCGGACGAGGTGCTGCGCGCACTCGCGCTGCCGCCCGACGCCGTCGTCGCCGACCTCGGCGCCGGCACCGGCTATTTCGCAGTGCGGCTGGCACGCCGGCTGCCGTCCGGTCGCGTCTACGGCGTCGACGTCGAGCCGGACATGGTCCGCCATCTCGCCGAGCGCGCAAGGCGCGAGCGGCTCGACAACCTCGTCGCCGTCCCCGCAGCGCCCGACGCACCCAATCTTCCCGAGAAGGTCGATCTCGTCCTGCTGGTGAACGTCTATCACCACATCGACGAGCGCGAACGGTACTTCGACCGCCTCGAAGACGATCTCCGGCCGGGCGGGCGCGTCGCGATCGTCGATTTCCGGCTCGATGCTCCGGCCGGGCCGCCGCGCGCAACGCGCATCGCCGGCGAACGCGTGAAGGAGGAACTGACGCGCGCCGGCTACCGGCTCGTGCAGGAGCACGACTTCCTGCCCAACCAGTATTTCCTGGTCTTCGAGCCGCGGCGTTGAGCCGCGTCCGCGGAACCCCCCGTCAACGTCAAAGCGTCTCCGGATACAGGGTCTTCCAGAAGCCGCAACGATGCTCGGCGCCCGCGTCGTAGGCGGCGACCTTGCCCGGCTCCAGGCGCATCACCGTAGCGCCGCCCCGGTAGCGCGGCCACTCGGGCAGGCCGGAGACGGCCGGATCGCCGGTGCGCGCGAACTGCGCCCAGTAGCGCACCATCTTCGCGGCCAACGCCTGGCCCGCCGGGGAGAGATCGGGCGCGTCGATCTTCGTCGTGTTCGAGAGATTCGGAAAGAGGTAGTTGAGCTCGGACGAGTGCGCCGCGCCGAGCGGAAATCCCGGATCGGGCGGAACGATGCCGACCCCCATCACCGGCGCATCGCGATCGGCGAACTCGAACGCATAGACCGGGTTATAGGCCGACACCGCCTGCGCGGTGCGCAGGTATAGGCAGTTGTTGATGCCGGCCGCCGGGTTGTAGTCGGACAGCATCGAGCCGAAGGTCGCGGGCGGCGAGTCGCCGGGTGCATATTGCGCCGCCACGGCATCGCCATGGCCCGGATAGAAGCGCTCGATCCACTGCCGAAAGTTCTCGGCCGTGATGCCGCGTCCCTCCTGCACCCAATAGCCGACATACAGGCGCAGCTCGTCACGGGTGCCGCCGATGAGCACCGGCACTCGAGCGATCCGGCCGTACTCGACCGCTTCGCGGAAGGTCCGCGGCACGGTGACAGTGCCGGTGACCGGGCCGAACAGCGCGAGATCATCGGCGTTCTCTTCGGCGTAGCGGCCCTGCGCTTCCAGCAAGTCTTCCACCGGGATGCTGCGCATGCACTCCAGCACGTGCGGATTGCCCGCCTTGCAGCGGCCGGCCGCGACCGCCGCCCCAACGACGCGTTCACCGAGCGCGACACCCGCCTGCTGCGCTTCCGCCACGGTCTTCATCGGATGCAGGCAGCCGGCGCTCTGCACGACGGCCTTGTGGAACAGCCCCTGAACGCGTTCGGGACTGGCCAGGTGCATGCAGACCGCAGCGGCTCCCGCCGACTCGCCCGCGAGCGTCACGTTGTCGCGATCGCCGCCGAAAGCCTCGATGTTGCGCTGTACCCAGCGCAGTGCGGCGCGCTGGTCCTCCAGCGCATAGTTGCCGTTGTAGCCGTCGTGCGCGAAGACCGGGTGCGGCATGTAGCCGAACACGCCGAGCCGGTAGTTCATCGACACGACGACCATGCGGCCGTCGCGCGCGAGCTGGTCGAGCCGATACAAGCTGGACGCGCCGCCGACGAAAGCGCCGCCGTGGATCCAGACGAACACGGGCAGCCGCTCGCCGGGGGCGCGATCGACGGGGACGCTCACGTTCAGCGTCAGGCAGTCCTCGTCCGCGCTCGCCTCGGTGAGATTGAACCGCGCCTGCTGCGGGCAGGCGCTGCCGAACTCGGACGCGTCCCGCACGCCCTCCCATGCGGCAGCCGGCTGCGGCAGCGCCCAGCGCAGCTCGCCGACGGGCGCGGCGGCGTACGGGATCCCGCGGAACTCGAGCGCCCCGTTGCGCACGACGCCGCGCACGGCGCCCTGGTCGGTCTGCACCGTCCATCCGGCGCCGGTCGCATGGGCCGAACAGAGCAAGACGAGGGAAGCGACGAGCATTCGGCCGCTGCGGCGAAGGTACCGGAGAGGGTTTCGGCTCTTCTGCATGGATCGAGGCATGGATACGGATCGGATGGGTCGTCGTGGGAAATCGCGCGAAGCGCGGCGAACGCAAGAGCGCGCCGGACTATAGGAGACGAATCGGAAGGGCGGCCACCGGACAGGCCCAACGGCGGGTACGGCCGGAACCGACGGAGGTTTCGGCGCGCAACGGCGATTCGGGAACGAGCGCAGCGCGCGTTCAGGCGACATCTGCGCGACCGCGACCGTCTCCGATCATCCGGGCCGCGCAGGCCGCGCCGGCGAGCGCGAGCGCCGCCGCCGCGAGCATGACGACGCGATACGCACGCAGGAACGCCGTGTCGAGCGCGAACCGGACGGCGTCGTGCGTGGCCCCCTGCAGCTGCGGCGGGATCCGCACCTCGGCGAGTGTCCGCACCTGCGCCTGCAGCGCATCGCGCGCGGCGGGCTCGAGCCGCAGCGCGTCGAGCCGCGCGTCGAGGGCCTGGCCGAACACGCCGATCGCGATCGCGCCGAGCAGCGCGACGGCGAGCATCCCGGCGACACGCGCCACGGCGTTGTTGATGCCCGATGCGGTACCCGCGTGGCGCGGATCCACCGAGCCCATCACCGTCGTCGTCAACGGCGCGACGCTGACCGCCATGCCGAGGCCGAGCACGACGAGCGCCGGGAAGAAGGTCGTCCAGTACGACCCGCCGAGCCCGGGCACCGCGAGCAGCGCGAAGCCGAGCGCCGCGACGACGGGGCCGACGATCAGCGGCCGGCGCGCCCCGTAGCGCGCGACGAGCCCGCCCGACCAGCGCGACAGCGAGCCCATCACGAGCGTGAACGGAAGGAACGCGGCGCCCGCATCCGTCGCCGAATATCCCTGCAGGCCGATGAGGTTGAACGGCAGGAAGAACATCGCGGCGCCCAGCGCGCCGTAGAGCAGCAGCGTCATCGCGTTGGCCCCGCCGAAGCTGCGCGAGGAGAACAGATCGAGCGGCATCATCGGGGCGCGTGAAACGCGCTGCGAGCCGACGAATGCGGCGAGCAGAAGCCCTCCGGCGACGAGCGAGAGCAGCACCGGCGCACTCGTCCAGCCGCGCTCGGCGGCGTCGGTCAGCCCCCACGCCACGGCGCCGAGCCCGGAGACGACCAGCAGCGCGCCGCGCCAGTCGATGGGCGTGCCCTGCGCCGCACCGCGCGTCTCGGGCACTCGCAGGAACGCCAGCGCCAGCGCGACGGCAGCGACCGGGACGTTGACGAAGAAGATCGCCCGCCACGTCGACACGTCGAGCAGCCAGCCGCCGAGCACCGGACCGGCGGCGGTGGTCAAGGCGGAGAACCCGGCCCAGGCGCCGATCGCCCGACCGCGCTCGTCCTCCGGATACGCGGTGCTGATGAGCGCGAGGCTGTTCGGCACGAGCAATGCACCGCCGACGCCCTGCACCGCACGCGCAACGACGAGCGATGCCGCATCGGGCGCCAGTCCGCAGGCGAGCGATGCGAGCGTGAACACGACAACGCCGATGACGAAGACCCGACGTCGGCCGAAGCGGTCGCCCGCCGAACCGCCGACGAGGATCAGCGACCCGAGCATCAGCAGGTAGGCGTTGACGACCCATTGAATGCTGCGCATCGGCGCATCGAGCTCGGCCTGCAATGCGGGCAGCGCAACGTTGACGACCGATCCGTCGATGAACGCCATGCTCGATCCGACGATCGATGCCGCGAGCACCCATCGTCGGGTCGACGTGAGACGCGCCGTCGCCGACGATGCGTCTGCGCGCAACACGCCTTCGTCGCACGGCGCGCTGCCCTGTCCGATCATTGCCGCCTCAGCGCGGCGGCATCGAAGAACGGGATCCGCTCGTCCGCCGCCGGACGCGACGCGCAGGCCCGGGCGCCGAGCCGCGCACAGCAGCCGCGCTCGCGAGAACCGTCAGGCGCCGCTTCGCACGGCCTGCCATGGGCGCGAGCCATTGACCGTGCCATGCATCCTGTCTCCGTCGACCTGCCCGACGTAGCGATCGTCGCCGACGACGAAGCGGATCCGCGCACCTTCGAGCCGCGCCTCCCGGATGGGCCGCATCGCGGCATCGTCGCGCAGCGTGCCGTCGATCCTCTGGAAGCTCTGCGTCAACTCGAGCTTCCTGCCGTCGAGCATCCACGTGCCCGCGACCTTCGCCGGTACGATCCACTTCATCGCACGGCAGAACGACGTGCAGTCCTCGTGCAGCTCGACGCGCTCGTCCGGCTCCCATTCGCCCATGTCGTAGGTGTTGGAGACGATGCGCGTGCCCGGCGCCATGTCGAGCAGGATCGGGCGCAGCTTCAGGTTCAGGTGCGGCAGCAGAAAGAGCGTCACCACGGTGGCGTCGGAGAAATCGACTCGGAAGATGTCCCCCTGCTCGAAGGTGGCACGTTCCGAGACGCCTTCGGCTTGCGCCTGCCGCCGGGCCAGCGCCACCATGTCCGGGTTGAACTCGATGCCGTGCGCGGCGGCGCCGCGCTTGGCCGCGGTGATCACGGTTCGGCCGTCGCCCGAGCCGAGATCGACCAGGCGGTCGCCGGGCGTGAGCCGTGCCAGGTCGAGCATCCGATCCACCAGCGCCTGTGGCGTGGGCACCCAGATCACGTCCTTGCCGGGCTGGCCGACGCGCGGCTCGTAGGGGCCGCTCGCGGCGGGCGCCGACGTCTGCGCGCAGGCTGCGCCGCCGACGCCCGCCAGGACGATCGTTGCCGTGACGAGGGTTCTGCGCAGGAAGTTCAGCATCGTCTCTCCCGTGATGAACGATTGCTCGCGGCCGCCCTGCGTCGCGCGGGCCGGCACGGAACGCGTCGGCGTGCAAGCGACGGTCATTCTCCTCGCACGCAGGGTGCCTCGACGCCGGATCCCGGCTCACGCGTGTGCCTTCGCCCTCGGCGACGTGTTTCGCGCGTCCGACGCGACGACCCGGACCTCTGCCGGCGGCAGGGTCAACGTTGACGAAGCGGGAACGGATGCTAGCGTGGAAGCGCTTTCCTCTCTCGCCGGAGGACTCCAGCCATGAAATCGACGGTATCGGAAGTCGACCTCGCCCGTCGCTGGCTCGTCACGGTGAGCGCGGGCGGCGCGGTCGCCGGGCTCGCCGGCATCGGCGTGCCGGGCCGGGCGCAGACGAAATCGCTGCCGCCGGTCGCCGCCTTCAAGGACGCCGACGCGACGATCGTGCACAGCGCGAACGGCATCGAGACCCGGCGCAGCGCATTCGGTACGAGCGGGATCACCGACGTCGACGTGCTGTTCCTTCGCAACAATGCGAGCCCGCCGGCCGAATCGATCGTCGCCGATCCCGACGCATGGCGCGTGGAGATCGACGGCGTCGTCTCGCCGCGCGTGCTGACGGTCGCCGAGCTCAAGCGCATCGGGCTGGCCAGCGTCGCGATGGTGCTGCAGTGCTCGGGCAACGGACGCGGGTTCTTCCCGCACAAGCCGTCGGGATCGCCGTGGACGGTCGGTGCGGCCGGCAACACGCTGTGGAGCGGCGTGCCGATGCGCGACGTCGTGCGCCTGCTCGGCGGCGTCCAGGGCGGCATGCGCTACATGACGAGCACCGGTGGCGAGACCTTCCCGGCCGGCATCGATCCCAAGACCGTGGTCGTCGAACGCTCGGTGCCGTGGACCGAGATGGAGAACGCGATCCTCGCCTGGGAGCTGAACGGCCGCCCGATCCCGCTGGCGCACGGCGGTCCGCTGCGACTGATCATTCCCGGGTACTACGGCGTCAACAACATCAAGTACGTGAAGCGGATCGCCTTCACCCCGGACGAGACGGCGGCGAACATCCAGAGCTCGAGCTACCGCGTGCGCGAGATCGGCCAGAAGGGCAACCCGTCGCAGCCGTCGATGTGGCAGATGAACCTGAAGTCGTTCGTGACGCACCCGTCGGAGAACGGGCAGACGCTGCGGGCAGGACCGCTGCAGGTGCACGGCGTCGCGTTCAGCGGCGGAACGCCGATCCGCGCGGTCGAGGTGTCGGCCGACGGGGGCAGGACGTGGCACGCCGCGCAGTTCTTCGGGCCCGACATGGGACCCTACGCGTGGCGCCAGTTCGTGCTTCCGGTGACGCTGCAGCCCGGCTCGTACCTGATCACGAGTCGCGCGATCGGGGCCGACGGCAGCGTTCAGCCGGAGCTACGCATCGAGAACGAGCGCGGCTACGCGCACAACGGCTGGCGTGATCACGCGGTGGCGGTCACCGTCACCTGATGCCCGGTCGCGCACTGGTCCTCGCGCTCTTCCTCGCGGGTCCCGCCGTTGCCGCCGGCGACGAGCTGGGCCGCGAGGTGTTCACGACCCTCGCGCAGCCGCCCTGCGCGCTGTGCCATACGCTGCGGGCGGCGGCCGCCACCGGCGCGGTCGGGCCGTCGCTCGACGAGATCCAGCCCGACCGGCAACGAGTCGTCGCCGTGGTGCGCGACGGCATCGGCGTGATGCCGAGCTTCGAAGGCAAGCTCAGCGACGAGCAGATCGAGGCGGTCGCGGAGTTCGTCGCGAAGGCCACCCGCGGAGAGTGAAGCGGCAGCGGCCGGGGCGCCGGTGTACAGCGGACGCTCCGCACCGAGGCTGCTCGAAGAAGACGATCCGGCTCCGTCGAGACGCCGACGGCGGGCACGACTTGAATCCGACCCGCCGAACGTGTTCCCCTTGCGCCCTGTTGCCTGGGTTCCCTACGGATCTCGATGATCGCCCTTCAGCCGCTCGACTATCTTGCCGTCGCCCTCTACCTGCTCATCGTCATCGTCGTCTGCGTCCGCGTCACGAAACGAAACCCCGACGCCGACGAGCTCTTCCTCGCCGGACGTTCGCTCGGTGCCGGCGTCATCGGGCTGTCGCTGTTCGCTTCGAACATCTCCTCGACCACGCTGATCGGTCTTCCCGGAGCGGCGTGGCAATCGGGCATCTCGGTCGCGAACTACGAATGGATGGCCGCGCTCGTGCTGGTGTTCGCGGCTTTCGCCGTGGTCCCCTCCTTCGTCGGAGGCCGCATCGTCACGGTTCCGGAGATCCTCGAGCGCCGGTTCGACGCCCGCATTCGCCGCTACCTGTCCGCGACGTCGCTGGTGCTCAGCGTCTTCCTCGATACGGCGGGCAGTCTCTACGCCGGCGCACTCGTGCTGATGATGTTCGTTCCAGGGCTGGATCTGGCGGCGACCTGTGCGGCACTCGCGATCTTCGTCGGCCTGTACACCGCCGCCGGCGGCCTGCGCGCGGTCGTCTACACCGACGTGCTGCAGGCGCTGGTCCTGCTCGCCGGTTCGGCGCTGCTGTTCGCCATCGTGTTCGCCGAGTTCGACTTCAGCTGGCAACGCGTGATCACGTCGTTGCCCGCCGACAAGCTCTCGCTGCTTCGCCCGATCGACGATCCGGTGCTGCCGTGGCTCGGAACGCTGATCGGCCTTCCGATCCTCGGCTTCTACTACTGGACGATGAACCAGTACATCGCGCAGCGCCTGCTCGGCGCGCGTAACGTCGAGACCGCGGCGCGCGGCGCGCTGATCGCCGCGGCGCTCAAGCTGTTGCCGCTCTTCCTGATGGTCCTGCCCGGCGCGATGGCGGCGATCCTGCTGCCCGATCTCGAACGCGCGGACACGGT
>DATGRE010000347.1:0-3184 GCA_035303885.1 Zeimonas sp. | reverse complement strand
GCGAGCAGCAGCGCGAGCACGAGCACGATCGCCTCGAGCAGTGCCCGCGACACCGTCCCGACGGCACGATCGACGAGTACCGAACGATCGTAGAAGGGCACGATCTGCGTTCCCTGCGGCAGCGACGGCGCGAGCGCCGCGAGCCGCTGCTGCACGCCGGCGATCACCTGCCGCGCGTTCGCGCCGCGCAGGCCGAGCACGAGGCCCTCGACCGCCTCCTCGCCGTCGCGCGTGACGGCGCCGTAGCGCGTAAGGCTGCCCATGCGAACGTCGGCGACGTCGGACACCCGTACCGGCACCTCGTTCGGCGTGGCGACGACGATCTCGCCCAGGTCGGCCACGCTGCCGATCGCGCCTTCGGTGCGAACGATCAGCACCTCCTCGCCCTCGACGATGCGGCCGGCACCGTCGTTGCGATTGTTGCGCTCGATCGCGCCGCGCAGGTCTTCGAGACCGAGGCCGCGAACGGCCAGCAGCTGCGGATTGGGCACGACCTCGTAGCTGCGGACGAAGCCGCCCAGGCTGTTGACGTCGGCGACGCCGCGCACCGTGCGCAACTGCGGGCGCACGACGCGATCGAGCAGCGTGCGCTTCTCCTCGAGCGACAGCGGCCCCTCGATCGTGAACATGAACATGTCGCCGAGCGGCGTCGTGATCGGCGCCAGGCCGCCGCTCGCCTGCGCGGGCAGCGACTCGGCGGCCGCGGCGAAGCGCTCCGCCACCTGCTGGCGTGCCCAATAGATGTCGGTGCCGTCGTCGAAATCGACGGTGATGTCGGTGATCCCGTACTTCGACACCGCCCGCAACAGCCGCTGGCGCTCGATGCCGAGCAGCTCCTGCTCGATCGGGATCGTGATCCGGCTCTCGACCTCCTCGGGCGTCATGCCGGGCGCCTTGACGATGATCTTGACCTGCGTCGTCGAGACGTCGGGGAAGGCGTCGATCGGCAACTCGCGCAACGCGACGATGCCCGCGCCGACGAGCAGCGCGGTGAGCACCAGGACGAGCAGGCGCTGCGTGAGGGAGAAGTCGACGATGCGCGCGAGCATTGGACGCCTACTTCGAAACCGGTGCGCTCGCCTCGCCGGCGCCACCGAGCGCCGACTTCAGCTGGCTGGCGCCGGCCGAGACCACCGGCTCTCCCTCGGTGAGCGCCGCCTGCACGACGACGTCCCGCCCCGCCTCGCCCAGCGGAACGGCGGGCACGGCCACGTAGCGATCGTCTCGCAGCACGAAGACGGCCGGGTTCGTTCCGCCCGGCCCGAGACGCACGAGCGCCGCCGCCGGCACGAGCCAGCTGCGCTCGCCGCCTTCGCCCGGGCGCGCGTCGATCTCGGCTTCGACGTGCTGCCCCGGACCGAGCGCGGCGAGCCCGGTGTCGAGCCGCGCGCGCACCGCCACCGTCTGTGCGTCGCCGACCGCGCGGCCGATCGCAATCACGCGCCCGGTCGCGCCGACCTGCGGAACACGCACCGATGCACCGATCGCGATGCGCGATGCCGCCCCGATCGGCACGTCGATCAGCAGCTCGAGCGGATCGAGCTGCGCGATCCGGAACAGCGTCGTCGCCGCGTCGATCCGCTGGCCCGGATGCACGTCCTGGGCGAGGACGACACCGTCGATGGGCGCGACCAGTTCGAAGGTGCCCGCCGCCAGCGGTCGCACGCCCGACAGCTCGAGCAGGCTGCGCTTCTCGGCGAGCGCCGCCTGCGCCTGCCGGTCGGCCGCGCGACTCGCCTCGACGCGCGATTCGGAGACGAGTCCCTCGGCCAGCAGCCGCTCGTCGCGTGCGAGCGCTCGCTGCGTGCGCTCGCGCTCGGCGCCTGCCTGCGCGAGATCACGCTGCAGTGCGAGCAGCTCGGCGCTGACCACCCGGGCAAGCGTCTGGCCCTTCTGCACCGGATCGCCTACACCGGCCTGCAGCTCGGTGACGAGCCCGCCGATCGGCGTCGCCACGTAGCGCTGCTGTGCGTTCGGCACCTGCACGTGGGCGGGCAGGTGCTCGAGGCGATCGGAAGAGGCCGGACGAGCGGGCGTCGTCTCGATGCCGATCGCTGCGAAGGATTGCACAGGAAGGGATGCCTCGTGCGCCGCGAAGCCCGGGGCGGCGCAGGTCCATGCGCCGGCAACGAGGAACGACGCGAACAGACGCCGAAGGAGGAGGCGGTCGAAGCGTTGCGGACGGGTCATGAAATGCTCGTTCCCCGGCGCCCGCTCGGCGCCCCACGAATTCGAAGAGCCCGATTCTCGCGAACGGAAGCTGAATCCGCGCTGAGCGCGATCAAACCGCCTGCATGGCCGGGTCGCTCCGTGCCGGCGACTGCGCTACGATCGACCCGCCCCCCGACGGAGACATCGATGGATTTCGCCTACACCCCGAAGGTCGAGGAACTGCGCCGGCGCGTTCGCGACTTCCTCGACGATCACATCGTCCCGCGCATCGTGCAGTGGCGCGACGAGGTGCAGTCCGGGCGATACCCGGTGTCGTTCATGGAGGACCTGAAGGCGCTGGCGAAGTCCGAGGGTCTGTGGAACCTGTTCCTGCCCGCGCTCGCCGACGACGAACCGGGCATGCGCCTGACGAACCTCGAATACGCGCCGCTCGCCGAGATCATGGGACGCGTGCCGTGGGCCTCGGAAGTGTTCAACTGCAACGCGCCCGACACCGGCAACATGGAGCTGCTGCACATGTTCGCCACGCCCGAGCAGCGCGCGCAGTGGCTGGTGCCGCTGCTGAACGGAGAGATCCGCTCGGCCTTCGCGATGACCGAGCCCGACGTCGCCTCCTCCGACGCGACGAACATCACGACGTCGATCCGCCGAGAAGGCGACGAATACGTCATCGACGGACGCAAGTGGTTCATCACGAACGCCGCACATCCGAACTGCCGGATCCTGATCGTGATGGGCAAGACCGACCCCGACGCCGAGCGGCACCGCCAGCAGACGATGGTACTGGTTCCGATGGACACACCGGGCGTCGAGATCGTTCGCAACATCACCACGGTGAACCACCACGCGCCCGAGGGCCACTGCGAGATCCTCTTCCGCGGCGTTCGCGTGCCCGTCTCGAACCGGCTCGGCGAGGAAGGCAGCGGCTTCGCGCTCGCGCAGGCGCGCCTCGGGCCGGGGCGCATCCATCACTGCATGCGTTCGATCGGCGCAGCCGAGGTCGCCCTCGAGC
>DATGRE010000346.1:0-6513 GCA_035303885.1 Zeimonas sp. | reverse complement strand
CGTCCCTGCGCGCACTGCTCGCGCAGCGCCTGGATCTCGCTCATCGGGCGGAACGACAGCAGCTCGAACCAGCGCCACATCAGCTCGTCGGAGATCGACATCACCTTGCCGAACATCTCGTCGGGCGGCTCGGTGATGCCGACGTAGTTGTTCTTCGACTTCGACATCTTCTCGACGCCGTCGAGCCCCTCGAGCAGCGGCATCGTCAGGATGCACTGCGGCTCCTGCCCGTACTCGCGCTGCAGTTCGCGCCCGACGAGCAGGTTGAATTTCTGGTCGGTTCCGCCGAGCTCCAGGTCGGCGCGCAGCGCCACCGAGTCGTAGCCCTGCATCAGCGGATACAGCAGCTCGTGGATCGAGATCGGCAGCCCTTCGCGATAGCGCTTGGCGAAGTCGTCGCGCTCGAGCATGCGCGCGAGCGTGTGCCGGGCGGCCAGCTCGATCAGGCCGCGCGCGCCGAGCGCGTCGGACCACTCCGAGTTGTAGCGGATCTCGGTCTTCTGCGCGTCGAGGACGAGCGACGCCTGCTCGAAATAGGTGCGCGCGTTGCGCTCGATCTGCTCGCGGCTCAGGGGCGGACGCGTGACGTTGCGCCCCGAGGGATCGCCGATCATCGCCGTGAAGTCGCCGATCAGGAAGATCACCGTGTGGCCGAGGTCCTGCAGCTGGCGCAGCTTGTTCAGGACGACCGTGTGACCGAGGTGCAGGTCGGGCGCGGTGGGATCGAGGCCGAGCTTGATGCGCAGCGGAACGCCACTCGCCTCGCTGCGCGCGAGCTTGGCGACCCATTCGCTCTCGACGATCAGCTCGTCGGCGCCGCGCAGCGTGACGGCGAGCGCCTCGCGAACGGCCTCGCTCGGGGGCTCGCTCGCAGCCCCGCCGGAAGGCTCGCTCGCAGCCCCGCCGGAAGGCTCGCTCGCGGCCTCGCTGGAACGCTCGCTCGCGGCCTCGCTCGGGGGCTCACCCGGAGCCGGCGCCCCCGCCGGATCGGCCGGGGAATGCGCTTCGTTCCGGAAACTGCCGCCGTTCATCGTCATCGGATAGGTGATTTCCAGTAGAGATCCGGTAGAATCCGCGCGACTTCTGCCGGACCCGGGACTTCGCCGAATCGGTGCGCGTGCTGGGACTGTCGCCGGGGTGAAGGGCCAGATTCTAGCCGAGGGCCGGAAGCGCCCGCGACGACTTAACTTCAAGCCGGACCAGCCGATCAGCGCGATGAGCCACCCATTCCGCTCCAGTTTCCCGAAGGTGGCGACGGCCGTCGCCCTGACGACGGCCCTGGCGGCGGTCACGGCGTTGGCAACGGCTCCGTTGCGGCATCCCGAGGAGCGGCCCGCGCTGCAAACGGTGATCGACGAGCTGCCGATCGCCTGGCCCGCCCTGCAGGGCGAACCCGACGAGAGCTTCCTGCGCTCGGAGCGCATCCAGCGCGGCGAGACGCTCGCTTCGCTGCTCGATCGGCTCGGCGCCACCGATCCCGATTTCCACAAGTACGTCGCGTCGAACCCACTGGCGCGCAAGCTGCTGCAGCTGCCGTCGGGCCGCACGGTCACCGCCGACGTCGACAACGCGGGCCGGGTGCGTTCGCTGCAGTACCGCTTCGGCAGCCTCGACCCCAATTCGGCGCAGCCCGCCCGCCGCCTGATCATCGAGCGGCACGGCGAAGGCTTCTACGTGACCGAGGAGCCGGTGCCGATCGAGCGCCAGGTCGCGATGGGCGTGGCCGAGATCCAGAGCTCGCTGTTCGCGGCGATCGACTCGGCCGGCATTCCCGATGCCGTGGCCAGCCAGATCGCCGACATCCTCGAGGACAAGATCGACTTCACGCGCGACCTGCGCCGCGGCGACCGGCTGCGCGTGCTCTACGAAATGATCCGCGAGTCCGACAGCCTCGACCCACCGGTGGTCGGGCGCGTGCTCGCGCTGGAGTTCGACAACGGCGGCACGCGCCACGAGGCCGTCTGGTTCGATCGCGGCGGCGGCGAAGGCGGCTACTACACCTTCGACGGCCGCAGCCTGAAGCGCTCGTTCCTGCGCCACCCGGTCGAGTTCAGCCGGATCTCCTCCGGATTCCGGCCGGCGCGCATGCACCCGATCCTGAAATACACCCGCGAGCACAAGGGCGTCGATTTCGCCGCGCCGATCGGCACCAAGGTGCGCAGCTCGGGCGACGGCACCATCGAGTTCATCGGGCAACAGCGCGGCTACGGCAAGGTGATCGTCGTGAGGCACCGCAACGACATCACGACGCTGTACGCGCACCTGCGCGGCTTCGCGAAGGGCCTGTCGGTGGGCTCGCGCGTCGCGCAGGGCGAGGTGATCGGCTTCGTCGGCGCCACCGGCATGGCCACCGGCCCCCACCTGCACTACGAGTTCATGGTCAAGGGCGAGAACGTCGACCCGATGTCGGTCGCGATGCCCAGCGCGGCGCCGCTGGACAAGCGCGACATGAAGCGCTTCACCGCGCAGGCGCAGTCGCTGCGCCTGCGTCTCGCGCAGCTCGACGGCGTGCAACTCGCGCGCTTCGAGTAGATCGGAGCGCCCCGGGAGCCGGGCACGAACCGGCGCGCGGGCACGCGTTCGCGCGCGATTGCGCGTACCCTCTTGCAGCCCGGGCCTTTCCCCGATCCGCACTCCCATCCTCGCACCCGACCGATGCGCCGCTTCATCGGCCTGATGTCCGGAACCAGCATCGACGCGGTCGACGCGGCGCTGCTCGAGATCGACGAACGCGGCGGCGTGCGCACCGCCGGCTTCGCCAGCGTCGCGCTCGACGGCGCACTGCGCGATGCGCTGCACGCGCTACAGGCGAGCGGTCCCGACGAGCTCGCACGGGCCAGCCTCGCCGCCATCGCACTCGCCGACCGCTACGCCGAAGCCGTCGAAGCGCTGCTCGCGCGTACCGGGCTGCGCGCGGCACAGATCACCGCGATCGGCGCGCACGGGCAGACGGTGCGCCATCGGCCCGAGCTCGGCTACACGATCCAGCTGCTCGACGCGGCGCGCCTGGCCGAGCGCTTCGGCATCGCCGTCGTGCACGACCTGCGTGCGGCCGACATCGCGGCAGGCGGCCAGGGCGCGCCGCTCGCGCCGGCGTTCCACGTCCGGGTGTTCCGCAGTCCGCTCGAGCGACGCGCGATCGTCAATCTCGGCGGCATCGCGAACGTGACGCTGCTGCCGCCCGACTGCGGCACCGACGAACCCGTACGCGGCTTCGACACCGGCCCGGCGAACACGCTGCTCGACGCGTGGTGCCTGCGTCACACGGGGCGCAGCTTCGACGACGACGGCGCCTGGGCGCGCAGCGGAACGGTGAACGATGCGCTGCTCGCGCACCTGCTCTCCGAACCGTATTTCGCGCTGGCGGCGCCCAAGAGCACCGGGCGCGACCGGTTCCACGCACGGTGGCTCGACGACGCGCTCGGCGCGCTGCGCACGGCGGAAAAGGCGCAGCCGGCCGCGCAGGACGTGCAGGCCACGCTCGTGGAGCTCAGTGCGATCACCGTCGCGCGCGCCTGCACCGACTACGGCGTGCAGGCGGCCTACGTCTGCGGGGGCGGTGCGCGCAACGGCTTCCTGATGGAACGGCTGGCCGCCCGATTGGCACCGGTGCCGCTCGCGACGACGGCCGTCCTGGGCATCGATCCGCAGGCGGTGGAAGCGGCGGCCTTCGCCTGGCTCGCCGCACGACGCATCGATGGAGAGGCGGGCAACCTGCCCGCGGTCACCGGCGCGCGAGGTCCGCGCGTGCTCGGCTCGATCGCCGAGCCGAGGCGTACGGCGCGCTGACGGGGTTCTCTGCGGATCGCCCGGCGTTTCCCGCCGACCATTCGGCGTCTCCCGCGGATCACTCGGCGTTTCCCGCGGCGGATCGGCAGGCGTTTCGCACCGATCACTGCGCGGAGCCTGCGCCGGCGCTCGTCCGAGGCGATCCCTTGCGGGTCAGGAGAACGACGAGCCGCAGCCGCAGGTCGTCGTCGCGTTCGGATTCTTGATGACGAACTGCGCCCCTTCGAGGTCTTCCTTGTAGTCGATCTCGGCGCCCATCAGGTACTGCAGGCTCATCGCGTCGACGAGCAGCGTGACGCCGCCCTTCTGCAGCACGGTGTCGTCCTCGGCCGTTTCCTCGTCGAACGTGAACCCGTACTGGAAACCCGAGCACCCGCCGCCCTGCACGAACACGCGCAGCTTCAGCTCCGGGTTGCCTTCCTCGTCGATCAGCGACTTCACCTTGGTTGCGGCCGCATCGGTGAACACCAGCGGATCCATCGTCTCGGCGACAGCTTCCATTCGATACCTCCGGTTTGCACCTATTGTACGGCGCCGCCGCTCGGACGGGGCGTGCAGCCGGCCGCAGCGCCTTCCGGCCCAGGCGGAACCCGTGCAGCCGGGAACACGTGCAGCCGTCGGCGCGGTCTCTCATGTGCAGCCGCCGGCTGCGGTCTCGTGTGCAGAGCCGCCGGCACGGTCTCGGGAAACGCTCCGGAATCGAGCGCTTTGGTTCGTGGAATGCGTTCCACGACGCCGATCGCTCGTTTTCGGAGCGCCCGCCGGCAGCCCGGTGCGCCCCACCCCCGGGCCGGGCACGCGGCCCACGCCCCGGGCACGCGGCCCACGCCCCGGGCACGGCGCCTACGCCCGGGCACGCGGCCCGCGCCCCGCGGCCCACACCACAGGCGGCACGCCAGCCCTCAGGGCAGGATCGGCACCTGCGTGAGACCGGCCTCCTCGGGCAGCCCGAACATCAGGTTCATCACCTGCACGCCCTGCCCCGAAGCACCCTTCACGAGGTTGTCCTCGACGACCAGCACCATCAGCAGGTCGCTGTCGGGCGGCCGGTGCACGGCGATCCGGACGAAGTTCGATGCGCGCACCGAGCGCGTCTCGGGCGCCGAACCGGCGGGCATCACGTCGACGAAGGGTTCGGCTGCGAAGCGCCGCTCGTAGAGCGACTGGAAATCGAGCTCGCGTGCGCGCGGCGTAATGCGCGCATACAGCGTGGAGAAGATGCCGCGGATCATCGGCACCAGATGCGGCGTGAACACGAGCTTCACCGGCTTGCCGGCGATCGCTTCGAGGCCCTGGCGGATCTCCGGCAGGTGTCGGTGGCCAGTGACCGAATAGGCCTTGAAGTTGTCGCCCGCTTCGGCGAGCAGCGTCGCGACCTCGGCCTTGCGACCGGCGCCCGAAGCGCCGGACTTGCAGTCGGCGATCAGCGAGTCGAGCTCGACGAGGTCACCGCCGGCCGCGCTCGCCGCTTCGGGATCGAGCACCGGCAGGAAGCCGAGCTGGACCGACGTGGGATAGCAACCCGGCAGGCCGATCACGCGCGCACGGCGGATCGCCTCGCGGTTCACCTCAGGCAGCCCGTAGACGGCTTCGGCCAGCACGCCCGGGCACGCGTGCGGCATCTTGTACCAGCGCTCGAACTCGGCGGTGTCTTTCAGGCGGAAATCGGCGGCGAGATCGATCAGCCGAACGCCCGCGGCGAGCAGTTCGGGCGCCTGTGCCATTGCCACGCCATGCGGCGTCGCGAAGAAGACGACGTCGCATTTCGCGAGCGGTGCCGATGCCGGATCGGTGAAGGCGAGATCGATGCGGCCGCGCAGCGACGGAAACATCTCCGCCACCGGCATGCCGGATTCCTTGCGCGAGGTGATCGCGACGAGCTCCACGTGCGGATGCTGCGACAGCAGGCGCAACAGCTCCGCACCGGTATAGCCGGTGCCCCCGACGATTCCGACCTTGATCATCGCGACCTCCGAGAAGCGCCCGCCGCGCACCGGACCCGATAACGCCGGTGCGGACGGTGGAGACGGCGGCGCTGCCGGGTCAGCGCTTCGAGAACTGCTTGCGGCGACGCGCCTTGTGCAGGCCGACCTTCTTGCGCTCGACTTCGCGCGCATCGCGCGTGACGAGCCCGGCGCTCGACAGCGTGGGTTTCAGCGCGGCGTCGTAATCGATCAAGGCACGAGTGATGCCGTGGCGAACCGCGCCGGCCTGGCCGGACTCGCCGCCGCCGTGCACGTTCACCATGATGTCGAAGGTTTCGAGGTTCTGCGTGAGATCGAGCGGCTGGCGCACGATCATGCGGCCCGTCTCGCGCGAGAAATATTCGTCGAGCGGCTTGCCGTTGACGATCATCCTGCCGGTGCCGCGCTTCAGGAATACCCGGGCGACCGAGGTCTTGCGCCGGCCGGTGCCGTAGTAGTAGTCGCCGATCATCGAATCAGACCTCCAGAACCTTCGGCTGTTGCGCGGTGTGCGGGTGCGTGGCTTCGCCGTAGACCTTCAGCTTCTTGATCATCGCGTAGCCCAGCGGGCCCTTGGGCAGCATGCCCTTCACGGCCTTCTCGATGGCACGGCCGGGATGCCTGGCCTGCATGTCCTTGAAGGAAGTGCCGCGAATGCCGCCGGGGTAGCCGGTGTGGCGGTAGTAGATCTTGTCGGTCGCCTTGGCGCCCGTGACACGGATCTTGTCGGCGTTGATGATGATGATGAAATCACCGGTGT
>DATGRE010000345.1:0-3194 GCA_035303885.1 Zeimonas sp. | reverse complement strand
CACTCGCGCAGGTGCCGAGTGACAGCTGCAGCGGCGCGAGCGCGCGCCGCGGAGACACCGATCACGCGGACGACTCCCGACCCTCGTGATCCTGGGACCCCTCCCGCTCGAAGATCGCGTTCGCGAGCTGCGATGCCTGCTGTGTCGGGTTGGAGACGGCGGTGACGGCACCGACGTAGCGCTCGAGGGTCTGCAGGAGTTTCTGCGGAGTGGCGAGGATCATGTGGAAACCGAAAGCAGTGAAGATGTTCATCGCCATCCGGGTGTAGCTCGAGTCGGCTTTGTCGAAGGCCTCGTCGAGCACGACCGTTCCATAGCCGGGCACATCGCTGTCGGCGTCGGTGAGCTGGTAGCGCAAGGCAGCTGCGAGGCAGAAGATGACGAGCTTCTGCTGCTGCCCGCCCGAGAGCGCGGCTCCGCTGTCGTAGCTGGCGGTTTCACGCCCGGCGCGATCGACGACTTGCGCGAGGAAGGCGACATGCTCCCGGGTGTCGAGTACCTGATTGCGCCACGTGCGGTCGGCGGTCTCGCTCGACCCGAGTCGCCGCATGATCTCCGCGAGCACGGCGAAGCGTTGCTCTGCCGCGGCCGCGTCGGCGTCGTCCCAGCTGCCGTCGACGATGCTGCGCAGCTGCGCGATGAACGCGGTGACGGTTTCGGATCGCTGCGTGCGCACCTTGATCTGCAGGAACTTCTCCGGCTCAAACTCGGATCGCATGAGCGAGTCGTTGACGGGTGCGACGCGCTCCTTGATCTCGTCGGGTGCGTCGCGCAGGTCTTTCAACAGATATCCGATGAGGTTGCTGGACTTCTCGCGCAGCAGCCGCAGGAAGTTGGCCTCGTGCTCAGGCAAGCCGTGGCTCTCGATCTGCTCGAGCAGCAAGCGGTAGCCGACGCGGTCGTCGATGGAATCGGTGAGGTCGACGGATGCGGCGGGCCAGCGCTCACGGAACCGTGCGGCATCCGCGGTGAAGGCGATCGCGGCGCGGTCGGCCTGATCGCGTGCCGCATCCCGCTCGTCTCGCAGCTTGCCCTGCACGACGCGGCCGATCTCGGTGAGGGTCGTGCGATCGAGGCGGCGCCGCTGCGCGCGGTAGCGCTCGTCGAGCTGGGCGACGAGCGTCGCATCGACCGCAGGGAGATTGGCGGACGCGCGCTCGCTGTCGATGATCGCGCGCTCCACCTCGTCGAGATGCGCAGCGGCTTCGAGCCGACGCTGCTCGGCTCGCGTCGCATCGGCGCGGACCTCGTCATAGGTCGCCTTGGCCTGCTCATGGGCGGCAGACGCGGCAGCGAGTTCCGGGCTGGTGGTGTCGAGCTCGCGCTTGCGGTCACGCAACCGGGCGAGCCGTGCCGCGGCGGGTGCCATGTCGTACTCGCTCCAGCTGCGCGCGCGCAGCTGCTCGAGCACCTTGCGGCGAGCGATCGCCGCATCCCGCGTGCTCTGGTGCGCATCCAGCTCGGCCTGGTGCGTGCGCATACGCTCGTCGACGTCGCGTCGCCGCGCGAGCAGCATCTCGGTCTTCCGCTGATTGTCGCCGCCGAGCACCCAGCGCAGCCGGTCGTCGACGCGGAAGCGGTCGTCTTTCTCGTATCGCCGCTCGGCGAGCTTCACCTGGCCCTGCACGGTGACGGCACGCTCGTGCTCGTCGAGCTGATCGGGGTGCTCGACGCAGGCGAAGTCGAACCTTCGGCTGAGCCGGTCGACGAGCCAGTCGTGGAAGCCGCCGGGAGCCACGCGCACCCGGTTGACGAGCGAGAGCTCATCGAGCACCGGGCGCGGGGCGCGGAACTGGATGCCTATTGCTTCGATCACGATCCGCGTGCCGAGGTGTCGGCTGTCGATGCTGGCGCGCACCTGCGCGAGGTGCTCGTCGCGCACGAGCAGTGCCGTCGAGAGAGGCCTCAGCACGCGTTCGATCGCGCCCGTCCACGTCGCGTGCTCGGGCAGCACCTCAATGAGCTCCCCCGCGAAGGGCAGCGCCTTCTCGCTCAGCCCGAGTTCCTGGGCGAGTCGTGCGCGCTCCTGCTGCAGCGCCGGATCGATGTTGCTGCGGCTCATGCGCAGCACGCGCAACTCCTCGTCGATCTGGCGCAGCTCGCGCCTCGCCTCGGCGAAGGCATCATGGGCCGCATGGTCGTGGATGGCGGTCGGTGCCGCCTGGGCGAGCTCAGTCTCTGCGGTCGCGCGCAGCTCCGCATACTCGGATGCCGTGGTCGGCGCCGGCGTGATGCCCACCTCGGCGAGTTCATCGGTGAGGCGTTGATGGCGCGCGGACACCTCGGCGAGTCGACTCTCGGCATCCGTGAGTTCGCGGGACAGGCTGGCACGGTCGTCGCCGCCGAGGCCCAACTCGCGCATCGCGGCGTCCTGTCGGGCCTCGTCGGCGAGCTGTTCCCGCTCTCTTGCGGAACGGGCGTCGTCCTCAGCCCTGGCGAGTGCGATCTGCGCCTCGCCGTGTTCCGCGCGCGCGAGCCGCAGCAGTTCGCGCGCCTCGTATCCGGGGATCGCGTCGAGGAGGGCTGTCGTGCTGGCCGCCTCGGCGATCCGTTCGTCGTAGTGCCCGCTGGAGGCTCCGAGCCGACGGAGGGCGTCGCGCTGACGACGCAACTCGACGACGTGCCGGTGCGCCGCATCCAGCTCTCCGAACTGGGTCTGCGCCTCGTCGGCACGCGCGAACGTCGCGGGGGTATCGAGCATGAAGGCGCGGAACAGTTGGTCGAGGCTGCCGAGGTTTTTCGCAGATTGTGTCTTGTGCAGCAGGTGGAGCGCGTTGGCGGACTCGATGCCGAGCAGGTTCTGCAGGCGCGTTTAGAAGGCACCCGACGCTTGCCGGGTGGCCACGGCCGCCTTGGGGTAGGCCTCTTTGAGTCGTCGGGTCTCGACGCCGTTCTTGGCATAGGGAATCAGCTCGACGAGGTCGAGGGCGCCCCGGTCGGCGATGCTCACGTCTTTGAGGTCGGCAGCGTCGGTGCTGGTTCCAGCGAGATGGAAGAGGCGCGCGAGGGTGACGGAGGCGCCCTGTGCGTCGTCGTACCGCAACAGGATGCCGCTCGCGGTGGCGCGCGGACGCAGGTAGCGACTCACGACGCGATCCTGCTCGTCGTCGGTGCCTTTCGACCATGCGCCGCGCACGTAACTCAACTGGGTACGACCCTGGCCGCGCAGTTGCGCACCTTGCGCCGCGTCGGTG
>DATGRE010000344.1:0-24268 GCA_035303885.1 Zeimonas sp. | reverse complement strand
AGGTCGGCGGCAAGGGAGGCGGACGTGCCGAGATGGCGCAGGCGGGCGGCAGCGAGCCGTCGCGCCTGCCGCAGGCGCTCGCGGGGGTCGCCGACTGGGTACGCGAACGGGCGTGAAGGGCTCGTTCACCGGACACGAGTGCGATGAACGGTGACGAAGCCGGGGCGGAGGCTCGGCGCGGCTTCGCGCGCGAGCTGTTCGGACGCATCGAGGCGATCGCCGCGCTCGGACCCTTGCCGCGCGTCGCGGCGCTGCACCTGCCGCTGGCCGCCGACGAGGGCTCGCGCGAGTCGGAGTTCTGCGGCGTCGAGCTCGACGACGGATCGATCGGACTGTCGTTCCTCTTGCTCGGCGACACGTTCGCGCGGCTTCGCAAAGGCGATTCCGCCGCCGCACTGCGGGGCCGGCCGGCGCTCGAGGTCGCGCGGGGATATCTCGATTCCGATCCGGTGCGCCGAACGCTCGGCTTCGCCGCGATCAACGCGATCTCGCAACGCTTCTTTCGCGAAGCCGGCTATGCGCTCGACACCGCGACCGACTCGATCGGCTCGCTCGATCCGCAGCCCGGTGAGCGCATCGGCATGGTCGGGCTGTTCGGGCCGCTGGTGCCGCGCATCGTCGATGCCGGCGCGTCGCTCGTCGTGCTCGAGCTGCAGAGCCGGCTCGCCGGCGAGCGCGACGGATGGCGCGTGACGCTCGACCCGGCCGAGCTGGCCGACTGCAGCAAGGTCCTCAGCACGACGACGGTGCTGCTCAACGACACGCTCGACCGCGTGCTCGACGCAGCGCGCGGCGCGCGCTGGCTCGCGCTCGTCGGTCCCGGCGGCGGCTGCATTCCCGACGATCTCTTCGCGCGCGGCGTCACGCTGCTGGGCGGCACGACGATCGTCGACCGCGCGGGATTCGCCGACGCCGTTGCGCGCGGCGAGGCCTGGGGTCGCCACGCACGCAAGTACGTGATCGCGCGCGACCGGTACCCCGGCTTCGAGGCGCTGGCGGCCGCGGTGCAGCGCTGACCGGCATGCTGCATCCCGACTACCGCTACTGCCCGCGCTGCGCGCAGCCGCTCGTCTCCGGATTGCTCTCCGGGCGCGAGCGCAGCACCTGCCGCGGATGCGGCTTCACGCACTGGAACAACCCGGCGCCGGTCGTCGCGGCGCTCGTGCAGGTGGGCGACGAGATCCTGCTCGCGCGCAACGCGGCGTGGCCGCCGAAGACCTTCGCGCTGATCACCGGCTTCCTCGAGGCCGGCGAGACGCCCGAGCAGGGGATCGCACGCGAGATCAAGGAGGAGACCGACCTCGACGTGCAGAGCCTGAGCCTGATCGGCGTCTACGACTTCGCGCGCAAGAACGAGCTGATCATCGCGTATCACACGATCGCCACCGGCCGCGTGCGGCTGTCGGAGGAACTCGTCGAATACCGGATGATCGCGCCCGAGCGGCTGAAACCCTGGCGCTTCGGCACCGGCCTGGCCGTGGCCGACTGGCTGCGGGCGCGCGGCCTGCCCGTCGAGTTCGTCGACCTGCCGCGGCGCACCGGCGACGCAAGCTGAGCGCCTGCGCTGCTAGACTCGCCGCATTCCCGCCGGCTTCTGCGAGAGAATCGTCCGATGACCGAACCCGTACTGCAATTCGACCGCGAGGTGGATGCGCGCGGGCTGAACTGCCCGCTGCCGATCCTGCGCGCCAAGAAGGCCCTGACCGATCTGGACAGCGGGCAGGTGCTCAAGGTGATGTCCACCGATCCCGGATCGAAGCGCGATTTCGAAGCCTTCGCCCGCCAGACCGGGCACGAGCTGCTGCGCACCGACGAGACCGGGCGCGAGTGGACGTTCTACCTGAAGCGGCGCTGACGAACCGGTTTGGCGGCCGCGCCGGCGCAGCGCCTCGGAAGCGACGCCGGCGAAGCGCACCGGCGGCGGCGCCGGTGGATCGCGCGCCGCCGTTCCCTCACGCGTTCGAAGCCGCCGCGTCGAGCCGGGCGCGCTGCTCCTGCAGCTTCGTGCGCAACGCCTCGAATCCGGCGAGCCGCTCGCGCTCCTGCGCCACCACCGCTGCCGGCGCGCGATCGACGAAGCTCGGGTTCGCGAGCTTCGCCTGCGCCTTGCGGATCTCGCCGTCGACGCGCGTGAGCTCCTTGTCGAGCCGCCGGCGCTCGGCGTCGACGTCGACCTCGACCTTGAGCATCAATCGGGTTTCGCCGACGACCTGGACCGGCGCGACCGAACCCGCGGGCAGGGCGTCGACGATCTCGACCGCGTCGAGCCGCGCGAGCGCGCGCAGGTACGGCGCGAAGCTTTCGAGCCGCGCCCGCTCGCCGGCCGCCACCAGCGGCAGCTTCTGCGCCGGCGAGATGCCCATCTCGCCGCGCAGCGCGCGGCACGCGTCGATCAGCGATTTCAGCTCGGCCACCCAGGCCTCGGCCGACGCGTCGATGCGCGACGCGTCGGCGCGCGGGTAGGGCTGCGTCATGATCGACCAGCGCTGCTCGGCGATCGCACGCTCGAGCTCGGCGCCCTCGAGCCGCTGCTCGCCGCGCTCGCCGTAGCGCAGCGCGAGCGGCGCGACCTTCTGCCAGAGCGCCTCGGTGACGAACGGAATGATCGGGTGCGCCAGGCGCAGCACCGCCTCGAGCACGCGTAGCAGCGTGCGGCGCGTGGCGCGCGCGCGCGCTTCGTCACCGCCGAGCTGCACCTTCGCCAGCTCGACGTACCAGTCGCAGTATTCGTTCCAGACGAATTCGTAGATCGCGCGCGCCGCGAGGTCGAAGCGGTAGTCGTTGAAATGCCGCTCGACGTCGGCCTCGGTGCGCTGCAGTTGCGAGACGATCCAGCGCTCGAGCGGGCCGAAGTCGAGATAGCCGCCGGGCGCGCACTGCTCGGGGGTATGCGCCGCGAAGCCGTTGTCCTTGCCCGCGCAGTGCATCAGCACGAAGCGGGTCGCGTTCCACAGCTTGTTGCAGAAGTTGCGATAGCCCTCGCAGCGGTTCAGGTCGAAGTTGATGTTGCGCCCCGGCCCGGCGAGCGACGCGAAGGTGAAGCGCAGCGCATCGGCGCCGAAGGCGGGAATGCCGTTCGGATACTCCTTGCGCGTGCGCTTCTCGATCGCCGCCGCCTGCTTCGGATTCATCAGCCCGTAGGTGCGCTTGGCGACCAGCGCCTCGAGCGAGATGCCGTCGATCAGGTCGATCGGATCGAGCGTGTTGCCCTTGCTCTTCGACATCTTCTGGCCTTCGGAGTCGCGCACGAGTGCGTGCACGTAGACGTCGCGGAAGGGGACTTCGCCGGTGAACGCGAGCGTCATCATGACCATGCGCGCCACCCAGAAGAAGATGATGTCGAAGGCGGTGACGAGCACCGACGACGGCAGGAAGCGCGCGAGCGCCGGCAGCAGGTTCGGTCGTCCGTCGCGGAACGGCTCGTCGGGATCGACGAGCGTCGAGAACGGCACCAGCGCCGACGAGAACCAGGTGTCGAGGACGTCGGGATCCTGTACGAGGGCGCCGGTCCACCCGGCTGCCCGCGCCTTTGCGCGCGCCTCGTCTTCGTTGCGCGCGACGAAGACGGCGCCGTCGTGCAGCGGCGCGCCGTTCGCGTCGGCCTTGTACCAGGCCGGAATGCGGTGCCCCCACCACAGCTGGCGCGAGATGCACCAGTCCTGGATGTTCGTCAGCCAGTGATCGTAGGTGGCCTTCCAGCCCTCGGGCACGAAGCGGATGCGGCCTTCGGCGACGGCCTGTAGCGAGCGTTCGGCGATGCTGCCGCCGGCCAGCAGCGAGTCGGCCGGCGCCGGCTTGTTCATCGCGACGAACCACTGGTCGGTGAGCATCGGCTCGATCACCGCGTTCGTGCGGTCGCCGCGCGGCACGACCATCCGGTGCGGCTGCACCGAATCGAGCAGGCCGAGCGCTTCGAGGTCGGCGACGATGGTTTCGCGCGCGTCGAAGCGGCCGAGCCCGCGATAGCGGGGCGAGGCGTTCTCGTTGATGCGGGCGTCGAGGGTGAGCACGCCGATCGTCGGCAGGTCGTGGCGCTGGCCCACCGCGTAGTCGTTGAAGTCGTGCGCCGGCGTGACCTTCACGGCGCCGGTGCCGAACTCGCGATCGACGTAGGCGTCGGCGATGATCGGGATCTCCCGCCATCCGCGCTCGGCGCCCCGCGCGACGAGCGCCTGCAGCGACATCGTGGAGCCGTCGAAGGCCGGTTCGTCGCCCAGGCCCGACAGCGGCAGCAACACGGTCTTGCCCACCAGCGCCGCGTAGCGTTCGTCGTCCGGGTGCACCATCACCGCCGTGTCGCCGAGCATCGTCTCGGGCCGTGTGGTGGCGACGGTGATCGTGCCGCTGCCGTCGGCGAGCGGATAGCGGATCTGCCAGAGCCGGCCCTCTTCCTCCTCGCTGACCACCTCGAGATCGGAGACCGCCGTGAGCAGCTCCGGATCCCAGTTCACCAGCCGCTTGCCGCGGTAGATCAGCCCCTGCTCGTGCAGGCCGACGAAGACCTCGCGGACGACGGCCGACAGCTTCGGGTCCATCGTGAAGTATTCGAGCGACCAGTCGGTGGAGGCGCCCAGGCGACGCATCTGCCGGGTGATCGTCGAGCCCGATTCCTCCTTCCATGCCCAGACGCGCTCGATGAACTTCTCGCGCCCGAGATCGTGGCGCGTGAGGCCCTGCGCGTCGAGCTGGCGCTCGACGACGATCTGCGTGGCGATGCCGGCGTGATCGGTGCCCGGCAGCCACAGCGTGTTGTCGCCGAGCATCCGGTGATAGCGCGTGAGCGTGTCCATCACCGTCTGGTTGAAGGCGTGGCCCATGTGCAGCGTGCCGGTGACGTTCGGCGGCGGCAGCTGGATCGAGAACGCCGGAGCGCCCTCGGTGTCGCCGGCGGCGAAATAGCCGCGCGACTCCCACAGCGGATACCAGAAGGCCTCGATCTCGGCGGGCTCGAAGCTCTTGGCGAGCCCTTGGGCCTCCTCGACGGGCGTCGTCGACTCCCGGCGATCGGCGTCGGAGGCGGACGATGGATTCGAAGGGCGTGCGGTGCTCATGGCGAAAGGCGAGCTGGGTTGCGGTTCGGAGTGGAGGGGTGGTTCGTTCGGTCGGGAAGCGCTCGTTCGGCTCGGGGGCGCTCGTACGGATCTTCGCTCATTTGCGTCCCGCGATCTCGTCGTGCACCCGCGTGAGCTCGTCGGTGACGGCGCGGGCGACCAGATCGCGCACGAGCTGCCCGAGCGTGAGCCGCAGCTCGGCCGCCAGCGACTCGGTGGCGCGTGCGAGCACGATGTCGAGCCGGACCTGCATCTCGTCGTCGATCAGCGTCTCGGAGCGGCCGAGCAGCCGCTCGAGGACGTTTTCCTGCACGCGCAGCGCGAGCTGCGCCCAGTCGACGTCGGTCAGGGCGTGCGGCAGTTCGGCGGCGTCGTAGCGCGGCAGGTCGACGACCTCGGTGAGCATCGGGATCGCGTCGTCCGGGGCTTCGGCCGCGCCTTCGGAGGCGGCCCGCAGCTGCGCGACGAGCCGCTGCAGTTCGTCGTCGGCGTCCATTGCCGTTCAGCCGCCCGCCGCGGCCACGTCGTGGCGGGTCATCGGGTAGCCGCGGTCGCGATAGAAGCGCCATCGCTCGCGCGCCGCGGCGCGATCGTCCTCGTCGAGGCCGACGATCTCGATCAGGCGCTCGAAGCGCGCGAACATCGGCGGCGGGGCCGCCCCGAGGTTCACCAGCACGTCGTGCGTGCCGGTGTCGACGGCGGCGTGCGTGAGCAGGATCGGCGTCTGCGCGGCGAGCGGGTCGTCGGCGCGCACGTGCGGAAGGAAATCGGCCGGCGGCTCGCTCCAGAGCAGGCGGTCGAAGGCGTCGAGCCGCGCTTCGTCGTCGCACCAGACGAGCACGCGGCGCTTCGACCGATACGCCCTGCGCACCACGCGACATCCGTAGACGAACCGGTCGGGCGCGTTGAAGTGGAAGTCGACGCGCGTCATCTGCTGCGGATGAGGGGAGCGTCCGGCCGCGGCGAACGCTCAGGCGCCGTCGGCGCGCGAGAGCACGAAGTGCGCGAGCAGCGGGACCGGACGCCCGCTCGCGCCCTTGTTCGTCCCCGAGCGCCAGGCGGTGCCGGCGATGTCGAGGTGCGCCCAGTCGTAGTCCTTCGTGAAGCGCGCGAGGAAGCAGGCCGCGGTGACCGAGCCGGCGGGCCGCCCGCCGATGTTGGCGACGTCGGCGAACGGCGATTTCAGCTGCTCCTGGTACGCCTCGTCGAGTGGCATGCGCCAGCAGGTGTCGGCGACCTCCTTGCCGGCGGCCTGCAGCTCCGCGGCCAGCTCGTCGTTCGGCGAGAACAGCCCCGAGTGGTGGTGCCCGAGCGCGATGACGCAGGCGCCGGTGAGCGTCGCGACGTCGACCACCGCGGCCGGCGCGAAGCGCTTCGCGTACTCGAGCGCATCGCACAGGATGAGCCGGCCCTCGGCGTCGGTGTTGAGGATCTCGACCGTCTTGCCCGACATCGTCGTGACGATGTCGCCGGGCTTCGTGGCGCGCCCGCTCGGCATGTTCTCGGTGGTGGGCACGATGACGACGAGGTTGATCTTCGCCTTCATCTCGGCCACGGCGCGCACGGTGCCGAGCACCGACGCGGCGCCGCACATGTCGTACTTCATCTCGTCCATCTCGGCGGCCGGCTTCAGCGAGATGCCGCCGGTGTCGAAGGTGATGCCCTTGCCGACGAGGACGAGCGGCGGCTTCTTCGCTCCCGCGCCCTGGTAGCGCAGCACGATGAGCTTGGGCGGCTGCTCGGAGCCGCGCGCCACGGCGAGCAGCGCGCCCATCTTCAGCGCCTGCATCTGCTTGGTGTCGAGCACCTCGATCTTCAGGCCGAACTCGCGCGCGAGCTTCTTCGCCTGGTCGGCCAGGTATGCGGGCGTGCAGACGTTCGACGGAAGGTTGCCGAGATCCTTGGCGAGGTCGACGCCGTTGGCGATGGCGGTGGCGCGCTCGATCTCGCGTCCCGCGCGCGTGGCGGCGGCGCGCTCGAGCGCGAGCGCGACGCGCTTCGGCCGCGGCGGCTTCGGATCGGGCTCGCTCTTCATCGCGTCGAAGCGGTAGGCGAGATCGCGGCCCGCGAGCACCTGCACGCGGACTTTCCAGTCGAGATCGCGCCCCTGGACCGGCACGTCGTGCAGCAGCGACAGCGCGTCGTCGGCGCGGAACTGCGCGGCCGCCTTGTATGCCGCGCGTACGGTGTCGAGATACGCCTTCTCGTTCGCTTCGTCGCCCGGGCCGAACGACGCGAGAACGACGCGCGCGATCGCTCCGTCCAGGTGCGCCGAAAGCGTCGAGCCCGCCTTCTTCGCGAGATCGCCCGACTCGAGCAGACGCGACAGACGTCCTCCGCTCGCTTCGTCGATCGCCTGTGCCGCGCTCCCGCACAGCTTTCCGTCGACGACCGGGACCAGCGCGCAGCCGGCGCGCGCGCGGGCCGGAGCGGAAGTCGTTGTGCTAAATTGCATCGCTTTGCTTCTTCTCGAGATCGACCGGCGGATTATACGAGGGTCGTCCCGCGATGCTGTTCGAGAAGGCACTGCGCCGAGACCTGCTCAACCTCGCCGGAGTCGTGTTCGCGACGCTGTTCGTCATCATGCTGACGACGTCGCTGATCCGCTTCCTCGGGCGCGCGGCGAGCGACCGCGTCGACACCGCCAGCGTCCTGCCGCTGATCGCGTTCAACTCCATCAACCTGCTGCCGGTGCTGCTCGTGCTCACCGTGTACGTCGCCGTGCTGATGTCGCTCACGCGCGCGTTCCGCGAATCGGAGATGGTGATCTGGTTCGCCAGCGGGCTGAGCCTGACCGCGTGGATCCGCCCGGTGCTCGGCATTGCGGTCCCGATCGCGCTGCTCGTCGCGCTCGTCGCGTTCTTCGTCGCGCCGTGGGCGAACCGCCAGGCCAACGAGTACCAGCAGCGCTTCGCGCAGCGCGAGGACGTCTCCCAGGTGGCGGCGGGGCGCTTTCGCGAGTCGGTGTCGGCCAATCGCGTGTTCTTCGTCGAGTCGCTGAACGAGGAGCAGACCGAGGTGCGCAACGTCTTCGTCACGCAGGCGCGCGGCGACGCGCTCACCGTCGTCGTCTCGCGCAGCGGCAGCATCGAGAACCGGCCCGACGGAAGCCGCTTCCTCGTGCTGCAGGACGGACGCCGCTACGACGGCACGCGCGCGCAGGCCGACTTCCGGCTGATGGAGTTCGGCCGCTACGGGCTGCGGCTCGAGCCGCGCGAGGCGGTCGTCGCCGAGGACCGCGCGAAGTTCAAGTCGACCGCCGAGCTGCTCGACGACCCGTCGCCGCGCAACCTCGGCGAGCTCGCCTGGCGCATCAGCCTGCCGGTGTCCGCGGTGCTGATGGCATTGCTGGCGATTCCGCTCTCGTCGATGAATCCGCGCGCCGGGCGTTCGGTGAACCTGCTCGCCGCGCTGCTGATCTATCTCGTCTACAACAACCTGCTCTCCGTGTTCCAGGCGTGGATCGGGCAGGGCCGGGTGCCGTTCGGCATCGGGGTGTGGATCCTGCACGCGGCCTTGCTGCTGCTCGTCGTCTGGCTGTTCCGTCGCCGCACGACGCTGCCGCGGCGCTGGTTCGCGCGGCTGCGCTTCGGGCACGCCTGAGATGAGGGTGCTGCGCCGCTACCTGGGCGCGCAGATCGGCGCGGCGGTCGCCTTCGTGCTGTTCGGCTTCCTGGCGCTGTTCGCGTTCTTCGACTTCATCAACGAGCTCGACGACATCGGGCGCGGGACCTACCGGCTGCCGCACGCGGTAGCCTTCGTGCTGCTCGGGCTGCCCGCGCACGTCTACGAGCTGATGCCGATCGCGGCCCTGATCGGCACGATCTACGCGCTCGCCCAGTTCGCGTCGAACTCGGAGTTCACCGCGATGCGCGCCGCCGGTCTCGGCCGACGGCAGGCGCTGTCGACGATCGCGCTGATCGGGTCCGTCTTCGCGGTGCTCACCGCACTCGTCGGCGAGGGGCTCGCGCCGCCCGCCGACCGCCTCGCGCAGAAGCTGCGCCTGACGTCGATCGGCGCATCGGTCGGCGGCCAGTTCCGCTCCGGACTGTGGCTGAAGGACTCGGTGCGCCAGGCGGGCGGCGAGGTCGAGCGCCTTCGCTTCGTCAACGTCGGCGAGCTGCTGCCCGACGGAACGCTTCGCGACGTGCGCGTCTTCGAGTTCGACGCGCAGATGCGCCTGTCCGAGCTGCTCGAAGCGCGCCGTGCGCGCTATGCGCCGCCCGAGGGATGGCAGCTGCAGGAGGTGGAATCGACGCGCTTCGACGAGCTGAGCCTGCCGGGCGATGCGCCCCTCGTGCGCACGGCGCAGTCGAGCGAGACGCAGCGCCTCTGGCACAGCGAGCTCACGCCGTCGCTGCTCGGCGTGCTGCTCGTGCAGCCCGACCGCATGTCCGCCGCCGCGCTGTACCGCTACGTCCGGCACCTGCAGGAGAACCGCCAGGACGCCGCGCAGTACGAGATCGCGCTGTGGAAGAAGATCGTCTACCCGCTCGCGGTCATCGTGATGATGGCGCTCGCCCTTCCCTTCGGCTACCTGCAGGCCCGCGCCGGCGGAATCGGCTACAAGGTCTTCGCCGGCGTGATGCTCGGCATCGCCTTCCATTTCCTCAACGGACTGTTCTCGCACCTCGGGCTGCTGAACACCTGGCCCCCGATCGTGTCGGTGAGCATTCCCAGCGTCGCCGCCTTCGTGCTCGCCCTCGGCATGCTCGCGTGGGTCGATCGCGCGCGATGAGCTGCGGCGTCTGTCGTACCTGTCGATTCGCGGGCGCGATGCCGGTGCCGGCGGCCTTCGGGAAACTCCGGACTTTGCTATCGCACGTAGGCGTGGACGCCCGGCCGGACGTCCATTAGGATGACTGCGATTCGAGGAGGAGGAGGGGCAGCGAACGCTGCCGCAGGGGCAGCGGTCTCTGCCGTTTCGACGGCAGCTTCTGCCGTTTTCGGGGCGCACAGCGATGTGCGCCCTTTTTTCTGTGCGGCGCCCGCGGCGGCGCGTGCAGGCTCCGCGATGCGCACGCGCCGCCGCGGGATGCGCACGCGCACGGCGGGTCGTCGCGAGCATCGTTCCCGGTCCCGATGACGTCGATCTTCGAACGCGCATTCGGCGATGCCGATCGCGCGCGCCGCAGTTTCTGGATGGCCCTGTTCGTGCTCACCGCGCTGCGCGCGTGGCTCGCCGCCGCGTTGCCGTTCACCGGCGACGAGGCGTATTTCGCGCAGTGGGGCCGCTATCCCGACTGGGGCTTCTACGATCACCCGCCGATGATCGGCTGGTGGCTGGCGCTGCTCGAGGGCGTCTCCGACCACCCTTTCGTGCTGCGCCTGCCCGCGCTGCTCGCGCCCCCGCTGATCGCGCTCGTCGGATGGGCGCTGATGCGCCGCTGGGGCGCGGCGATCGCCTGGCAGGCCGCGACCCTGCTGCTGCTCGTTCCGCTGAACGCGTGGAACGTCGCGATCACCACCGACGTACCGCTGATGCTGTTCTCCGCGCTGACCGTCGCGTTCTACCTGCGCGCGCGGGCGAGCGGACGAACGCACGATTTCCTGTTCACCGGCTTCGCGCTGGCGGGCGCGCTGCTGTCGAAGTACTTCGCCGGGCTGCTGGCGATCGCGCTGTTCGTGCACGCGGTGTGGCGCCCGACGCGCAGCTCGTTGCGCGGTCTCGCCTGGATCGTGCTCGGGTCGCTGCCGGCCGCGGTGCTGCAGATCGCGTGGAACGCCGGCAACTGCTGGCCCAACGTGATGTTCAATCTCGTGAACCGTCACGGCGGCGCGGGGCTCTCCTGGCAGACGCCGGTGCTCTATGCGGTGAGCGTCGCCTACGTGTTGACGCCGCCGGTGGCCTGGGCGCTGCTGCGCGGCGTGCGCGAAGCGCCGCGCGTGATCGGCGCGGCCGCGGCGAACGAGCGGCGGGCACTGCGCTTCCTTGCGCTGGTTCCGCTCGCGCTGTTCGCCGCGCTTTCGCTGGTGAAGACGATCGGCCTGCATTGGCTCGCGAGCTTCGTCTTCCCGGCCGTGCTGTGGTTCGCGTGCACCGCGAGCGCGCGGGCGATGGCGCGCGCGCTCGCCTTCGCGGCCGCGCTCGCGCTGCTGCACTGGATCGCGATCGGCGTGCTCGCGGCGCTGCCGGTGGAGACCTTCCGTGACTGGCGCAGCTATCCCGGGCTGGTGATGACGATGCACGTCGACGAGCTCGCCTCGGCGCTCGAACCCTGGCGCACGACGCATGCGATCGCCTCCGACGGCTATTCGCCGGCGGTCACCCTCGGGCACGCGCTCGGGCAGCACGTGATCGTGCTCGGACCGGGCACCAGCCACGCGCGGCACGACGACATCCTGACCGACTTTCGCGCGCTCGACGGCGCGGACATCCTGATCGTGCTGCGGCGCGACGACCGCATCGGCGCCTTCGATCGCTATTTCGAGCGCACGACCCACGAGACCGTCGTGATCCGCGGCGCCGCGTTCCATCTGGTGGACGGCCGGGGCTTTCGCTACGAGACGTACCGCGACGAGGTGCTCGACGAGGTGAGGAGGCGCTACTACGCCGTACCCCGCTGGCTGCCCGGCGACGCGTGCTATTTTTGCGATCGCTATTTCCCCGACCGTTCGTGTCGCGCCCCCTGAGCGGGCGCGCCGATCCCGTTCCTTTCGCACGATGAACCTGCAACAGCTGCGTTTCCTGCGCGAGACCGCGCGCCACG
Organism: Zeimonas sp.; assembly: GCA_035303885.1. Taxonomy (GTDB): domain Bacteria; phylum Pseudomonadota; class Gammaproteobacteria; order Burkholderiales; family Burkholderiaceae_E; genus Zeimonas. The sequence continues at coordinate 12,507 of DATGRE010000344.1, read as the reverse complement.
GCTTCAGCCTGACGCGTGCCGCGCAGGCGATGGGGACCTCGCAGCCGGCCCTCTCGCGCGGCATTCTGGAGCTCGAGGCCGAGCTCGGCGTCGACGTGTTCCTGCGTCACGGCAAGCGCATCCTCGGGTTCACCGATCCGGGACGAGCCGTGTTCGAGCGGGCCGAGCGTGTTCTGGCCGAGATCGACGGCATCGAACGCGTCACCGCGGACTACCGCGCGCGCGACGACGGCGAGTTGCGCATCGCGACGACGCACACGCAGGCGCGCTACGCGCTGCCGAACGTGGTGCGCGAGTTCCGTCGCCGCTATCCGGCCGTGCGGTTGACGCTGCTGCAGGGCAGCCCGAGCCAGATCACGCAGCTGTTGCTCGCGCGCGAGGTCGACTTCGCGATCGCGACCGAGGTCCCCGAGAACGCCGACGAGCTGCTCGCGATCCCGGCCTTCGAATGGGAGCACGTGGTGATTGTTCCCCGCGGGCATCCGCTCGCCGGCCAGCCGCCGTCGCTGCATGCGCTCGCACGCCATCCGCTGATCACCTACGTCGAGGAGTTCGCCGGGCGGCGGCGGATCGACCGCGCCTTCGCGGCCGCCGGGCTGCGGCCCGACATCGTCCTGTCGGCGATCGATTCGGACGTGATCAAGACCTACGTCGGGATCGGGCTCGGTGTGGGCATCGTCACCGGGCTGGCGTGGGAGCCTCGGCAGGATCGCGCGCTCGCGATGATGCCCGCCGGCGCGCTGTTCGGGATGAACTCGGTGAAGCTCGCCGTGCGCCGCGATGCGTTCCTGCGCGGTTTCGCGCTCAGCTTCATCGAGCTGTTCGTGCCGAACGTCGACCTCGGCCTGTTCGAGCGTCGCGTCGAGACGCGGCGCTCGGCGCGCACGAATACGCCGGGGTAGGCGGGGCGCGCGAACGATCGCCGGGGCGGGCGGCGGCGTACGCCGCGTGCATAACCCCCGGGTAATCCCCCAGCGTCGAGACCCTTCGGATTCGACGGGTCGGCGAGGGCTCGTGCTTATACTTCGGCGGGGCGGGCGCGGCGTTGGACGCCGGACGCGCGAATGGGAGTGAAGAACGACAAATGGGCGTCGCGAACTGGCGCGCAGGGGCGGCCGCGATCGCGCTCTTCGTGGCCAGCGGTCCGACGGCGGCGCAGCAGGTGACCCTGAACGTGTCGAGCTGGATGCCGGCTGCGCACGTTCTGACGCAGACGGTGAACAAGTGGTGCGACGAGGTGGCCAAGGCCACCGAGCGGCGCGTCGTCTGCAAGATGATGCCCAAGCCCGTGTCGCCGCCGCCCGGAACCTTCGACGCCGTGCGCGAAGGGCTGGCCGACGTCTCCTACTCGGTGCACGGCTACACCCCCGACCGCTACACGCTGTCGCAGCTCGCGGAGCTGCCGTTCTCCGGCGATTCGGCCGAAGCGAACTCGGTCGCCTACCAGCGCATCTTCGAGCGCCATCTGCTGCGCCTGAACGAGCACCGCGGACTGAAGGTGATCGCCGTATTCACGCACGGTCCCGGGCAGCTGTACACGCTGAAGAAGCCGATCGAGTCGCTCGCCGACCTGCAGGGGCTGAAGCTGCGCGGGGACGGGGGCATGGTGGCCAGCGTCGGCAAGGCGATCGGCGTGAGCATCGTGCTCAAGCCGTCGGCCGAGACGCAGGAGCTGCTCGCCTCGGGGGCGATCGACGGGCTCTTCGGCACCGCGGAGACGATCGAGTCGCTGCGCCTCGAGAAGCAGATCCGCTATCGGGTCGTCTTTCCCGGCGGCCTGTACAACACCAGCTTCGCGTTCGTGATGAACCAGGCGACGTGGAACCGCATCGACACCGCCGACCAGGCGGCGATCGCACGGCTGTCGGGCGAGCATGCCGCGCGCATGTTCGGCCGCGCCTGGGACGACGTCGACCGGCGTGCGGTGACGGTGATGCAGGCGAGCGACGTGCGGGCGAATTTCGCCGATCGTTCGTTCGTCGAGGCGGTGCGGGCGCGCACCGCGCCGATCGAGCTGAAGTGGATCGCCGAGGCGCGGGCCAAGGGGCTCGAGCGCCCGGAGCAGGTGTTGCGCGAGTTCCGCTCCGAGCTGTCGAAGCTGCAGTGAGGGCGGTGCGCGGCGCATCGCCGTAGCGCTTCGCACGCGCCACGCCTGGGGGCGGGGCAGGGCGTGTATAATCCGCGCTCTTCGGGGGGCGGTAGCTCAGCTGGGAGAGCGTCGCGTTCGCAATGCGAAGGTCGGGAGTTCGATCCTCCTCCGCTCCACCACCCGGTTCGAAAGCCAGGCCCTCGTGTCGAGGACCTGGCTTTCTTTTTGCCCGACCGGTGCCGCCCGGTCGTCCCGGGACGCCGGCAGGACGCCCTTCGGAGGCCCCGCCGGACGGCCGGGTGAGCGCCGACCGTCTATCATCGTTCCGACCGCACGGAACCGACGCATGATCCTGGGCACGCTTCGCAACCGCACTTTCGACGAGATCGCCGTCGGCGATCGCGAGAGCCTGGAGCGCACGCTCACGGCGCAGGACATCCAGCTGTACGCGATCCTCTCCGGCGATGAGAGCGCGCAGCCGCTCGATCCCGCGATCGCGACCTCGTCGCGCTTCCATTCGGTGATCTCGCACGGGATGTGGGCCGGCGCCCTGTTCTCCGGGCTCGTCGGCACCCGGCTTCCCGGTCCCGGCAGCCGCTATCTCTCGCAGTCGCTGCGCTTCCTGGCGCCGGTGCACGTCGGCGACACGCTGACGATCCGCGTCGAGGTCGTCGGACGCGACGCCGAGACGCGGCGCGTGCGGTTGGCGTGCCGCGCGCTGAACCAGGCGGGCGAACCCGTCGTCGAAGGCGAGGCCGAGGTCGTCGCGCCCGACGAGCGCATCGAATATTCGCGCGCGGCCCTGCCCGAGGTCCGGCTCTCGGTCGGGCGCGGCGGCCTGCAGCGCCTGCTCGACCACGTGGCGGCTTTCGACGCGATCCGCGTCGCCGTCGTCCATCCGTGCGACGCGACGAGTCTGGCCGCCGCGATCGACGCGCGGGACGCGGGGTTGATCGATCCGGTGCTCGTCGCGCCGCGTGCGCGCCTGGAGGCCGCCGCGCAGGCGGCGGAGGTCGACCTCGCCGGCGTGCGCATCGAGGAGGTGCCGCACAGCCACGCCGCAGCGGCGCGCGCGGTCGAGCTCGCCGCGCGTGGCGAGGTCGAGGCGCTGATGAAGGGCAGCCTGCACACCGACGAGCTGATGGCGGCGGTCGTCGCCTCGGCCGGCGGCTTGCGCACGAAGCGGCGCATCAGCCATTGCTACCTGATGCAGACGCCCGCGTATCCGCGTCCCTTCATCATCACCGACGCCGCGATCAACATCGCGCCCGATCTCGAGGCGAAGGCCGACATCGTACGCAATGCGATCGATCTCGCGCACGTGATCGGGGTCGAGGAGCCGCGCGTGGCGATCCTGGCCGCCGTGGAGACGGTGAACCCGACGATGCCGGTGACGCTCGATGCGGCCGCACTGTGCAAGATGGCCGATCGGGGCCAGATCGCGGGCGGCGTGCTCGATGGTCCGCTCGCCTTCGACAACGCCGTCTCGCCGGCCGCGGCGCGGATCAAGGGCATCGTCTCGCCGGTGGCGGGTCAGGCCGACGTGCTCGTCGTTCCCGACCTCGAGAGCGGCAACATGCTGGCCAAGCAGCTCGAGCACATGGGCGACGCGTCGAGCGCCGGCGTCGTGCTGGGCGCCAGGGTTCCGATCGTGCTGACCAGCCGGGCCGATTCGCACGAATCGCGCATCGCGTCCTGCGCGATCGCGCTGATGCTCGCGCGGCACTATCGCGTCTCGCCGCCCTGATCCGGTTTTCGGCTGCAAGAACGGGAGATCGACTCGATGGAAGACGAAGCGCTGCAGCAGAGCATCCGCAAGTTCCTGCGCACGGTCGGCGTGCGCTCGCAGCAGGAGATCGAGAAGGCGGTGGCGCAGGCGCGCGCCGCCGGCGGCGTCGGCGCGAACGACGCCTTCCCGGCGACGATGACGCTCGACGTCCCGGGACTGAAGCTGCAGATCACCTTCGACGGCGAGATCCGGCTCGGCTGATCGTCTTCGCCCCGGGCGCGCGCAACTTGAACGAAGCCTCCCCGGACCGCGACGCCGCCGGCGCCCTGCGCATCGCGTTCGCGCTCGCGCTCGGATCGGCGGTTGCGCTGGGGCTCGGGCGCTTCTCGTATGCGCTGCTGCTGCAGCCGATGCGCGCCGATCTCGACTGGAGCTACCTGACGGCCGGCGCGATGAACACGGTGAACGCCGCCGGCTATCTCGTCGGCGCATTGCTCGTGCCGCGTTGGCTCGCGCGGCACGACGCGCGGGCGATCCTGCTGCGCGGCGGCGTCGCCGCCTCGGTGCTGCTCGCCGCGCACGGCATCGTGCTTTCCGACGCCGCGTTGTACGCGCTGCGCCTGCTCACCGGCGTGGCGAGCGCCGCGCTCTTCGTCTGCGGCGGAGTGCTCGCCGCACGGCTCGGCGCCTCGCACCCGACGCGCGCGGGCCTTCTGCTCGGCGTCTATTACGGCGGCACCGGGCTGGGGATCGTCGCCTCGTCGCTGTTGCTGCCGCCGCTGCTCGCCGTCGATGTCGCGCATGCGTGGCAATGGGGGTGGATCGCCCTGGGCGCGACGGCGGCGGCGTCGACCGCCGCGATCGTCGGGCCGACGCGACCGCTCGCCGCGCCGCCCGCGGCGCCCGAGGCCGGCCGTGCGCGCTTCGACTGGCGGCCCTTCGCCTTCGGCCTGGCCGGCTATTTCATGTTCGGCATCGGCTACATCGGCTACATGACCTTCGTCATCGCGCTGCTGCGCGAGCAGGGACTGGGCCACGTGCAGACGGTCGCGTTCTTCGTGCTGCTCGGCGTCGGCGTCGTCGCTTCGTCGTGGCTGTGGGCCGGATTGCTGCAGCGTGCACGCGGCGGCGAGGCGCTCGGCCTGCTCAATGCGCTGCTCGCGGGGGCGACCGTGCTGCCCGTGCTCAGCACGCATCCGGTGGCGGTGTTCGTCTCCGGCGCGCTGTTCGGCAGCGTGTTCCTGTCGCTGGTCGCGTCGACCACGGCGCTCGTGCGCCACAACGCGGCGGCCGCCGCATGGGCGGGCGGGATCGCCGCGTTCACGATCGTTTTCGCGTTCGGGCAGATCGTGGGCCCGAGCATCGTCGGCTGGATCGCCGACGTCGCCGGCGGCCTTCGGCACGGGCTGGCGTTCTCGGCCGGGGCGCTGGCGCTCGGTGCCGCGCTGGCGTTCCGCCAGCGGCCGCTGGCCGTGCAGGGCGCGGCGCGCGGCACCGCCGGCGCGCGCTAGCAGCGGGTTGGCGGCGCGTGCCGCGTGGCCGATCATTGGGGGAATCGAAGGAGGAACGATCGATGTCGAACGAAGCGGTATCGCTGCCCGCGATCCTCGGACGCTCGCGTCCGGCGCTCGCGCGCGCCGTGACGATGTTCGAGAACGACCGCGACGGCGCCGACGAGCTGCACGCCAGCCTCGCCTCGCATCTCGGACGCGCGCATGTCGTCGGCGTCACCGGCGCGCCCGGCGCGGGCAAGTCGACGCTCATCGATGCGCTGCTCTCCGCGCTGGTGGCACGCGGCCGGTCGGTCGCGGTCGTCGCGGTCGACCCGTCGAGCCCGGTGAGCGGCGGAGCGATCCTCGGCGACCGAGTCCGCATGGGAGACGTCGCGTCGCACGAAGACGTCTTCGTGCGCTCGCTGTCCTCGCGCGGCCATCTCGGCGGATTGTCGCGCGCGGCCGGGCGCGTCATCGACCTGTTCGACGCGGCCGGCTTCGACATCGTGCTCGTCGAGACGGTGGGCACCGGGCAATCGGAGGTGGAGATCCGCGAGTTCGCCGACACCAAGGTCGTCGTCTGCCCGCCGGGGCTCGGCGACGAGGTGCAGTCGATCAAGGCCGGCATCCTCGAGATCGCCGACGTGCTCGTCGTCAACAAGGCCGATTCGCCGAGCGCGAGCCGCACCTTCGACGACATGCGCGCGCTGTCGCGGCTGCGGCGGCGGCCGGAGTGGGCTGTGCCCGTGCTGCGCACCGTGGCGACCGAAGGCGAGGGCATCGATGCGCTCGTCGACGCGCTGGCCGCGCACGCGAAGGCGATGGGCAAGGGAACGCGCCTGGCGCGGAGTCGCGACGCGGCGGCGCAGGCGCCGGGCGAAGCGCCGAGCGGGCCGCAGCGCGCGCCCGCCGCCCAGGCGAGCGACGACGAGCTCTTCGAGGCGATGCGCGCCTGGCGCGACGCCGGCAAGGGCGTCGCGCTGGCCACCGTCGTTCGCACCTGGGGCTCTTCGCCGCGCGCCGAAGGCAGCCTGCTCGCGGTCGAGCAGGGCGGAGGCTTCCTCGGTTCGGTCTCGGGCGGTTGCGTCGAGGGTGCGGTGATCTCCGAGGCGCTCGAGGTGATCGCCGACGGCAAGCCGCGGCTGCTCGAGTTCGGCGTCAGCGACGAGCAGGCGTGGGAAGTCGGGCTCGCCTGCGGAGGGAAGGTGCAGGTGTACGTCGAGCGCGTGGGCTGAGCACGCGCCGGCGCGTGAGGCCTACGCGTAATCCGGGCCGCGCAGTCGGATCTTGTCGATCTTGCCGACCACCGTCTTCGGCAGCGCTTCGACGATCGCGATCCGCGACGGGATCTTGTACGGGGCGAGCCGCTCGCGGCAGTGCTCGTCGAGCGCCTCGGCGGTGACGCGCCGGCCCGGCGCGGGCACGACGAAGGCGCGGATCGCCTCGCCCCGATATGCGTCCGGCACGCCCACCACGGCGGCCTCGGCGACGTCCGGATGCAGATGGAGCACTTCCTCGATCTCGCGTGGGAACACGTTGTAGCCCGAGACCTTCGCCATTTCCTTCTTGCGGTCGCGCACGTACAGGTAACCGTCGGCGTCGAGCTCGCCGATGTCGCCGGTGTACAACCAGCCGTCGCGCAGCGTCTCGGCCGTCGTCTCCGGCAGGTTGCGGTAGTCGCGCATGATCTGCGGGCCGCGCACGCGGATCTCGCCCTTCTCGCCGACGCCGAGCACTCGGGCGCCCGTGTCGGTGTCGACGATCTGTACCTCGGTGAGCGGAAGCGCGATGCCCACCGAGCCGGGCTTGCGCACGCCGTCGACCGGGTTGAAGCTGACGACCGGTCCGGCCTCGGACTGGCCGTAGCCTTCGAGCACCGGTGTACCGGTGGCCTTCTCCCAGCGGCGCAGCAGCTCCTCGGGCAATGCGGCCGACCCGGAGTACGACAGGCGCAGCGTGGCGAAGGCCTCGCGCGCGAAGGCGGCGTGATTCAGCAGCCCCGTGAACAGCGTCGGGCTGCCCGCGAAGATCGTGATGCGCTCGCGTGCCAGCGCGGCGAACACCGCCTCGGGCGTGTAGCGCGGCAGGATCACCAGCGTTCCGCGCGCCAGCGCCATGTTGTGCAGGCACATCGCGACGGCGTAGACGTGAAAGAGCGGCATCACGCACAGCAGCCGCTCGTCGTCGCGCCGCGTGGGCAGCAGCGCCTCGCGTTGCAGCACGTTGGTCGCGACGGCCCCGTGCAGCAGGTTCACGCCCTTGGAGCGGCCGGTGGTGCCGCCGGTGTACTGCAGCGTGGCGAGCTCGTCGGCACGGGGAAGCGGCAGCGGCAGCGGAAGCACCGTTGCGTCGTCGCGCCAGGCGGTCAGGCGCCGGTGCGCGTCGCCGATGCGGAACCGGTGCACGACGCCGAACTCGTCGGCGAGCGCCTCGATGCGCGGCGCGTGCTCGTCGGCGTAGATCACCGCGTGCAGCCGTGCGTCGGCGAACAGCGGCCGCAGCTCGTGCTCGGTGTACAGCGGATTCAGCGGCACCGCCTGCGCGCGCGCCGCGTGCACGCCGAACGGCGCGATGCACGCGTCGATCGAGTTGCCGAGCACGATCGCCACGCGCCGGCCCGCCGCATCGCGCGCGAGCAGCTCGCGTGCGAGGCCGCCGACGCAGCGCAGGTACTCGTCGTAGGCGAGCCGCTCGTCGCCGCAGACGAGCGCTTCGCGCCCCGGCGCGAGCCGGGCGGCCTCGTCGAGCATGTGCACGACGCTGGGGTATCGGGTGAAGCGGTTCGTCTCGGTCATGCGGGGGTTCGCGCGCGTCGAGGCGCGTCTTGGCCGCGTTCTTGGGCTACATTCTGACGCGTTTGCCTTGGTGGAATCGATTCCACGAGCGCAAACACTCGAATGTGGAGCGGCAAATCGTACTCTGGGCCCCGTGAACCGACTCGAAGAGGAACCGGCGCTGCGCATCGAACGGCGCTTCGTCGACGTGCCGGCGGGCACGATCCACTGCGCGATCTGCGGCGAGGGCCGCGCCGTGCTGCTGCTGCACCAGACGCCGCGCTCGTGGGACGAGTTCCGCGACGTGCTGCCGCGGCTCGGCCGGCGCTTCCAGGCGATCGCGATGGACACGATCGGATTCGGTGATTCGTCGCGCCCGCCGCTCGAGGAGGATTCGATCGAGCGCTGGGCCGAGGTGGCGGTCCAGCTGCTCGATGCGCTCGACATCGGGCGCGCGGTCGTGGTCGGACATCACACCGGGGCGGCGATCGCCGTCGAGCTCGCGGCGATGCACGGCTCGCGCGTCGACGCCGTCGTGCTCTCGGCGCCGCCCTTCGTCGATGCCGAGTACCGGGCGACGCACACCGGGCCGCCGGTGGTCGACCGCGTCGAGCGGCGCGCCGACGGCTCGCATCTCGGTGAGCTGTGGCGCATCCGCCGGCCCTGGTATCCCGATGGCGACATCGACCTGCTCGAGCGCTTCGTCGTCGATGCGCTCAAGGCCGGGCCGCGCGCGGCGCACGGACACACGGTGGTCGCCCGCTACCGGATGGAGGAGCGTCTGCCGCGCGTGCGCTGCCCGGCGCTCGTCGTCGCGCCCACCGACGATCCCCATGCCTGGCCGCGCGCACCGCGCGTCGCAGCCGCGATCGCCGGCAGCCGGATCGTCGAGGTGCCGGGCGGTAGGGTGCCGCTGCCCGACCAGATGCCGGAGACCTTCGCTCGGATCGTCGAGGGATTCGTCGACGAAGTGCCGGCCGGTGCCGGATAGCGGGGCGACCGAGCGCCTCCCGGCGAAGTCCCGCCTGCACTGCGGCCGCACGCGCACGCCTCCCCGTTCGGATCAGATCAGGGACCCGCGGTGCGCCATTCCGCCGTCGATCGTCACGATCGTCCCGGTCGTGTACGACGAGCGGTCCGACGCGAGCAGCACGACGGTCGCGGCGATCTCGTCGACGGTGGCGGCGCGTCCGAACGGGAAGCCCTTGCCTAGCTCGCTCCAGCGCTCGGCGTCGCCGAGACGGCCCGCCGCCTCCTTGCGCATCAGTCCGACCAGGCGCTCGGTGGCGACCGGGCCCGGGTTCACGCCGACGACGCGCACGCCGAAGTCGCCGCTCGTTCCGCCGAGCGCGCGCGTGAACGCCATCAGCGACGCGTTGCACGCCGCGCCCGCGATGTAGCCCGAGTCGACCCGCTCGCCGCCGTTGCCGAGGATGTTGATGATCACGCCGCTGCCGCGCGCCTTCATCCGCGGGAAGAAGTGCCGGCACATGTCGATGTAGCCGAAGACCTTCAGGTCGAAGGCGGCGCGCAGGCGCTCGTCGTCGATCTCCTCGAGCGTGCCGCGCGGCGTCGAGCCGGCGTTGTTGACCAGGATGTCGACGTCGCCGCAGCGGCGGGCGAGCTCGGCCGCGCAGCCGCGCTGCGACAGGTCGAGCGGATGCAGTTGCACCTGCACGTCGGCACGCTCGCGGATCCGTTCGCGCGCGTTCTCCAGGTCCGCCTCGGAGCGCGCAACGAGATGCAGGTGGCAGCCCTCGTCGGCGAGCAGGCTCGCGATGCCGAAGCCGATCCCCTTCGATCCGCCGGTGATCAGGGCGCTGCGCCCGCGCAGTTGCATGTCCATCGTCGTCTCCTCTCGCTATGCGGTGTCGTTCCGCTCGATCTCGACGTACCGGGTCTTGCCGGATTCGCGCGGCAGCGTTCCCGGCGCGAGCCACTGGAACGTCGGCCGGATGCGAAGCCGGTCGCGGAACCGCGCGAGCAGCTCCTGCTCCAGCGCCTCCCGTTCGCCGTCGCCGAGGCCGCCGTGCTCGAGCCGGATGCGCAGCGGCGGCTCGACCCGCGGGCCCGGCGCATCGAGCACGATGCGGAAGGCGCCGGTCACCCGCGGCAGGAAGCCGAAGATCTCGTTGGCGATCGCCTGCGGATAGACGTTCACGCCCTTGACGGTGAGCATGTCGTCGGTGCGCCCGACGATCGCGAAGCGGATCCCGGGCAGCCCGCAGCGGCACGGCTCGGTGAAGACCTGCAGCAGGTCGCCGAGCGCGTAGCGCATGAAGGGCCCCCCGCGCCAGTCGAGGAAGGTGAACACCATCTCGCCGATCGCGCCGTGCGACGGCTCGATCGGCGCCTTCGTTGCGGGATCGACGAGCTCGAGCAGGCAGTGGTCCTCCGAGACGAAGTGCATGCCCTGGGCGCCTTCGTCGGCCGCTTCGCACGAGACGCCGTGGAAGGCGTGCCCGCCGCCGGTGTGGTCGAAGACCTTCGCGTCGAAGCCCTCGGCCAGCGCGCGCCGAATCGCGGGATCGCTGCCGCCGCCCTCGCCGGCGCAGAAGAACCGGCGCAGGCCGAGATCGCGTGCCGGGCGCCCGGTGAGTCGCGGCGCCTCCTCGATCAGGTAGCGTCCGAAGGACGGCGTCGCGATGATCGCGTGTGGCCGCGTGATCCGCGCGACGTCGACGACGCGCCGCGTGCCGCCCTCGATGCCGACCGGCACGACGCAGGCGCCCAGGTGCATGATGCCCTGCGACAGCGGCAGCCCGCCTGTGAACATGCTCAGCGACAGCGCCTGCAGCATGACGTGTCCCGGGCGGATGCCCGCGCGCCAGTACTTGCGCGCGTGCATCTCGTTGACGACGGCGACGTCGTGCGCGGTGAGCGTGTACAGCGTCGGCGTTCCGGTCGTGCCGGAGGTCGCGTTGATGCGGACGATCTCGTCGGGTCGTGCACAGGCGAGCAGCGCGAAAGGGTTGCCGTGCCGCTCGAGCGATTCCTGCTGCGCGCGCCGGTGCTCGTCCTTGGTCGTGAGCGGGATGCGCGCGAAGTCGTCGAAATCGCGGATGTCGTCCGGCGTCGCGCCGACGGCCTCGAATTTCGCGCGCAGGAACGGCGAACGCTCGTAGTTGTATCGCATCTGGCGCTGCAGTCGATCCCACTGCAGACTGCGCAGCGCGTCGCGCGGAAGCGTTTCGACGGCCTCGTTCCACAGGCGCCGTTCCCGTGCGTCGCCGCTCATCGCGTCGCCTCCGCTTCGTCATCGGGCTCGCAGAACTCGAACGACAGCCCGGTTCCCGCGTCGCGCGGCAGGAACGCGATGCGGCCGTGCGCGCCGCGGCGCGGGAAGCCCGTCAGCGGTTCGATGCCCTGCGCGCGCAGCGTCTCGAGCGCCGCGTCGAGGTCGTCGACCGCGAGCGACAGGTGATTCACGCCCGGGGTCGAACCCATCGTCGCGCGCCCGAAGCTGTCGCCGTCGTCGGTGTACTGCAGCAGCTCGACGACGAGGTTGGCCGCGGCGAACTCCGCGACCTCGAGCCCCGCGTCGGGGATCGAGCGCCGGGTGAGCGGCGCGCCGGGAAGCAGGCGCTTCATCGACGCGATCGACGCTTCGAGATCGTCGACGACGATCCCGATGTGATCGATGCGCGGGGGATTCATCGTCCGGCTCGCAGCGCGGCGGTCGCCGCCTCGTCGACCGCGCCCGTCGTCGGGTCGACGACGACGCCGTAGTCGGCACGCGCGGCCTTGGCGCTGAGCACGCCGTCGAGCACGTCTTCGACCACCTGCGACACCGGCCGTTCGAGCGGATTGCCGTATCCGCCGCCGCCGCCGGCGTGCTGCCGATACACCGATCCGCGCGGAATGCCGCGTACGATCTCCTTCGCCTTCGGCCGGCGCACGACGCCGTCGGGCTGCACGATCTCGAGCGTGTTCACGCTGCCCGGCTTGCCGCCGAACAGCCCGAAGGCGCGCGCGGCCTCCTCGAGGCCGTCGCCGAAGGCGATGCCGGTGACGTCCTCGCCTTCGATCACGAACTCGGTGTCGACGCCCAGCCCGCCGCGCCAGCGGCCGGCCCCGGCCGAGTCGGTCGCATACTCGTGGCGCAGCAGCCGGTGCGGATCGTGCAGCTCGAACATCTCGTAGTCCTGCGCGAGGATCCCGCCGGCGCAGTTGATCAATCCGATGTGGTCGTAGCCGTCGGCGTCCCAGGTTGCGCCCGAGCCGCCCTTCAGCGCGAGGAACAGGATGTCGACGTAGGGTCGATCCCGTCGCGGATCGCGTCCCGTGATGGTGAAGCCCATCATCCGGTTCCATCCGGCCGTCACCATCTTCGGCAGCGCCTGCGCGAAGGCGCGGAAGATCGCATCGGAGGTGGGGCCGGTGATCGAGTTGCCGAAGGTGGTCGCGGCGGGGAAGCGGGCG
>DATGRE010000343.1:0-4425 GCA_035303885.1 Zeimonas sp. | reverse complement strand
CTGCGTGTACTGCTCGAGCGCACCCTGCTGCGCGTTTCCGCCCTCGGCTTCGGTCTCGGCCTGCTCTTCCTTCACGGGCTCCTTCGGCTGCGGTGCCTTCGTGATGCCGTGCGAGATGTAGTTGACGACGTCCAGGCGCGTGATGCCCTGCTGGTGCAGGTAGTAGACGGCGTGCGAATCCTTCTCGCCGAAGATCGCCACGAGCACGTTGGCGCCGGTGACCTCCTTCTTGCCGTTCGACGTGCTCTGCACGTGCATGATCGCGCGCTGGATGACGCGTTGGAACCCGAGCGTGGGCTGTGTGTCGATTTCCTCGGCACCGGGAACGACGGGCGTATTTTCCTTGATGAAGCCGGTGAGGTTCTTGCGCAGGTCTTCGACATTGGCCGCGCACGCGCGCAGCACTTCGGCCGCCGACGGATTGTCGAGCAGCGCCAGCAGCAGATGCTCCACGGTGATGAACTCGTGGCGCTGCTGCCTGGCCTCCACGAAGGCCATGTGCAGACTGACTTCCAATTCCTGCGCGATCATGCTTCCTCCATCACGCACTGCAGCGGATGCTGATGCTGGCGTGAGTAACTGCTAACCTGTTCTACCTTCGTGGCCGCTACGTCGCGAGGGAAGACTCCGCACACGCCGCGTCCTTCGCGGTGCACCTTCAACATGACCTGAGTGGCTTTTTCCCGGCCCATCCCGAAAAACCTCTGGAGGACGTTCACGACGAATTCCATCGGGGTGAAATCGTCGTTGAGCAGCATCACCCGATACATCGGCGGCGGTTTGAGCCGCGACTCTTCGCGCTCCAGTACGGGAGACGGATCTTGACGCGTCGCCATGAATGAATTCTAGCGAGTGTTGCTTCCACTGCAACAACGTCCCGGGCAGCCGTCTCGCCGACCGTGACGCGCTTCACAAAGCAAGAGTGAAGCCCAACGAATGTCGCTGGAAAGCGCCAAACCTGTCTTGACGGCACCTGTCTTTTAACAAAGAATCCGTGCGCTGCCCGGGGGATGGCCTCGCAAACGGGAGCGCCGGACTTCGTTCGAAACCGACGCACTACGATGCTGCGACGTTCTCGCGTGCGCCTTCGTGCGCGGCCGGCAGCGTCCAGTCGATCGCGTCAGGGGAAGACGAAAGCATGGCAACGGGTACCGTCAAATGGTTCAACGACTCCAAGGGGTACGGTTTCATCACCCCCGACGATGGAGGTGAGGATCTGTTCGCGCACTTCAGCGCGATCCAGATGAACGGGTTCAAGACCCTCAAGGAAGGTCAGAAAGTGCAGTTCGACGTCGTCACGGGCCCGAAGGGCAAGCAGGCGTCGAACATCCAGGCTTCCTGAAGCCGCGGCGCGCCGGGGGCGCGCCGCCTCCTTCGCACGAGGCCGCGGCGACAGCCACGGCGCTCGCCGTACCCGCAGTGGCCGGCCGTGTCTGGCTAGCCGCGCGGCTTCATCCGTGCGTCCGAGGGCTTGTTGCGCAACACCTCGTTGACGCCGTAGGGGCTGTCGCCCGGGATGTCTTCCGCGCCGACCGGCAGCTCCTCGATCGCCAGCCTATGGTACCGCATCGCCTTGTGGACCGGCCATCGCTGCGCGATCTCGACCAGCCGGCGTTCCTCCTCGTCGTCCCGCACCCGCACGATCAGCATGCCGGAACCGGCGTCGGCGAGTTGACGGACCACGCGCAGGTTCTTGATCTCCCCGCCGACCAGCTCGGACAGGAAGCCGGCCTGCTCCTCGCTCGCCTGCATCAGGTCGGAGGTCTGGGCGGGGTCAAGCAGCAGCGTGGCGTCGCGGGCGAAACCCGCCTCGTGCAGCGCATCGCATACCGCGTTCGCATCGGACGGCGCCAGCACGAGCACCGCGTGGCCGGTCGGATAGAACACGCCGTTGCGCGTATGCAGGAACCGCTCGCGCTGCTTCGCGCTGAGCGCCGGGTCGGTTTCGCCGGGACGACGCGGGTCGTGCGGGTGCTCGCGCCGATGCGAGTCGGCTTCGCGCCATTGCTGCTGCGGGCTCCGCGCGGGATTCGGGTTCTGGACAGGTCGTTCGGCCATCGAAGTGCTCCTCTCGAGGGCGAATCCGCGGCCGAGCAAGCGCGACGCCCGCCCGTCTCCCGCAGGCCGGTACGCCGGGATCGCCTGCGTACGCCGCCGCGTCGGTCCGCTTTACAGTCACCGCCGGCTGCGCCCGCCGCCCGCGCATTCCGGTCGCCCGCCTCCCTCTGAAAGACGCGCCCGATCCCCCTCTGGTACGGAATTCGCTTACGAAACTTTCGGTGACGCGCAGCCGGACGGCCGGCTCGTTCGCCGAACGAAACACGCCAGTCGGCTGCCTAAATTCTTCCGAAGGGTGGAGCGGGGTCGGGCGCCGACGCTTCCGGGGGAGGACAAGACGATGACGAATCGGATCTCGATCCGCGGCGCGCTGGCCTGCACGGTGCTGACGCTGGGAATGTCGGGCGCGGCCCAGGCGGAGATCGTGTTCAGCGACGCGTACGGGACGCGCCCGCACGGCCAGGACATCTGGGACACGCTGCCGACCACCGCGAGCGCGGGAGTCGGCACGTACGGCCGCGTGCTCGACTGGCCGTACAGCGGGAAGATCGACGCGTTCACACCGCTCGGCACGGTCCTGAAATTCGACACGTCGTCGGGCGCCGCGACGCAGATGGTCTACGTACCGTACTCGCACACCTTCGGCGCCGGCCGCGTCGAGATCACGCTGCGCGCGGCGCACGGAACGAACCAGCCGGGATTCAACAATTTCGCGATCGGATTCGGCGATCCCGTCGCCGGCATCTTCACCGATCACATCTTGGTGCAGTCCGACCGGATCGAGTTGAATCTTCCCGGAACCGGGACGACGACGAGCGTCGCGTTCGGCTCGACCCCGGGGACCTTCTACGAGTTCGTGCTCGGCTACGATCCCGCGCTCGCCGGCCGGATGGGCGAGCAGCCCTGGTCGTTGTCGATCAACGGAGCCATGATCGACATCCCGGTCGAGGCGACGACCGTCTATACCGCCCTCGACGGCTTCGCGGCCGTGGCCTTCGGCGGGCGCCATTCGAACGGACTGACGACCCGCTTCATCAGCGATTTCGCGCTGTCGATCCTGCCGGGTACCAGCGTGCCGACCCCGGGTTCGGCTGCGCTCGTCGGCGCGGGACTCGTCGCCGGGTTCGCGCTGCGCCGCCGACGCCGCGCCGGATAGCGGCGAGGCTCGATCCCCGGGCGCGTCTCAGGCACGGGCGCGTCGCAGGCACGGGCGCGCCGGCTGCAGTCGCGACCCGGACGCGAACCCGACGGGCCTTCACCTCGACCCGGGGAGCCGACCGCCGTGCAGATCCCGCAGAACCGCTTCCTCGCCGCGCTGCGCGAGGCACGCCCGCAGATCGGCCTCTGGATGGGGCTGGCCGACGCGAATGCCGCCGAGGCGCTCGCGCTCGCCGGCTTCGACTGGCTGCTGCTCGACGGCGAGCACGCGCCGAACGACCCGCGCAGCGTGCTCGAGCAGCTGCGCGCACTCGCCCCGTACCCGGTGCAGCCGGTCGTACGCCCGGTGCAGGCCGACGTCGCGCTCGTCAAGCAGTACCTGGACATCGGCGCGCAGACGCTGCTCGTGCCGATGGTCGACGATGCCGGCCAGGCCGAGCGCATGGTGCGGGCGACCCGCTACGCTCCGACAGGCATCCGCGGCATGGGTGCCACGCTCGCCCGCGCCTCCCGCTGGAACCAGATCGAAGACTACGCGGCACGGGCCGACGCGCAGATGTGCCTGCTCGTGCAGGCCGAATCGGTCGAGGCGATCGCCAACCTACGCGAGATTGCGTCGGTCGACGGGGTCGACGGCGTTTTCTTCGGTCCGGCGGACCTCTCCGCCTCGATGGGCCTGCGCGGCCGGCTCGCGCATCCCGACGTGCAACGCACGATCCTCGACGGCATCGCGACCGTGCGCGCGATGGGCAAGGCGCCGGGCGTCCTGACCGACGACCGCGCGCTGGCGCGGCGTTACCTCGATGCGGGCGCGCTCTTCGTCGCCGTCGGCATCGACACCGCCTTGCTCGTGCAATCGGCCCGCGAGCTCGCCGCCGCGTTCGGCCGCACCCCCGGCTAACGCGCCCCGGCAGCGGGGCCGCGACGGCGCCGGTTGACGCCGCGCCGCAGCCCGCTTCCGAAGCCGGGGAATCCCGCTTGCTCGACCGCGCCGCCACGAGGAACGACGACGGAGACGAGCCGTGCGAGCGGCAGCGACGACCCGGTACTGGATGGTCGCGATGGCCGGCTTCGGCTGCGGCCTGCTCGCCGCGGCACTGCTCGGCGGACACGCGGCGGAAACGGCGAGCCCGCCGGGAAGCGACGCGTCCGCCAAGACCCGAGCACTCGCGCTCGGCGCCAAGGCGATGCAGGGCAACGCACCCGTCG
>DATGRE010000342.1:0-6468 GCA_035303885.1 Zeimonas sp. | reverse complement strand
CGAGCTCGAATGCCGCATTTCGACGCATCGCGTACCTCGCCCCGACGCGAGCGCGGTGGGCGGCGCCGTGCCGGGGCGCAGGGGTGCGCGGGCGCCGGGATGCCTTGCGCCGCGGGCCGCGCTCGGCGAGCCGGCCGCTACCGAAAGCAAACTCGCGGGACCCGCAGCGCTGCGGCGCGAAGCGCCGCTTCGCTGCGGGTGCGAGTTTGCGAGGTAGGGCCGGGAAGCCCCCGCGCAGCGGGGGCCGAAGCCGTGTGCGGCCCGCGGCGCAAGGCACCCCGGCGCCCGCGCACCCCTGCGCCCCGGCACGGCGCCGCCCACCGCGCTCGCGTTGCGCGTACCTCGTTCCACCTCGTCCAAAGCGCCCCGACCCGATGACCTCCACCGGCTACTTGTGGGTGAAGGCGCTGCACATCGTCTTCGTCACCAGCTGGTTCGCCGGCCTGTTCTACCTCCCGCGCATCTTCGTGAACCTCGCGCTCGTCCCGGAGCCCGGCGCCGAACGCGAGCGGCTGCTGACGATGGCGCGCAAGCTGTGGCGCTTCATGCAGCCGCTGATGGCGCTCACGCTCGTCTTCGGCCTGTGGCTGTGGCTCGGCTACGGCGTAGGCCGCGGCAGCGGCTGGATGCACGCGAAGCTGGCGATCGTCGCACTGCTGCTCGTGCATCACTTCGCCTGCGGACGGCTGCTCGCCGGGCTCGCCGCCGGCACCGACCGGCACTCGCATCGCTGGTTCCGCGTCTTCAACGAGATCCCGGTGCTCGGCCTCGTCGCCGCGGTCGTGCTCGTCGTCGTCAAGCCGTTCTGAACGCCGGCGCCGGCATGCACGGGCACGAGGCGGACGGCGCATTCGAGCTCTTCGCCGCCTGTCCGCGGGGGCTCGAGGCGGCACTCGTCGACGAGCTCGCCTCGCTCGGTGCCTCCGATTGCCGCGCGACGGGCGGAGGCGTCCTCTTCCGCGGCGATCGTGCCGTCGCCTATTCGGCGAATCTGTGGTCGCGTCTCGCAAGCCGCGTGATGCGCGCGGTCGCCCGCCGCCGCTACCGCGACGACGACGATCTGTACCGGATGACGAACGGCGTCGAATGGGAGCGTTTCCTCGACGCGAAGCGGACGCTGCGCGTCGACGTCAGCGCAAGGCGGTCGCCGTTGCGCAGCCTGAATTTCGCGACGCTGCGGGTCAAGGACGGCATCGTCGACCGCCTGCGCCACGCCACCGGTGCGCGCCCGTCGATCGACACCCGCGCGCCCGACGTGCGCGTCTTCGCGCATCTCGACGCGCGCGAAGCGACGCTGTATCTCGACCTGAGCGGCGAGCCGCTGTTCAAGCGCGGCTGGCGCTCGGGCGCCGACGACAAGGGCGCCGCACCGCTGAAGGAGAACCTGGCCGCCGGCCTGCTCGTCCTCGCCGGCTGGACCCCCGATTTTCCGCTCGTCGACCCGTTCTGCGGCTCGGGGACGATCGCGATCGAAGCCGCGCAACTCGCGCTCGAGCGCGCGCCGGGCGCGTTGCGCGCATTCGGATTCGAGAAGCTCCTCGATCACGATGCCGCGCTATGGAAGCGGCTGCGAAGCGAAGCGGCGTTGCGCGCCGACGGCGCGGCGCATCGATCCGCCGTCGGCGCACTGCGCATCGCCGGTTCCGACATCGACGCGCGTGCGATCGCCCGTGCCCGGCGCAACGCCGCGCGCGCCGGCCTGCCCGAGGATTCGATCGCGTGGCGCGTGCTCGATGCCGCACGCCTCCGCGCCCCCTTCGACACGCCCGGCTGGATCGTCACGAATCCGCCCTACGGCGAGCGGCTGCAGGCGCACACCGCCGGGGATCCGGCGCAGCGGCGGCACGAAGCCGCGATGCACGCCTTCGGCGCCGCGCTGAAGAACGATTTCTCCGGCTGGCACGTCTGGGTGCTCAGCAGCGACGCGCAGCTGCCACGTCAGCTCGGGATGCAGGAACGGCGCCGCACGCCACTCTTCAACGGGGCGATCGAGTGCCGGCTGTTCGGCTTCGAGGTGTTCGGCCGCGAAGCGCGGTCCACGCCAGGCACGCCCAGCCGAGCATGAACGAGGCGCCGCCGAAGGGTGCGAAGCGAGAGGCCTGCCGCAGGCCGGCGAGCGAATGCAAATACAGCGCACCGCAGAAGAGCAGCGTGCCGACGATGAACAGGATGCCGGCCAACGTCGTCGCGCGCGCGCCGTCGGTTCGCCCGTCGACGAGAGCGACGATGCACAGCGCGATCGCGTGCAGCATCTGGTAGCGCACCGCCGTGTCGTAGACGGCGAGCGTCTGCGGCGACAGAGACGCCTGTGCGACGTGCGCACCGAAGGCGCCGGCGGCCACCGCGACGAGCGCCGACAACGCGCCGATCGCGAGGAAGACGCGCCCCCCGTTCATCGTTCGCTCCCCATCGGCCCGTCGCAAAGGCCGCTGCGCGTCGCCCGCTCGAAGGCATCGACGACGATCGCTTCGCGACCGCTCTCGCCGGAGCCGAGCGGCACGCGATGGGCACGCACGACGACGAGCACGGTCTCGTCGGCGTGCGGCGCGAGTTCGGCAACCGCGGCATCGAGCGCCGCCTGCGCACGGCCGCGCAGCGGCAAGACCCGCAACATCTCTCCGCTGCCGCAATCGACGAACGCTGCCGCTTGCCCGTCGCGCCGATACAACCCGGCGAGACGCTCGGAATGCGGCAGGAGGTCGATGCGCGCCGTGCGCTCAAAGACGCCGCCGACGAGACCGTGCAGCTCGCGACCCTCCGGATCGACCAGCACGAGCGCGTCGGGCGCGGTTCGCCGCAGCACACGCACGCCGGCGTCCGATTCGAGCACGAGCCGGTCGGACGCGGTCGACCCGACGCTCCAGCGACCCTGTTCGTCGAGCGGCGCTCCCCGCTCCGGCACCTCGCGCAGGCGATAGCGGCCGTCGGCGAAGATCGTCACCGTGAGCCGGCGCGGATCGCAGCCGTCGCACGAATAGGTTCCCGAGTAGGTGCGCGCGCCCCGCGCGCCGGCTTCTTCCGCGTCGTCCCGCGCGCCGGCGTCGCGGCGCGTTTCGTCGTTGCCCGCAGGACCGGCAGGCGCGGGCGCAAGGGCCACGCAGGCGCTTAGCGCGCAGCCCGCGAGCGTCGCCGCCACGGCGCGGAACCAGCCGCGGCCAAAGAATCGGACGAGGACGGGGCCGGATGCGCGTACACCGGGATGCGCGGCGCGGAATACGCGCGATCGCGCCCGCGGTTCACCACGCATAGCCCAGCCCGATCAGCCAGCTCGTATCCGTCGCGCGCTGTCCGTCGGCCGGCTCGCCTTCCCAGTCGAGGTTCAGCTGCAGCGACGCGGTCAACCCGGACACGAACGGGACGCGGATCCCGCTGCGGCTGCGCACGGTCACCTGGCCCGTATCCTCGAGGTTCCAGAAGCCCGTCTGGTCGTGGAAGAGCTCCGCCGAGAACCAGGGAATGCGCCGCGTGAAGTTCACGCCCCAGCCGAGTGCGGGGTAGCTTTCGTCGGGTCCCTGCAGCCGGCGCAGGTCGACCACATCGAGACCACCGCGCAGCGACAGCTGCGTGCGCTCGGTCGACAGCAGTTGCATGCCGACGCCGGCCCCGATCGCACTGCGCAGATCGATGTCTCGGAAGCGGTCGTCCTCGAACGAGGCGCGCAGGTAGCGAAAGTGCGAGCTGCCGGCAAGGAAGCGGTCGTAGTTCCCCGAGAACAGCCAGTTCGACGCGACCAGATTGCCCACGTCGCGCTCGCGCCTCGCCTTGAAGCCGAGCGAGTAGCGCCAGTCGCGCGCGCGGGTGTTGAAGTCGGACTCGACGTACAGGCGCTCGCCTTCGCTGTTGCCGCGCACGATCGCACCCGACAGCGTGACGCGGCCGTCGCGGGATACGCCCTCGCCGCTTTCCTCCGGCTTCGGATTGATGTATCGGATCGAACGCGACGCGATCTCGAGCGGCTCGGCCTGCGGCGGTTCCTCCGGTTCGGAGACGGTCGGGTCGCCTTCGGCCGGAGCTTGTCCGAACACTTCCTCGGGTGAGGCAGGCCGGATGAGCATGCGCCCGGGCTCGCCGGGCAGGATCTGTGCCCACTCGGTGTGCTCGGTGCGCTCGCGCAGCACCAGGACCGGCTTGTCGGTCTCGATCGCGCGGATTTCGAAGCGACGGATCTTCATCTCGCCCGCCCACGTCGTCTCCAGCGTGAGCGCGTCAGGCGACAGGTGCAGGATGCGCCCGGTGAGCCGATCGCCATTGTGCAGATAAACGGTATCGGCGTGTGCGGCAGCCGCGGCCAGGCAGGCGAACGCGAAAATCAGGGGGGTGGAACCCTGCAGGCGGAACAGGCGAGAGACGCCTCGCAGCAGGAGACGCAGAAACCCCGGGTACGGCATGGGGGGGTGTTATAGACGATCGACCGGGACGACGCAAACGAAGCTGGTAAGACCGGGGCTTCTCGAGTATAATCAATCGTTTAGCTTCACCAGCGCGCCGCCGGCCGACCTGTCGGCGTCTCGGCGGTCGGCGACCCTCCGGACGCGAACGCCCTTCATGGGCAGCGGAATAACCGCGTTTCGCGCCGCCTTGGCGTCGAGGGATTCCCCCTCGGCACGAGAATTGCCGTACCCGACAGAGCGTCGAAGCCACGCGAGCGCGCTGCGCGACGTCGCCGCGGCTTCGATGCCGGGCGCGACGCGTTTCAAACAGGAGTGTCAAATGGCAAAGGAAGAACTGATCGAAATGGAAGGCGTCGTCGCCGAAGTGCTGCCGGATACGCGCTTTCGCGTGACGCTGAACAACGGCGTCGAAGTCTCGGCCTACGCGGCCGGCAAGATGAAGAAGCACCGCATCCGCGTGCTGCCCGGCGACCGCGTCACGATGGAGCTGTCGCCGTACGACCTGACCAAGGGCCGCATCCGCTTCCGTCACCGGGACTGAAGCCCGCCCGGCCCTGCCTGGGATCGCCGCTCAGACGATGCCCAGGTGCTCGGTGTTGCGTGCGAGATCGCGCTCCGAGCGCTTGCTGTTCAGCTTGATGTTCAACCGCAGATCGTTGACCGAATCCGCATTGCGCAACGCGTCGTCGTAGCTGATGCGTCCGGCCTCGAACAGGTCGAAAAGCGCCTGGTCGAAGGTCTGCATGCCGAGCTCGCGGCTCTTCTTCATGATCTCCTTGATCCCGCCGACGTCGCCCTTGTAGATCAGGTCGGCGATCAACGGAGAGTTCAGCATGATCTCGACGGCGGGCACCCGGCCCTTGCCGCCGAGCGACGGGATCAGCCGCTGCGAGACGATCGCCTTCAGGTTCAGCGACAGGTCCATCAGCAGCTGCGCGCGCCGCTCCTCGGGGAAGAAATTGATGATCCGGTCGAGCGCCTGGTTGGCGCTGTTCGAGTGCAGCGTGGCCAGGCACAGGTGACCGGTTTCGGCGAACGCCACCGCGTGCTCCATCGTCTCGCGGTCGCGGATCTCGCCGATCATGATCACGTCGGGCGCCTGGCGCAGCGTGTTCTTCAGCGCCACCTCCCAGCTCTCGGTGTCGACGCCCACTTCCCGGTGCGTAACGATGCAGTTGCGGTGCGGGTGCACGAACTCCACCGGGTCCTCGATCGTCACGATGTGGCCGTGCGAATTCTCGTTGCGATGCCCGATCAGCGCCGCGAGCGTGTTTGACTTGCCCGATCCGGTGGCACCGACGACGATGATCATCCCGCGCTTGGTGAGCGCGAGCTCGCGCAGCAGCAGCGGCAGCTGCAGCTGCTCGAAGGTCGGAATCTCGGTGTTGATCGTGCGCAGCACGATGCCCACCCGGTTCTGCTGCATGAAGGCATTGACGCGGAAGCGCCCGATGCCGGCCGGACTGATCGCGAAGTTCACCTCCTTGTGCGCCTCGAACTCGGCGGCCTGCTTGTCGTTCATCAGCGCACGGGCGAGCTCCACCGTGTGCTGGGGGCTGAGCGGCGTGTTCGACACGGGCTGCACGCGGCCGTCGATCTTGAACGCGGGCGGGAAATCGGCTGTGAGGAACAGGTCCGAGCCGTTCCGCGAGAGCATCAGCTTGAGCAGGTCGTGCAGGAATTTGGCGGCTTGTTCGCGTTCCATGGTCGGCACCTTGCGGGACGTGAAGAGTTCGAATGCCGGGGCGCTACCCCTGGATGAGGCTTTTCCCCTTCTCCCTTCCCCCTTCTCCCTTCTCCTAGTTCGTCGGCCAAGTTTTGGCTCCGGCCGGCGGCTTCGCCGCCTTAACGTCCGCTCTCGCGGACGTTAGCCTTCGCCGAAACCGACTTCGTCGGCCAAGTTTTGGCTCCGGCCGGCGGCTTCGCCGCCTTGACGTCCGCTCTCGCGGACGTCAGCCTTCGCCGAAACCGACTTCGTCGGCCACGTTTTGGCTCCGGCCGGCGGCTTCGCCGCCTTAACGTCCGCTCTCGCGGACGTTAGCCTTCGCCGAAACTTCCCGGGCCTCAGCCCGGGAAG
>DATGRE010000341.1:0-8294 GCA_035303885.1 Zeimonas sp. | reverse complement strand
CCGTGCCAGATCCTGGCCGACATCTACACGTTCATCGAGCACCGCGGACCGATCGCCGGGAAGAAGGTGGCGTGGATCGGCGACTCGAACAACGTCTGCAACAGCTGGCTGCAGGCCGCGGAGCTGCTCGACTTCGAGGTGCGCGTCTCGACGCCGCCCGGCTACGAGATCGAACCCGAACGCGCCGGCCGCTTCGGCGGGCGCGTCGAGCAGTTCGAGGATCCGATGCAGGCCTGCGACGGCGCCGACCTGGTGACGACCGACGTCTGGACCAGCATGGGCTTCGAGGCGGAGAACGAACAGCGTCGGCGCGCCTTCGCCGACTGGTGCGTCGACGCGGACATGATGCGCATGGCCAAGCCCGATGCGCTGTTCATGCATTGCCTGCCCGCGCATCGTGGAGAGGAAGTGAGCGCGGAGGTCATCGACGGGCCGCAGTCGGTCGTCTGGGACGAGGCGGAGAACCGCCTGCACGCGCAAAAAGCGCTGATCGAATACCTGCTGCTCGGGCGCGTCACGCAATAGCCCGGCGCAAGCGTCTGCCTTCGCGGCCCGACGGGCGCCGGCAACGATCGCGCCGACCGGCTTCGCGACGAGCCGCTCGCGTTCAGCCGGCTGCGCCGCCTGCGCTCGATGCGCCGCCGGCCGCAAGCGCGGATTCGACGAGTTCGACGAGGTTCAGGCGCTCGATCGCGCCGATCGCCACTTCGCAGCGTCCCTCGACGCACAGCCCCTGCACGCCGGCGTCTTCCCAGGCCTCGGCCACTGCCTGGCGACACGCATCGCGTACCGCTTGGGCCACCCTGAGCGTCGTATCCGCATCCGCATGCGCGTTCATTCGGATCTCCCGTTTCGTTCGCCTTCCCTTCGTCAGACGAGATGATCGCGCATTCGCGCGGCCAGGCGGCGGCGCGCGCGGTGCAGGCGGACCCAGCAGTTCGCTTCGGTGATCCCGAGCTGGCGGCAGACCTCGGCCGTGGAAAGGCCGTCGAGCACCTGCAGCACGAACACCTCGCGCAGCGGCGGCGACAGCTCCTCGATCGCATCGAGCACCGCCTCCCCGAGACGGGCGGTCGCGACGCGCTCGGCCGGATCGTCCTGCGGGCCGCGCTGCGCCGTCGCGAAGCGCTCGAGCGCACCGGCTCCGATGGAACCGTCGCCCTCGTCGATCGGAACGTAGCGTCCCTCGCGACGGAAAGTGTCCTGAATCTTGTGGTGCAGGATGCCGATGAGCCAGGTGCGCACGGCCGACTGCCGCTGGAACGACGCGCGGTTGGCGATCGCCGCCACCAGCGCTTCCTGCACGGCGTCCTCGGCGAGGTCGTCGTCGCGGATGCGCTGGCGGGCGAAGCGCAGCATCGCGCCGCGATGCGACGCGAGCTCGGCCGCCGTGACCGGGTCGATCGGCGCCGACGACGGTGGCGGTGCCGACTGCGGCAGCCGTTCGGAGAAGCTGCGGCCGGGGACATCGGCAGCGCCGTCGCGGCGGGCGTTGCGGCACGGCGCCTTGGGCGGACACGGAACGGGCCGGGTTGCGGCGCCCTCGACGGGCGCTTCGAGAATCGTGGCGTCGGCGGTCACGCGGCCAGTGTGCCCGTCCGACATCCGTGCCGGATCGCGCCCGGATCACGATTCGATCACGGCGCGGTTTCGGCCCCGCATCCGGCGTGCCGACCCGGGCCGCCCTTTGCTATTCTGGATCGATGGAGAAGCGCATCCTCGTCGTGGAGGACCAGTCGGACATCGCCGAGCTGATCGCGATGCATCTGCGCGACCTCGCCCTGCAGGTCGACTGCGTGCACGACGGTGCGGCCGGCTACGAAGCGGCTAGCTCCGGCCGCTACGATCTCGTCGTGCTCGACGTCATGCTGCCGTCGCGCGACGGGCTCGACATCGTGCGCGCGCTGCGGATGAACCGCGTCGCCACGCCGGTGCTGATGCTCACCGCGCGCTCCACCGAGCTCGATCGCGTGCTCGGTCTCGAGCTCGGCGCCGACGACTATCTCACCAAACCGTTCTCGATCCCGGAGCTGCAGGCGCGCGTGAAGGCGATGCTGCGCCGGCTCGAGATGCACACGCCGACCGCACAGCCGACCACCGAGGGCGGCGCCGAGCAGATCGACTTCGACGAGCTGCAGATCGATTGCGCGAGCCGCGAGGTTCGCCTGGCCGGCCGGCCGGTGGCGCTCACCGCGAAGGAATTCGACCTGCTCGTGCACTTCGCGCGAAATCCCGGACGCGCCTTCACCCGGCTGCAGCTGCTCGACGCCGTCTGGGGAACGACCTTCGAAGGCTACGAGCACACGGTCAACACGCACATCAACCGTCTGCGCGGGAAGATCGAAGCCGACCCGGCCCGGCCGCGCTACGTGCTCACCGTACGGGGAGTCGGCTACCGCTTCGCGAACCGGTCGTGAGATCGCTGCGCACGCGCGTGCTGCTGCTCGTCACCGGCTTCGGGCTGGTGATGGCGGCCCTGCTCGCGATCGTGATGCACGCGTCGGTGCGCCAGTACTACAACGACTGGATGTACGCGAAGAGCCGCGTCTTCGTGCAGCGCATCGTCCAGACGCATCCCGAGCTCTGGCGCGACTATCTCGCCGATCCGCCCGGCTTCGGCGCGAGGCTGCGCCAGTACACCCTCTACACGCCGCACACCGGCCTGTATCTGCTCGATCGCGAGGGACGCGTGCTGGCGAGCTCCGGGCAGCGCCAGGCGTTTCCGCCCGACTATCGCGTCGACCTCGCGCCGCTCGAGCAGGCGATGCGAACCGACACGGAAGCGCCCGCCGTCTCCGACGACCCCGACTTTCCGGGCGTGCGATCGCTCGTCGCGGGCCAGCCGGTGCTCCACGACGGAGCCGTGCGCGGATGGCTGTACGTCGTCGCGCGCCAGGCGAGCTTCGAGACGGCGATGCCCGAGATGCTCGAGAACTACGCGTTCCGCACGGCCGCCGCCGTCGCACTGCTGACGATCGGCATCGGCTCGCTGTTGACGATCGCGATGATCTCGCTGCTCACCCGCCCGCTCACGGCCCTCACTCGCGCCGTGGAGCGGGTTCGCAATTCGGGCTTCTCCGACGCGCTGCGCGAGGGCTTCTTCCCCGACAGCGAGCGCGACGACGAAATCGGCCAGCTCGGCCGCACCTTCCGCGAAGCCTTCGACCGGCTCGGCGAGGAAACCAAGCGCGTGCGCACCGTCGACGCCAAGCGCCGCGAGATGGTGGCCAGCGTCTCGCACGATCTGCGCACCCCGCTCACCGCGCTGATCGGACAGCTCGAGACGATCCGCCTCAAGCAGGACACGCTGTCGCCCGAGACGCAGCAGCACCTGCTCGCGCGCGCCGCCAACAATGCGCAGCAGCTGCGCCGGCTCACCGACACGCTCGCCGACCTGGCCAGCCTGGACGATCCCGACTTTCGCCCGCAACCCGAACCGATCGCGATCGGCGAGCTCGCCGACGACGTCGTGCAGCGCTTCGCGGCCATCGCGCAGCAGGCCGAGGTCACGCTCGACGTCGACTATCCCGACGGGCTGCCGCTCACCCGCGCCGATGCGGCGCTCGTCGAGCGCGCGCTGTCGAACCTGCTCGACAACGCGCTGCGGGTCACGCCGTCGGGCGGCGGCGTCCGGGTGCGCGCCGTGCGAAGCGAGGGCGCGGTGCGCATCGAAGTCGACGACGACGGCCCCGGCGTCGCCGTCGAGGACCAACCGTGGATCTTCGAGCGCTTCTACCAGGCGAGCCGCCATCGGGAACGGCGCGGCAGCTCGGGACTGGGGCTCGCCATCGTGCGCCGCGTCGCGGAGCTGCACGGCGGACGCGCGGGACTGCGCAGCGAACCGGGCCGGGGATCGACGTTTTTCATCGAGCTGCCGGCTTGAGGAAGAGAAGGGGGAAGGGAGAAGGGGGGAAGCCTCGACCGCGGGCCGGGCGCGGAAACCTCGACCGCGGGTCGGGGCGCGGGGATGTTCCCGGCAGCCGGCGGCCGGGCTCCGCTCGCCACGGCGACCCAGCGGAAAACGCCTGCCGTTCGTGCGATTCGCTTCACGCTGCGGTTTACGCGAGCCGAAGCGCACGAAAGGCGACACTGCGAGGGCGCGACCGTACTCGCACGAGGCAAAACGCCCGGGATGCGGGACTCCGGCGCCCGAAGCGAGCAGGGATCCGCCTTTTTCGTGTGAGAGGCCGCTCCGAGGCTTGTCCACGGCGGCAGGCGTCGCTTGCGACGAACGACCGCCGCGGTGGGCAAGTCGGGGCCGCATCTTAATAGGGAGGCGGGTCTGGTGCATCGATCGCCGTGGGGCATCGCGAACTCGTTCACATCGCCCCGCGCCGGATCGCCGGCCGTACCCAATCGGCGGTGGTGTTTCGCAGCGCCGGCCGGCTCGTTCGCCACGTCGTCACTGGAAGTGCGCCGAAGAACACCGCTTCGAGCGCCTCGCCACTGCCCTTCAAGTCGTCGGTGACGGCGATCCGGATGTCGTCGACGCCGCGCGTCTTCACGTCGTCGAATCCCCGCCACACGCCGGCGCAACGCCGGTAGGCCTACCCGGCAAGGAAGCGCTCAGCCGGGAGCCCCAGGGGCGACTGCGCTGTTCCGCTGTTTCCCTCCATCGAGAGTTGGTACGGCCCACGCCGGCACCATGGCGCCTTGGGCTATCGCTCGCCGGAAACTTCGAAAGGAGCCACCAGAACGAGAACCGCGGGAACCGCGAGAACCACACGTCGCACCCACGCGTCGAACACGACTTGCCCACCGGCGGCGTCTGCGTGGCGTGCGCCACGCCGCCGGTGGACAATTCCGCGGCGCAGGGGCACGTCTGCGCAGCGACTCGTCTGCGGCGCAGCAACTCGAACCGCCTCGAAGGCGAAAACGCCAATCCGTCCACGGAAACGGGTCAAGCCCGAACTCCCGTTCTCCGGGCGTTTATCGGCACGCAAGTACTTTCATGGGGAGAAATGCCCGGCGATCGGGACATCGGACGCGAGCCGCCCCGAGCATGCGGCGAATCGCCCGCTTTTCGGGACGTTGCCGGCCGACGTGGCGTACCAGCGGGCTCGGTCCCGCGGCACGGCGTACCGCGGCCTCGGTCCCACCACGCGGCACACCGCCTCCACGCCGCCACGCAGCGCACCGCCGCCTCGGCGTCCCGCCCGCGCGGAGACGCACCTGCGGAGCCGGCGGCATGCGAGACCCGGCGCCCCGCCCGCGCAGAGAGGCACCACCGCTGCAGCCCGTGCCGAGAACCGCGGGTTGCACCCAGCGCGTCGAAGAGCCGGCGGCGTCCTCATGGCATGCGCCACGCTACCGGTGGACAAGTGTGCGGCACAGCAACCCGAACCGCCTTGAAGACGAAAACGCCAACCTGTCCACGCAAACGTGGTCAAACCCGGATTCGCTGCACGCCGAGGTTTGCGCGAGCCGAAACGCACGAAAACCGCCACTTCGAGGCCCCGACGCACTCGCACGAAGCCAGACCCCGGAATGCGGGACGTCCGTGCGCACCCTTCACCCCTTCCCCTCCACCTTATAATCGACGGTTTTTCACTGCACACGGCGGCGCACAAATGAGCGAAGTGCGGAAGGTGGTCCTCGCGTATTCCGGTGGCCTCGACACCTCGGTGATCCTCAAGTGGCTGCAGGACACCTACGGCTGCGAGGTGATCACCTTCACCGCCGACATCGGCCAGGGCGAGGAGCTCGAGCCCGCCCGCGAGAAGGCGCAGCGCTTCGGCGTGCGCAAGATCTACATCGAGGACCTGCGCGAGGAGTTCGTGCGCGACTTCGTCTTCCCGATGTTCCGCGCCAACACCGTCTACGAGGGCGAGTACCTGCTGGGCACGTCGATCGCGCGGCCGCTGATCGCCAAGCGGCTGGTCGAGATCGCGCGCCGCGAGAACGCCGACGCGATCGCGCACGGCGCCACCGGCAAGGGCAACGACCAGGTGCGCTTCGAGCTCGGCGCGTACGCGCTGATGCCGAACGTGCGCATCATCGCGCCGTGGCGCGAATGGGATCTCCTCTCGCGCGACAAGCTGCTCGCCTACGCCGACGCCAACGGCATCCCGGTCGACTTCAAGAAGCGCCGGGGCGAGGCGCCGTTCTCGATGGACGCGAACCTGCTGCACATCTCCTACGAAGGCGGCGTGCTCGAGGATCCGGCACGCGAACCGCCGGCCAAGGGCATGTGGCGGCTGACCGTTGCGCCCGAGAAGGCACCCAACAAGCCCGAGGACATCGAGCTCGAGTTCCGCCAGGGCGATCTCGTCGCCATCGACGGGCGGCGGATGAAGGCGCACGAGCTGCTTGCCGAGCTGAACGCACGCGCCGGCCGGCACGGCATCGGACGCCTGGACCTGGTCGAGAACCGCTACGTCGGGATGAAATCGCGCGGCTGCTACGAGACGCCGGGCGGCACCGTGCTGCTGCGCGCGCACCGGGCGATCGAATCGCTGACACTCGATCGCGAAGTGGCGCACCTGAAGGACGACCTGATGCCGCGCTACGCGACCCTGATCTACAACGGCTACTGGTGGTCGCCCGAGCGGGAAGCGCTGCAGGTGCTGATCGACCACACGCAACGCAACGTCAACGGCACGGTGACGCTGCGGCTGTACAAGGGCAACGCGATCGTCGTCGCGCGCAGCTCGCCCGACTCGCTGTTCGACGCGCGCATCTCGACCTTCGAGGACGACGAAGGCGCCTACGACCAGGCCGACGCCGGCGGCTTCATCAAGCTCAATGCGCTGCGCCTGCGCATCGCGGCGAACAAGGCCGGACAGGCCGGGCGCGGCGCGCGCGGATCGGCGCGCGGCGCATCGAAGAAGGCGCAGCAGGCGAAAGGACGGCAGGGCGCGGCCCGGACCGCGAACGCGACGAGCGCCGCTCGATCCGCACCCGCACGCAAGACGGCGCGCAGCGGCCGCTCGAGCGGCTGAACGCGATGAAGCGATGTCGCTGCTGACGCTGCGCGACGTCGATCTCGCCTACGGGCACGTCGCGCTGTTGCGTGGCGTCGATTTCTCGATCGAAGCCGGCGAACGCGTCGCGCTGATCGGCCGCAACGGCAGCGGCAAGTCGTCACTGCTGCGCGGCATCGCCGGACTGATCGCCTTCGACGACGGCGAGATCGCGCGCCGCAGCGGTCTGTCGGTCGCCTATGTCGCGCAGGAGCCGTCGCTCGACGAGTCGCACAGCGTCTTCGAGGCCGTCGCCGAAGGCCTGGCCGGACACGCGAAGCTGATCGGCGAATACGAGACGCTGGCCGACGCGCTCGCTCGCGGCACGCAGTCGGGCGAAGCGGCGCTCGAGCGCCTGGCCACGCTGCAGGCGCGCATCGAGGCCGAAGACGCATGGACCGTCGTGCACCGCATCGACAACGTGCTCACGCGGCTCGGACTCGACGGCGCGCGCCGCGTGTCCGAGCTCTCGGGCGGCATGCGCAAGCGCGTCGCACTCGCCCGTGCGCTCGTCGCCGAACCCGAGCTGCTGCTGCTCGACGAGCCGACCAACCATCTCGACATCGAGTCGATCACCTGGCTCGAGGAACTGCTCGTCGCCTGGCGCGGCACGCTCATCGTCGTCACGCACGACCGACGCTTCCTCGACCGCGTCGCCACGCGCGTCGTCGAGCTCGACCGCGGGCGGCTGCGTTCGTATCCGGGCAGCTTCGCCGAGTACCAGCGCCGCAGGAACGACGAGCTCGCCGCCGAGGCCGTCGCCGACGCGAAGTTCGACAAGCTGCTCGCGCAGGAGGAAGCGTGGATCCGCAAGGGGGTCGAGGCGCGGCGCACGCGCAACGAGGGCCGCGTTCGACGGCTCGAGCAGCTGCGGCGCGAGCGAGCCGCCCGGCGCGAACGGCTCGGGCGGGCAGCCCTCGCGGTCGACGCGAGCGAGCGCTCGGGCAGGCGCGTCGTCGAGCTCGCCGGCGTCACCAAGGCGTGGGGCGAGCGCGTCGTCGTTCGCGACTTCGACGCGATCGTGCAGCGCGGCGATCGCGTCGGTCTCGTCGGACCGAACGGCGCCGGCAAGACGACGCTGCTTCGGCTGATGCTCGGCGAGATCGCACCCGATTCGGGTGTCGTGCAGATCGGCACCAACCTGCAGGTCGCGTACTTCGACCAGCTGCGCGCGCAGCTCGACGACTCGGCGACGCTCGTCGAGACGATCAGCCCCGGCTCCGAATGGATCGAGATCGGCGGCCGGCGCACGCACGCGATGAGCTATCTGGAACGGTTTCTCTTCGCCCCCGAACGCGCGCGTTCGCCGGTCGGCTCGTTGTCGGGCGGCGA
>DATGRE010000340.1:0-25923 GCA_035303885.1 Zeimonas sp. | reverse complement strand
GAACGGCTTCTTCTTCGTCATCGACCGTATGAACGGCAAGCTGATCTCGGCGAAGAACTTCGTCGACGTGAATTGGGCGACCGGCTACGACGAGAACGGACGGCCGGTCGAGATCGCCGCGGCGCGCGGCACCGACGCGGCGCGCGACAGCATTCCCGGACCCTTCGGCGCGCACAACTGGCATCCGATGTCCTACAGCCCGCTCACCGGTCTCGTCTATCTGCCGGCGCAGAACATCCCGCTCAGCCTGATGGACGACAAGGAGTGGTCGTTCAACGCCAACCTAGCCGGCCGGCCTCATTCGGGTCTGGGCTGGAACACGGCGATGTTCATCAATGCCGAACCGCCGAAGAGCCAGCCCTTCGGCCGGTTGATCGCCTGGGATCCGGTCGCGCAGAAGGAGGTCTGGCGGCAGGAGCACGTCTCTCCGTGGAACGGCGGCACGCTCGTCACCGCGGGCAACCTCGTCTTCCAGGGAACCGCCGACGGCCGTCTCGTCGCCTACGATGCCGCGAACGGCGCGAAGCTGTGGGAAACCGCCACCGGCACCGGCGTCGTCGCCGCGCCGATGAGCTACGAGATCGACGGCAAACAATACGTCTCGGTGGCCGTGGGCTGGGGCGGCGTCTATGGCCTCGCGCAACGCGCGACCGATCGCCAGGGACCCGGCACCGTCTACACCTTCGCGCTCGACGGCGACGCGAAGATGCCCGAGTTCGTCGCGTACCGTCAGGGCGCGCTGCTGCAGGGCGTGAAATACGACCCGGCGCATGTGAAGGAGGGCACCGGGCTTTACGTGAGCAATTGCGTGTTCTGCCACGGAGTTCCGGGGGTGGACCGCGGCGGCAACATCCCGAATCTCGGCTATTCGGCCACGGAGACGATCGCGGAGCTCGATCGCTTCGTCTTCACGAACGGGCGGATATCGAACGGAATGCCCGACTTCACCGGCAAGCTCACGCCCGCACAGGTCGTGAAGATCCAGGCCTTCATCCAGGGGACGGCGGACGCGATCCGGCCGAAGTGAGGCTCGCAGCGCGCACGGCAGCCCGCACAATCGCGCGCGGGCCAGGTGTCGGGAATTCTTACATCGCGCTTACGACGCGCAGTCTCGGACGCGAGCGTCCCGGTTCGCTGTCTCGCAATCTGCAACCTCATACCGAGCCAGCCAGCGGCGGACCGTTTCGCGGCTGAGCGACTCGAGCCCCCAGTGCCGCTGCGCGGCGTCGCGCAACTGCGCCAGTGACGCCGGCGTCCCGGCGCGCGCCAGTCGTCGCCCCCGCCGGCACACCCACTGCACGACCTCGGGCGGAAAGGTCGGTGGCCGGCCGGGCGTCGAACGCCCCGCGAGTACCGCTCCGACGCCGTACGCCTGGACGACGCTTCGCAGCCGCCACAGCGTCGTGCGGTCGACGCCGAGAACCGCGGCGATCGCCGCGACGGAAACCCCGTCGTCGAGCGCGGCGAGCGCATGCGCCCGCGTGACCTGGCGGGCCGCCCGTCGGCCCGTCGAGCGAAAGGAGTCGACGAAGCGCCGCTCCTCGCGCGTCAGCCGAAGCGTGCGTCCGCCGTCGGAATCGCCTGGCGCATGTCTCGAAGCGGTCCTTCCGTACGTTGCAGAATTGCGTGACATCGGCGAAGCGTAGCGCAATCGGCCCGGTTCTTGCATCCGTCATTCGCGAGTCATGACTGATGCCAACGGAGGAGGAACTTCGACAATGCGGAGACTGGCCATCGCCATGGGACTCGCACTCGGCGTACTCAGCGCATCCGCCAGCGCCGAAATCATCAACCTGCCCGTCTTCGAAAAGCTGGACCACGAAGTCGCGCTTCAGGCTGGAACCTGGCAGATCACGCCGGTCAAAGAAAAGGAGACTCCCGGCGCGAACTACACGGCGTACAACGTGTGGGGCTTCTCCAGCGGATGTACGGATGGCCTGAACTGCACGAACGGCTATCGGTGGGCGTACGAGCTGGTGGACGGCGCCGACAACGTGATCTCGAGCTTCAACACCTCCGCGAGCGCCCTCGGCTTCGGCAATACGGAGTCCGCGGAGACGGCGTTCGACATCGCACGGGACGCGGGCCCCTTCACGTTCACGCTCGAGACCGCGCAGACGCTGCGATTCATCTATAGCGACTCGCGCTACGACGACAACGTCGGGGGCGTCTCGCTCGACCTGAGCCTGCTGCAGTCGCCGCCGCCCAGCGGCGTGCCGACGCCCGGCACCGCCCTGCTGCTCGGCCTGGGCCTGGCTGCGCTCGCCGGCGGCGCGGCGCGCCGGCGCACGCCTGTGCGCGCCTAGCGCGCCGCCGCTCGACGCGCCCGTCCTCGTGCGGGCGCGCGGCGGGAACCCTGCGCGTCGGGCCCCGCCGCCCGGAACAGTTCGAGCACCTTCGCGCGCAGCCAGCGCTGCGCGCCGTCGTCGTCGCTCCCGCCGTGCCAGACCATGCACACGTCATAGCTCGGCGCGTCGAGCGGCAGCGGCCAGGTCGCGAGCGCCCGCCCCTTGGCGGCGATTCGCGCGAACATCTCCGGAACGACCGCCACCAGGCCGGCGCCCTCGACGAGATCGGGCAGCGTCGAGAAATGGCGCGCCCGTACGACGATGCCGTCGTGCAGGCGATGCCGTTCGAGGCGCTCGGCGATGTCGGCGTGGTGCGTCGCCGTCGGCGAAGCGACGACCAGCGGCGCCTGCGCGAATCCGCGCCGCGTGCGCCATTCGCGCGGATGGTCGGCGCGCCCTAGCGCGACGTAGCGCTCGCGAAAGAGCAGCTCCGACCGCAGCCCCGCCTGCCGGGGCTCGAGAATGCCGACGGCCAGGTCGATCTCGCGCCGCGCGAGCGCGTCGGCGACGCGCTCGACCGGCACCGACGCGTTCGTCAGGCGCGTGTGCGGGGCTTCGCGGCGCAGCATCGCGACGATCGCCGACAGGAAGACGATCTCGCCGAGGTCCGACAGCGACAGCCGCCATTCGATCGCGCTGCTCGCCGGCTCGAAGGCCTCGGGCGCGGCGAGCGCGGCCGCGAGCTCCTGCAGCTGGCGCTCCACGAGCGGAGCGATGCGCGCCGCGAGCGGCGTCGGCATCAGCGCGCCGGCGGCGCGCACGAACAGCGGGTCGCCGAAGGCCGCGCGCAGGCGTGCGAGCGCGTTGCTCGTCGCGGGCTGGCTCAGCGCGAGATGGCGCCCGGCCTCGGTGACCGATCGGAAGCGGGCGATCGCGACGAGCACGCGCAGCAGATTCAGGTCGAGCCGCGCGAGGATGCGCCGGTCGGTCGCGGACGTTCTCGGGCTTCCCATTCGCTGCATCAATAGAGCGGATTCTCAGAATCCATTTGACGAATGGAAACTGTACGTTTAACGTAATCCCCGATCAAGGGCGACCGCGGGAGTTCCTGCGCGATCGCGCCCTCCCCGCCGTCCCTCCCGATCCCCCATCCTCCGGGAGTCTTCACAAGTGGAACGATCCTTCCGCAGCGAGATCCGCTCGCTCGCGCTCGGCAATGGCGAAACCTTCCACGGCGAAGGCATTCTCGCCGTCACCAAGGCGCTGCTGCAGTCCGGCGTCACCTACGTCGGCGGCTACCAGGGCGCGCCGGTCTCGCATCTGCTCGACGTCATGGTGCAGGCGCGCGACTACATGGACGAGCTCGGCGTGCACGTCGAGGCGTGCACGAACGAGGCGTCGGCGGCCGCGATGCTCGGCGCGTCGATCATGTATCCGGTGCGCGGCGCCGTCACCTGGAAGTCCGTGGTCGGCACCAACGTCGCGTCCGACGCGCTGTCGAACCTCGCCTCGCCCGGCGTGATGGGCGGCGCGCTGATCGTCGTCGGCGAAGACTACGGCGAAGGCGCCAGCGTCATCCAGGAACGCACGCACGCCTTCGCGATGAAATCGGGCATGTGGCTGCTCGACCCGCGGCCGAACCTGCCGACCATCGTGCGCATGGTCGAGCAGGGCTTCGAGCTGTCGGAAGCGTCGAACACGCCGGTGATGCTGCAGCTGCGCATCCGCGCCTGCCACGTGCGCGGCAGCTTCGTCTGCAAGGACAACCGCAAGCCGCGCATCTCGACCCGCGAGCTCCAAACCGAGCCGGCGGACTTCGACTACGCACGCCTGTCGCATCCGCCGGTGACCTTCCAGCACGAGAAGCTCAAGCACGAGGTGCGCATGCCGGCCGCGCGGCGCTACATCACCGAGGCCGCGCTCAACGAGCTCTTCGAAGGGCCGCGCAGCGAACTGGGCATCGTCGTGCAGGGCGGCCTCTACAACAACCTGATCCGCGCGCTGCAGACGCTCGGGCTGGCCGACTCGTTCGGCGACACGCAGATCCCGATCCTGAACCTGAACGTCGTCTACCCGCTCGTTCCGGAGCAGATCACGCAGTTCTTCGCCGGCAAGCGCGCCGTGCTGCTCGTGGAGGAAGGCCAGCCCGACTTCATCGAGCAGGAGATCAGCGCGATCCTGCGCCGTGCCGACCTGCAGACGAAGCTGCACGGCAAGGACCTGCTGTCGATGGGCGGCGAATACACCGCCGAGCTGATCCTGCGCGGGCTTTCGCGCTTCCTCGCCGAGCACGCGCCCGAGCTGCCGCGCGGCGGCGCCGACGAGCTGCTGCGCGAGGTCGACCTGCTGCGCGAGCAGGCCGCCGAGGAATTCAAGGGCCTGCTGCCGGGGCGTCCACCGAACTTCTGCACCGGCTGCCCCGAGCGTCCGGTGTTCTCGGCGCTGAAGCTCGTCGAACAGGAGATCGGCAAGCTGCACGTCTCCACCGACATCGGCTGCCACTCGTTCGCCACCTTCGCGCCCTTCTCGTTCGGCAACTCGATCCTCGGCTACGGGATGAGCCTGGCGAGCAGCGCCGGGGTGAAGAACTTCCTGGCGAAGCGGCCGATCGCGATCATGGGCGACGGCGGCTTCTGGCACAACGGATTGATCTCCGGCGTTTCGTCGGCGCTGCTGAACCAAGGCGACGGCGTGCTCGTCATCATGAAGAACGGCTACACGTCGGCCACCGGCACGCAGGAGGTCATCTCCACGCCGACGTCGGAAGCGCGGCGGGTCGCCGAAGGCACGAGCGCCACGCCGACCGAGGTGACGATCGAGAGCACGCTGAAGGGCATGGGCGTGAAGTGGATGCGCACCGTCGACAACTACAAGGTCGGCAAGGTGAAGCAGACGCTGAAAGAGGCGCTCACGTCGTCGTACGACGGGCTGAAGGTGATCATCGCCGACGGCGAGTGCCAGCTCGAGCGCCAGCGGCGGATCAAGCCGCTGCGCGCGAAGATGCTCGCCGAAGGCAAGCGCGTCGTGCGCACGCGATTCGGCGTCGACGAGGACACCTGCACCGGCGACCACTCGTGCATCCGGCTCTCGGGCTGTCCCACGCTCACCGTGAAGACGCCGACCGACCCGCTGAAGGTCGATCCCGTGGCGCACGTCACGAACGACTGCGTCGGCTGCGGGCTGTGCGGCGAGGTCGCGCACGCGGCCACGCTGTGCCCGTCGTTCTGGCGCGCGGAGATCATCTCGAACCCCAGCCGCTGGGATCGCTTCAAGGCGCGCGTGCGCCAGGCGATCATCGGCGCGCTGCAACCGGCCTGACGACATGAACGAGAACCGCCCTCTCACGATCCTGATCGCCGCGCTCGGCGGCGAAGGCGGCGGGGTGCTGAACGACTGGATCGTCACCTGTGCGCTCGACCAGGGCCTGCCGGTACAGGCGACCTCGGTTCCCGGCGTGGCGCAACGCACCGGCTCCACCAGCTACTACATCGAGCTGATGCGCACGCCGGCCCCCGAGGGCGCGCAACCCGTGTTCGCGCTCAGTCCGATGCCCGGCGGCGTCGACGTCGTCGTCGCCAGCGAACTGCTGGAGGCCGCGCGCACGATCGAGCGCGGCTTCGTTCATCCGAAGCGCACGACGCTGATCGCTTCGTCGAGTCGCGTCTACACGACGCAGGAAAAGATGCAGATGGGCGACGGTCGCTTCGACGACGCGCTCGCCCACGCGGCCGCCCGGCGCCTGTCGGCGAAATACGTCACGCTCGACATGGCCGCGCTCGCCGCCGAGCACCGAACGGTGATCAGCGCCGTGATGTTCGGCGCGCTCGCGGGCTGCGGCGTGCTGCCCTGGTCGCGCGACGTGTGCGAACGGGTGATCCGCGACGGCGGCGTCGGCGTCGAGACGAGCCTGGCCGGTTTCGGCGCAGCGTACGAAGCGGTGGCCGGCGGCGCCGCGCGCGAGGCCTTCGCCGCCGCGGGACCCGACGCCCGGACGACGCCCGAGGTCTGGGCACCGCTGCTCGCGACGCTGCCCGCCTCGATGCGCGAGCACGCCGCGCACGGCGTCGTGCGCACGATCGACTACCAGGACGCTCCGTATGCACGCCAGTACGTCGAACGACTCCAGCGCATCGCGGCGGCCGCCGGCGACGCGCAGGGCCAGCCGACGGTCGCGCAGGCGCTCGCCGAGGCGGCGCGCCACCTCGCGCTGTGGATGACCTACGAGGACGTCATCCGCGTGGCCGACCTGAAATCGCGACGCAGCCGCGTCGAGCGCATCCGCGACGAGTCGCGCGCGCGCGAAGGCGAGATCGTGCGCGTCGTCGAGTACCTCAAGCCGGGGGTCGACGAGCTCGCGTCGGTGCTGCCCGAGTCGCTCGGCAAGCGGCTGCGCGACTGGGCCGTCAGGAACGGCAGGCTCGAGACGCTGAACCGCGGCATGCATCTGCCGAGCACGACCGTCACCGGTTTCCTGATGCTTCGCACGCTCGCGAAGATGCGCCGACTGCGACGCGCTTCGCTGCGCTTCCGGGAGGAGCAGGCCGCCATCGAGCGCTGGCTCGACGCGCTCGCCCGTCTGCTGCCCGCGTCGCCGGCCTTCGGCGCGGCGCTCGCCGAGCTGCCGCGCGTGCTCAAGGGCTACGGCGACACGTATCGCCGCGGCCGCGCCAGCTACGCGCGGATCTTCGACACGCTCGTCGACCGCGCGCTGCATTCGGAAACGCCGCCGACGGTCGCCGCCGCGCAGGAGCTGCGGGCCGCCATCACCGCCGCACTGGCCGAACCCGAGGGACGCCAGCTCGAGAAAACGCTCGAGCAGGCCGGCATCGTCCCGCTGCCGCCGGTGGCCAAGCCGATCGTCTGGATGAAGAAGCCGCGGACTTCGCGCTCGAAAGATATAGTACTGTCCCGCTGACGCCGACTTTGGCGCGCTATCCCCGCACTAGAACATCGAGGAGAAGACACTGCGATGAGCACCTTCCGGACGCCGATCGCCGCTGCCGTGGCCGCCGCGCTGGCCGCCGCACTCGCCAGTCCCGCCCCGGCCACCGCGCAGGACAAGCCCGTCGAGCTGCGTTTCGCCAACTGGCTGCCGCCGACGCATCCGCTCGCCAAGCTCGGCTTCGAGCCGTGGGGCAAGTCGGTCGAGGCCGCCTCGAACGGCTCGATCAAGGTCGTGTTCTTCCCGGCGCAGCAGCTCGGCAAGGCGGCCGACCACTACGATATGGCGCGCGACGGCATCGCCGACATGACCTGGGTGAACCCCGGCTACCAGGCGGGGCGCTTCCCGATGATCGCGATCGGCGAACTGCCCACGCTGATCGGCAACGCGGCGCGCGGCTCGGCGGCGCTCGACGCCTGGTATCGCCCGTACGCCAAGACCGAGATGAAGGACGTGAAGCTTTGCTTCGCCCACGTGCACACGGGCACGATGCATTCGAAGCAGCCGATCACCGAGCCCTCGCAGATCAAGGGCATGAAGATCCGCCCGTCGAACGGCACGATGGCGGCGTTCATGTCGCTGCTGGGCGCGACCAACGTGCAGGTCTCGGCCCCGGAGGCGCGCGACGCGCTGGAGAAGGGCGTCGCCGACGCGATCGTCTTCCCGTGGGAGTCGATCATCACCTTCGGCATCGACAAGGTCGTGAAATACCACAACGACCAGACGCTGTACGCGTCGACCTTCGTCTGGGTGATGAACCCCGGCTGGTACGACAAGCTCTCCGCGACGCAGAAGAAGGTCATCGACGACCACTGCAACAACGAATGGGCGGCCAAGGTCGGCGCCGCCTGGGGCGAGAACGAGGACGGCGGCAAGCCGCGGCTCGAGGCCATGGGCGGTCACACGATCGTCTCGATCACGCCGGAGCAGAAGAAAGCCTGGCGCGATGCCGCCGAGCCGCTGTACCAGCGCTGGGTCGAATCCGCCGACAAGGCGGGCCACGACGGCAAGGCCGCGCTGGACGCCTTCCGCGCGGAGCTGCAGAAGCGCGACGCGCTGTAAGCCCGCGCCTGCCTGGGCAGTAGACGCGCGCGGCGCCGGGCGCATCGCCCGGCGCCGTCGCGCATGCGCATTGCAGCGCCGATCGGGCGCCTCCTTCCGGGTCTTCCCACGATGAAACGCCTGCTGGCGCTCACCGAGAGCGTCGCCGCATTCTTCCTGCTCGCGATCGCTTCGCTCACCGCGGGCAACGTCTTCCTGCGCGACACGTTCAGCGCGCAGATCCCCGACTGGTTCGACGGCACGAAGCTGCTGCAGGGCATCGCGATCTTCTGGGGGATCGCGATCGCCACCTGGCGCGGCGGGCACATCGGCGTCGACATCGTCTGGGAGCATCTCGGCCGGCGCGGACGGCGCTTCCTCGACCTCTTCGCCGCGGTCGTGACGACCGCGTTCCTCGTTCCGCTCGCCTGGATGGTGTGGGTGAAGGTGTCGAACACCGGAACGCAGATCACCAACGACCTGCGCCTGCCGATCGTCTGGTTCTACGTGGTGGCCGCCAGCGGCGCGACCGTCGCCGCACTGCTCGGCGCCGCGCGCGTGATCGCGCTCGTACGCGGAACCGCCCCCGACGAGCACGCACCTGCGGAGTGACGACGATGGACCGCGATCTCGTCGCCCTGCTCGGCTTCGTCGGCATGTTCGCGCTGATGGGGCTGCGCGTGCCCATCGGCATCGCGATGGGCATCGCCGGCGTCGCCGGCTTTGCCGCGCTCACCAGCGCGAGCACGGCACTGAACCTGCTGGCGAACGTTCCGCTCTCGGTGCTCACCGACTACAACCTCAGCGTCATCCCGATGTTCGTGCTGATGGGCGCCTTCGCATCGCACTCGGGGATGAGCAGCGAGCTCTTCGTCGCCGGCCGCGCCTGGCTCGGGCACCGGCGCGGCGGGCTGGCGCTCGCCACGGTGGCCGCCTGCGGCGGATTCTCGGCGATCAACGGCTCTTCGGTCGCCACGGCCGCGACGATGACGCAGGTGGCGCTGCCCGAGATGCGACGCGCCGGCTACGAGCCGGGCTTCTCGTCAGGCGTCATCGCCGCCGGCGGCACGCTGGGAATCATGATCCCGCCGTCGGTGATCATGGTCCTGTACGGGATCATGACCGAGAACGACATCACCCGGCTCTTCGCCGCCGGCGTCGTTCCCGGGCTGCTCGCGGTCGCACTGTATTTCCTGGTGATCCAGTGGATCGGCTGGCGCTCGCCGGCGAGCTTCCCCCGCGGCGAACGCCATGACTGGCGCGAACGCTTCGCTTCGCTGAAGGACCTGTGGGCAGTGCTCGTGCTGTTCGGCTTCGTGCTCGGCGGCATCTACGGCGGCATCTTCACGGTGCAGGAAGCCGCGGGCGTGGGCGCGATCGGCACGCTGCTGATCGGGGTGGCGCGGCGCCGGCTGAACGCGCGCCAGATCCGCGCGGCGCTCGTCGACGCCCTCCGCGTCTCGTCGGCGATCATGCTGATCGTCGTCGGCGCCTACCTCTTCGGCTATTTCCTGACGATCACCCAGTTCACCCAGAAGGCGGTGGAGGTGCTGGTGAACCTGCCGGTGGGCGCCTACGGCGTGCTGGCGCTCGTGATGATCGGCTACCTGGTGCTCGGCGCCGTCATGGACGAGCTCGCGATGATCCTGCTGACGGTGCCGATCGTCTATCCGGCGATGCTGCAGCTCGGCTTCGATCCGATCTGGTTCGGCGTGATCGTCGTGATGGCCGTGACTTTCGGGATGATCTGCCCGCCGGTGGGAATGAACGTCTTCGTGATCAACTCGATCGCGCGCGACGTCCCGCTCGGGCGCATCTACCGCGGGACGATGCCGTTCATCGGCGTCGACGTTCTGCGCCTGGTGATCCTGTGCGCGTTCCCGTCGCTGTCGCTGTGGCTGCCGTCGACGATGGGTCCGTGAGACAGGCGACGCTCGCTCAGAAAGGCCAGCGGACCAGCGCCGCGGCCGCGTACAGCAGGAGCAGCACGGCGACGATCCAGCGGCTCGCTCGATCCTCGGCGACGAAGACCAACGGGTCGTCGTGCATCTGGCCGCGCGCGGTCGCCAGCCACGTCCGTCCGAGCAGGATCAGTATCCCGACGAGCATCAGCCACAGCAGCTGCGGCGACTCGTAGCGCAGCGTGACCTCGGGCGTCTGCACGTAGAGCGCAAGCACGACCAGCGCCGCGCACGAGGTCGCCACGCCCAGCGACTGCAGCACCTGGAGGTCGGCCGAGCGGTACCCGCGCCCCTCCGCCGTTTGCTCCTCGCGCTCGATCTGCGCGACCAGCTCGCCGCAGCGCTTCACCAGCGCGAGCGAGAAGAACAGGAACACCGAGAACGCCAGCAGCCAGAACGACACCTCGACGCCGATCGCGGCGCCCCCGGCGAGCACGCGCACGGTGTACAGCCCGGCGAGCATCGCGACGTCGAGCATCGCGACGCGCTTGGCGAAGCCCGAGTACAGGCCCGTCATCGCCAGGTAGACGAACACCCAGGCGAGGAAGGCGGCACCGACCGCGGCGGCGAGCGCAATCGAGGCGACGAGCAGCGCGGCCGCCATCGGAAAGCCGCTGCGCACCGAGAGCTCGCCGCTGGCGAAGGGGCGCGCGCGCTTGCGCGGATGGCGCCGGTCGGCCGCGAGATCGAGCAGGTCGTTCAGCAGATAGCCGCTCGAGGCGGCCAGGCTGAAGGCGACGAAGGCGAGCGCCGCGTCGGCCACCGACAACGCCTCGTCGACGCGGAACGACGTCAGGAGCGGGACCAGCACGAGGGCGTTCTTCAGCCACTGGTGCGGACGCATCGCGCGCAGCCACAGGCGCAGCCGCGCCGGCCCCCGGGGGGGCGAATCGAACACCTCCAGCACGTTCGATTCGCGGCGCGCGGCCTTCACCACGCGCGCCGAGCCGCCGACGACGATCGCGCGGCGCGCGCGCGCGAAGATCGGGAGATCTTCGGGTCCGTTGCCGCAGTAGTCGAAGGGCGCATCCGCCGCGTGCGCACGGATCGCCGCCAGCTTGTTCGGCCCCTTCAGGTTGAGCCGGCCGTCGCTCGACAGCACGGCATCGAAGAGCTCGCCGCCGCATTCGCCCCGCATCGTTTGCGCCACCTGCTCCGCGAGCATCGCGTCGGCGGCGGTGGCGAGAACGATGCGCCTGCCCCGCGCGCGTTGCGCGCGCAGCCATCCGACGAAGCGCTCGTGCGTCGGCATCGACTCGACTTCGGGCCGGCCGATCGTGGCGAGACGGCGCTTCAGCGCCGCGCGACCCTGCACCAGCGCGCACAGCGCAAACAGCGCGGCGAGCGGGTTCGCCCGCAGCGCCGCGGCGAACGACTCCCACAGCGTGTCGGTCCGCAACAGGCAGCCGTCGAGGTCGACGTACAACGGAACGCTTCGGTCTTCGGCGCTCATCGCGAGCCGATTATAGGTGCGCTTCCTAGGTCGACTCGAACCTGCGCTCCAGGCGCTGCACGCGCTGCGCGAGCTGGCGCAGGTCGTCGCGCGCGGGCACCGACCAGCCATCCCAGAGAAGATCCACGATCGCCGCTGCCGTGCGCGCCGGAACGAGCCGGCCGCGCCGCCCGAGCCGGTCCCAGACGTGGTGCTCGAGTCCGCCGAAGACGAGATCGCGGGCGAGCGCGACGTCGAGATCGGCACGCAGCTCCCCGCGTCCGATGCCGTCGCGCAGCGTACGGACCAGGAACTGCCCGTAGCGCCGGTTCAGCGCGTGCAGCTGCGAGCCGAAATACGGTCGGTGCCCGCGCGACTCTCGCACGATGAGCCGCGCGAAAGCCGGATCGTCGATCGCGATCCGCAGGTGCCGCGAGATCAGGTAGTTCAGCCGCGCGCGCGTGTCGTCGATCGCCTCGAAGCCGG
The DNA here is from genome assembly GCA_035303885.1 of Zeimonas sp. GTDB lineage: Bacteria > Pseudomonadota > Gammaproteobacteria > Burkholderiales > Burkholderiaceae_E > Zeimonas. The sequence goes on along the minus strand of DATGRE010000340.1, from coordinate 13,773 downwards.
CCTCGACGTCGGCGATGAGCCGGTCGTAGAAGGCGACGAGCACGGCATCGAGCAGCTCGCGCTTGCTGCGGAAGTACGTGTAGATCGTCCCCTCCACGCAGCCGGCGCGCGCCGCGATCTCGGCGACCGAAGCGTGATCGAAGGAATGCTCCAGGAAGACCGCGCGCGCAGCGGCGAGGATCTCGTCGCGACGATCGGGTTTACGCCTGCGGGGCAGCGGAGCGGACATCGTTCGGGGCCGATCGTGAGCGCGACTCAGTATAGGCACGGGAAGGCGCAAGAGGGAAGACAGGAGCGGGACGGCGCTCCGATGCTGCGCTGCGGCTTGACGGCGAGGAATCGCCGGGGCACTTTACTGAGCGGCGCTCAATCCGTTCTTCATGCCCCCGCCCGACTACCGCAGCGCGTTCCGGCCAGCCCTGTTCGAAGGGCGCATGGTCCTCGTCGCGGGCGGCAAACCCTGACCCCGCTCGGGCGATGCGACGTCTCGCCACCTCGATCGACGCCGGCAGTGCAGAGTTCGAGGCACGCCGTGCCGCGATGCTCGAGCGCATCGCCGAGCTGCGCGCGCTCGAGCAGCGCACCCGCGAGGCGTCGGCCCGCGCCGCACCGCTGTTCGAACGGCGCGGCCAGCTGTTGCCGCGCGAACGGCTCGCGAGGCTGCTCGATCCGGGCAGTCCGTGGCTCGAGCTCTCCACGATGGCCGGCTACCGCATCGACGATCCCGACCCGCAGCGAAGCGTCCCGGGTGCGGGGGTCGTCTGCGGCATCGGTTTCATCGCCTCGGCACGCTGCGTCGTCGTCGTCAACGACTCCGGCATCGACGCCGGCGCGATTCGGAGCATGGGGGGCGAGAAGATCCTGCGGGCGCAACAGATCGCGCTGGAGAACCGCCTGCCGCTGGTGCAGTCGATCGAATCGGCGGGCGCCGACCTGCTGCGCTACCGCGTCGAGGATTTCGTGCACGGAGGGCGCCTGTTCCACAACCTCGCCCGTCTCTCGGCCGCCGGCGTCCCGGTGGTGGCAATCGTGCACGGCTCGTCGACGGCCGGAGGCGCCTACCTGCCCGGCCTGTCCGACTACGTGATCATGGTGCGCGGGCGCGCGAAGGCCTTTCTCGCCGGTCCGCCGCTGCTGCAGGCGGCCACCGGCGAGATCGCCACCGACGAGGAGCTCGGCGGGGCGGAAATGCACGCTGCGGTCTCGGGCCTGGCCGATTACCTCGCCGAGGACGACGCCGACGCGATCCGCATCGCGCGGGAGATCGTCGGACGGCTCGGCTTCGATGCATCGGATGCGGGCGCGGGCGGCCCCACTCACACGAACCGCAGCGCGTACGCAGCGTACGAAGAGCCGCTGCACTCGCCGGACGAACTCGCAGGCGTCGTGCCGCTCGACTTCCGCGAGCCCTTCGACATGCGCGAAGTCATCGCACGCATCGTCGACGGCTCGCGCTTTCTCGAGTTCCAGCCCGACTACGGCCCGCAAACCGTATGCGGCCACGCCGAATTGCACGGCCACCGCATCGGCATCCTCACCAACAACGGACCGATCGATCCCGCCGGCGCGAACAAGGCGACGCATTTCATCCAGGCCTGCTGCCAGAGCGCGACAGCCCTGCTCTACCTGCAGAACACTACCGGCTACATCGTCGGGCGCGCCAGCGAACAGGCCGGGATGATCAAGCACGGCTCGAAGATGATCCAGGCGGTGTCCAACGCGAGCGTTCCATCGATCACGCTGCACTGCGGCGCCTCCTTCGGCGCCGGCAACTACGGGATGTGCGGGCGGGCATTCGGGCCGCGCTTCGTCTTCTCGTGGCCGAACGCGCGCACCGCCGTCATGGGCGGCGAGCAGGCCGCGCTCACGATGCGCCTCGTCGCCGAATCGACCGCACGGCGGCGCGGCGAGCCGATCGACGAGGCGAAACTCGACGCGTCGAGCGCCCGCATCGTCGAGCACTTCGACGCGCAGGCGGGCGTGCTGCACACCAGCGCGCGGCTGCTCGACGACGGCATCGTCGATCCACGCGACACCCGCAGGCTGCTCGGATTCCTGCTCGACACCTGCGCGCAGGCAGCGGCTCGAACGCTGCACCCGTCGAGCTTCGGCGTCGCACGTCCCTGAAACGCACCCACGCACCGGACGACCCGCAATGATCTACACCGAGGAACACGAACGGCTGAAGGACTCGGTTCGCCGCTTCGTCGAAGCCGAGATCAACCCGCACGTCGACGAATGGGAGCGAGCGGGCGTGTTCCCGGCATGCGAGCTGTTCCGGAAGATGGGCCGGCTCGGATTCCTCGGTGTGACGAAGCCGGTGGAGTACGGCGGCTCGGGGCTCGACTACTCGTACTCGGTCGCGGTGGCCGAGGCGCTCGGACACGCACACTGCGGCGGTGTGCCGATGGCGATCGGCGTACAGACCGACATGGCCACGCCGGCGCTCGCCCGCTTCGGGAGCGACGAACTCAAGCGCGAGTTCCTCGCGCCGTCGATCGCCGGCGAGCTCGTCGCATGCCTAGGCGTGTCCGAGGTCGGCGCCGGATCCGACGTCGCTTCGATCCGCACCTTCGCGCACAAGGAAGGCGGCGACTATCGCATTCGCGGCGGCAAGATGTGGACGACCAACGGTACGCAGGCCGACTGGATGTGCCTGCTCGCCAACACCTCCGACGGTGCTGCACACCGGAACAAGACGCTGATCTGCATGCCGATGGACGCGCGCGGAGTGCAGATCGCGCGCAAGCTGAACAAGGCCGGCATGCGCTCGTCGGACACCGCCCAGATCTTCCTCGACGACGTGCGCGTTCCGCAGCGCTACCGCATCGGCGAGGAAGGAATGGGCTTCACGTACCAGATGATGCAGTTCCAGGAGGAACGGCTCTGGGCGGCGGCGAATTCGCTGGGTGCCGGCGCCATCCTCGCCGAGACGATCGACTATCTGCGCGAGCGACAGGCCTTCGGGCAGCCGCTGCTCGCCAATCAGTTCATCCAGTTCAGGCTCGCCGAGCTCGGCACCGAGCTCGAATGCCTGCGCGCGCTGCTGTACCGCGCGGTGCAGCTGTACGTCGGCGGTGCCGACGTCACGCAGCTCGCATCGATGGCCAAGCTCAAGGCCGGACGCGTCTCGCGGGAGATCGCCGACTGGTGCGTCCAGTTCTGGGGCGGAATGGGCTACGTCGAGGACACCCGCGTAAACCGCTACTGGCGCGATTCGCGGCTGGGCTCGATCGGCGGCGGCGCCGACGAGGTCATGCTGGGCATCATCGCCAAGACGATGGGCATCCTCGCGCGGGCATGAAGCGCCGAGCGGGCATCGCGGCCATGTTCGACACACTGCTCGTGGCGCACCGCGGCGAGATCGCCCTGCGCATCCTGCGCAGCGCGCGCGCGCTCGGATTGCGCACGATCGCAGTGCACACGCACGACGAGCGCGACGCGCCGCACCTGGCCGAGGCCGACGAGGCGATCGAGCTGCGAGCCGACTCCGCGCTCGCCGCGTACCGGTCGATCGATGCGATCGTCGATGCGTGCAGGCGCAGCGGAGCCGGTGCCGTGCACCCCGGATACGGATTCCTCTCCGAGAACGCGGCGTTCGTGCGCGCCTGCGACGCGGCGGGCGTCGTCTTCGTGGGCCCGCCGGCCGACACGATCGAAACACTCGGAGACAAGGCGCGCGCGAAGCGGCTGGCCGAGCAAGCCGGCCTGCCGTGTCTGCCGGGGTACGCCGCCAACGGTGCCTCGCCGGCCGCGCTCGCCGCCGAAGCGCGGCGGATCGGAATGCCGCTGATGATCAAGGCGGCCGCCGGCGGCGGCGGACGCGGCCTGCGTCGCGTCGACTCGCTCGCCGACTTCGACGCGTTGCGCCAGGCGGCAACCGACGAGGCGACGGCGACCTTCGGCGACGGAACGCTGCTGCTCGAGCGCTGTCTCGACGGGGCGCGCCACGTCGAGGTCCAGATCCTCGCCGACCGCTTCGGCGCCTGCGTGCACCTGGGCGAACGCGACTGCTCGACGCAGCGACGCCACCAGAAGCTCGTCGAGGAAGCGCCCGCGCCGGGTGTCGCGCAGCCGACGCGCGCCGCGATGGGTGAAGCAGCCGTGCGGCTGATGCGCGAGGCCGGCTACGTCGGCGCGGGGACGGTCGAGTTCCTGCTCGCACCCGACGGGGACTTCCGCTTCCTCGAAGTCAACCCGCGACTGCAGGTCGAGCACCGCGTCACCGAGGCGGTCACCGGCATCGATCTCGTCGAGATACAACTGCGCATTGCGCGCGGCGAGCCGTTGCCCTTCACCCAGGAGGAGATCCACCTCGACGGGCACGCGATCGAGGCGCGCCTGTGTGCCGAGGACGCGTTCGGCGGCTTCGTGCCGCAGGCCGGCCGCATCGCGGCGTTGCGCCTCGCATCCGGCGACGGCGTCCGCATCGACCACGCGCTCGCGCCCGGCATCCGGGTCTCGCCGCATTTCGACTCGCTGCTCGCGAAGTTCGTCGCCCACGGACGCGATCGCGAGCAGGCCCGCACCCGGCTCGTTGCGGCGCTCGCGCGCAGTTCGATCCTCGGCGTCGCCACCAATCGCGGCTTCCTGCTCGAATGCCTGCGATCGCCGCACTTCGGGAGCGCCGAGATCGACACCGGCTGGCTCGCCCGCGCCGCGGCGCAGTGGCGTGCGCCGTCGCCGGATGCGACGTGGCAGGCGGTGGCGAGCGTGCTGTGGCTGCACGAATGGGCGCGATCGCACGGCACGCTCGCGAACTGGTCGCCGAACGGCTCGCCCCGGTGGCGACTGTCGCTGGCGATGACCGGCAGCGACGACGACGCGTCCCAAGCGCGGGCGGAGGACGCCTTGCGCTGGAACGCGCTGATCGAAGCGCGCGCCGATGCCTTCGCCGTCACGGTCGGTTCGCACGAGCGCCTGCTGCAGCCGACCGAGACCGGATCCGTGCGCGTCGCCGGACGCCTGCAGCCGGTGCACGTCGTCTTCGACGGTCCGCCCGGACGCCCGCGATCCATGTGGCTCGATCACGCCGGCTTCGCCGGCAGGGTCGTCGACGCCGGTATGCTCGCGGTGCGACGCGCCGACACCGACGCCCGCACCGAGCTGCGTGCCGGCATGCACGGCCGCATCCTGTCGATCGCGGTCGCAGCCGGCGAGCGCGTGTGCGCCGGGCAGACGCTGCTGTCGATCGAGGCGATGAAGATGGAGCATCGAGTCGTCGCACCGGCCGACGGGCGCGTCGCCGCGCTCGCCGTGCGTGCCGGCACGCAGGTGTCGCCCGCGACGCTGCTCGCGCGCATCGAACCGGAGGCGTCCGCATGATCGGCGCACGATTCATCCCGCCCTGCGCCGAACGAACGCATCGCCCGCGACGTGAAACCCAATATGATCGGCGCCGGCTCCGAGCAACGCCTCGTCGAGCCCGCCGGTTATCGACCCGGAGTCCATTCATGAACACGCGAACCGCCGCCACGGCGCAGCAGCCCGCCGAAGCGCCCGTGCGCTACGAGTGCGAGGGCGCCGTCGCGACGATCACACTGAACCGCCCGGAGGTGCTCAACGCGCTCGACGACGCGATCACGCGGGCGCTGCTCGAAGCCGTCGAGCGCACAGCCTCCGACGAGACGGTGCGTGCCGTCGTCCTTACCGGTGCCGGCCGCGGCTTCTCGTCCGGCGCAGACCTCGCCTCGGTGAAGCCCGAGGCGCTGCCGGACCTCGGCCGGCTGCTGCGCGACCGCTATCACCCGCTCATCCTCACGATGCGCCGCATGCCGAAGCCGATCGTCTGCGCGGTGAATGGCGCGGCCGCCGGCGCCGGGATGAGCATCGCGCTCGCGGGCGACATCGTCCTCGCCGCGCGGTCGGCGTATTTCGTGCAGGCGTTCTCGAAGATCGGACTGGTCCCCGATGCCGGAAGCACGTGGCTGCTGCCGCGCCTGATCGGCGAAGGCCGCGCGCGTGCGCTCGCGCTACTCGGCGAGCGGCTCGACGCCGAGGACGCGCAGCGTGCCGGGCTCGTCTGGAAGGTGCTTGACGACGACGCACTGCTGCCGGCCGCCCACGAGCTGGCCGCGCGACTCGCCGAGCGGCCCGCGCGTGCGCTCGCGCTGACCAAGCAGGCCTTCGACGGCACGATGGAGCGCGGCCTCGAGGAGCAGCTCGAGCGCGAGGCCTCGCTGCAATCGCTGGCCGGGCGCACCGAGGATTTCCGCGAAGGCGTCGCCGCCTTCCTGGAAGGCCGCAAACCCCGATTCGGAGGCCGATGATGACCACCGGCAGCACGGTCGCGTCGCGTTCGCCTTCGGAGGAGCGTCGGCTGCGCGAGGCGCTGCGCGAACTCTTCGAGGAGCGCATCTCGTTCAACCGCGTGCTCGGCATTCGGGTCGTGTCGTTCGGCGGCACCGATGCGCGCATCGCCTTCGAGATGCGCCCCGAATTCGTCGGCCACTACGTATACGGACGGCTGCACGGCGGCGTGATCTCGTCAGTGCTCGATGCCGCCGCCGGCTTCGCGCTGATGTGCGCGATCGCCGAGAAGTTCCATGGCGAGAACGCCGAACAGGTGATGCAGCGCTTCGCACGCATGGGAACGATCGACCTGCGGGTCGATTTCCTGCGCCAGGGCATCGGTCGGCGATTCGAGGCGCAGGCGCGCACCACGCGGCTCGGCGGCCGGATCGGATCGGTGCAATGCTCGCTCGAGGACGACGGCGGCCGGCTCATCGCGACGGCGGCGGCCGCCTACGTGGTCAGCTGAAAGCGATGCGACGTACGATCGCCTCCACCGCATCGGGATTTCCCGATCCGCGCCAAAGGCCGCTTTCCGTATTACCATCGGCGCGCCAATCGCCCGGCGCCTAACGACACGAGAACGAGGAGAGAGCGTTCTTGCAGGTTCTGCAGCTACTCGTCAGCGGCATCGCCCAAGGCTGCATCTACGGCCTCATCGCGCTGGGCTTCGTTCTGATCTACAAGGCCACCGAGACGGTGAGCTTCGCGCAGGGCGAATTGATGATGCTCGGCGCCTTCATCGGCCTCATGCTGATGGCCGTCCTCGGCTTTCCGTTCTGGCTCGCCGTGCTCGCCGCGATCTGCGCGATGGCGCTGCTCGGCATCGCGCTCGAGTTCGCGGTCATCCGCCCGATCCTCGGCCAGCCGGCATTCTCGATCGTGATGCTCACGATCGGCATCGGATACGTGGCGCGCGGCGCGGTGACGATGGTCCCGGTCTTCGGCACCGAGACGCACACGCTGCCCGTCCCCTACCGCAATGAGATCGTGCAGGTGGGCGGGCTCGTGATTGCCGTCGAGCAGCTCGTCGTCATCCTCGCGACGGCGGCGCTCAGCGCGCTCCTGTACGCGATGTTCCGCTTCAGCAAGATCGGCATCGCGATGCAGGCCAGTTCGCAGAACCAGCTCGCCGCCTACTACATGGGCATCCCGGTCAAGCGCCTGAACGGGCTCGTCTGGGGACTCGCCGCCGCCGTGGCCGCGATCGCCGGACTGCTGCTCGCGCCGATCACCTTCGTGCACGTGAACATGGGCTTCATCGGGCTGAAGGCCTTCCCGGCCGCGGTCGTCGGCGGTTTCGGAAGCCTGCCCGGCGCGATCGTCGGCGGCTTGATCATCGGCGTCGTCGAGTCGATGTCGGGCTTCTTCCTGCCCGAGGGCTTCAAGGACGTCGCAGCCTACGTCGTCGTGCTGCTGATGCTCGTCATCAAGCCGAACGGCCTGTTCGGCGAGAACCTCGCGAAGAAGGTATAGGCGGCGGCATGCGCTTCGTCTTCAAGACGCGGTACGACCAGGACATCGATCTCGCACGGCATTCGGGCGACCGCCTGTGGTACGGACTGCTATTGGTGCTGCTCGTCCTGGCGCCGGCGTGGCTGTCCGAGTACTGGCTGGCACAGCTCACCTTCATCCTGATCTACGGCATCGTCGGCGTCGGACTGATGCTGCTTGCCGGCTACACCGGACTCTTCTCCCTCGGGCACGGCGCCTTCCTCGGCGTCGGCGCCTACACCGAGACCGTGCTCGCGTCGATGGGCTGGCCGTTCCCGCTATCGCTCGCCGCCGCCGCCGGGCTGTCGGCCGGTGTCGGAGCCGTCGTCGGATTGCCTGCGCTGCGCGTCAAGGGGATCTACCTCGCGATCGCCACCCTCGCCTTCGGCTTCATCGTCGAGGAAATCCTCGCCCGCTGGGAAAGCGTGACCGGCGGCAACGCCGGCAAGGTGGTGCCGACGATCGACGTCTTCGGCTGGCAGGCCGACACCGCCCCGTCGTTCTACTTCGTCTGCCTGATCGTCGCAGTGCTGGCGACGCTGGCCGTGCTGAACCTGCTGCGCTCGCCCACGGGCCGCGCGTTCGTCGCCATCCGCGACTCGGAGATCTCCGCGCAGAGCATGGGCATCCATCTCGCGCACTACAAGACGCTGTCGTTCATGGTCTCGGCCGCGCTCGCCGGCGTCGGCGGCGCGCTCTACGCGCACCAGATCCGCTTCCTTTCGCCCGACCAGTTCGGCATCCTGCAGTCGATCGACCTGCTGCTGATGATCGTGATCGGCGGGCTCGGGTCGATCCACGGCGCCTTCCTCGGCGCGGCATTCCTGATCACCATGCCGCAGCTGATCACGCTCGGCAAGGACTGGCTGCCGGGCGCCGTCGCCGAGGCCACCGGGCTGCAGGCGCTGGTGTACGGCGTGGTGCTGATCGCCTTCGTGCTGTTCGAACCGATGGGGCTGTACGGGCGGTGGCTGAAGCTGCGCACCTGGTTCGACCTGTTCCCGTTCTACCGCGCGGGCATGTTCCGGCGGCAGAAATCCTTCCAGAAGTCGGAGCGGCTGCGATGAGCGGAACGCTGCTGTCCGTACGCGACCTCACCGTGCACTTCGGCGGCGTCCTCGCCGTCAACGGCGTGAGCTTCGACGTTCCCGAGGGCGGGGTGTTCACGCTGATCGGGCCGAACGGCGCCGGCAAGACGACCGTGTTCAACCTGATCAGCCGGATCTATACGCCCACCTCCGGCACCATCGAGTTCGACGGCGCGCGCCTCGACCGTGCGCCGCCGCACCGCATCGCCGAGCTCGGCATCGCGCGCACCTTCCAGAACATCGAGCTCTTCGAGCACGCGACGGTGCTGCAGAATTTGCTCATCGGACGCCACGTACACCGGCGAAGCGGCTTCTGGAACGAGCTGGTCTTCACGCCGCGCGTGCGCCGCGAGGAACGCGAGACGCGCCGAAAGGTCGAGGAGGTGATCGATTTCCTCGACCTGCAGCACTATCGCGAGACGATGGTCGCGGGGCTGCCGTACGGCGTGCGCAAGGTCGTCGAACTCGCACGCGCGCTGTGCATGCAGCCGCGCCTGCTGCTGCTCGACGAGCCCTCGTCCGGCCTGAACGTCGAGGAAACCGGCGACATGGCGTTCTGGATCGAGGACATCCGCGACGACCTCGGCATCACGGTGCTGATGGTCGAGCACGACATGTCGCTGGTCTCGAAGGTGTCCGACCGCGTGCTCGCGATGAACCAGGGCGAGGTGCTGGCGGTCGGCACGCCCGAGCAGGTGCAGAACGACCCGGCGGTCGTCGAAGCGTATCTCGGAACGGCCGACGACGCCACTTCGCTGCGGCGGGTCGCATGAAGGGAACGCCGATGACCGAACCGGTGCTGCGACTGCAGAACGTCGAGAGCGCCTACGGCCCGATCAAGGCGATCCGGGGCGTCAGCCTGCAGGTACCGGAGAGCCGCATCGTCACGGTGCTCGGCTCCAACGGCGCCGGCAAGACGACGATCCTGAAGACGATCTCGGGAATCCTCGACCCGCGGCGCGGTTCCGTCACGTTCCGCGGCGAGGACATCACCGCGAAGGACCCTGCCCACATCGTCGCGCGCGGCCTGAGCCACGTGCCGGAAGGCCGCGAGGTGTTCCCGCTGCTGTCGGTGCGCGACAACCTGCTGATGGGCGCATACACGCGCGGCGACCGCGACGCGATCGCACGCGATCTCGAGGTGGTGTTCCGCTATTTCCCGATCCTTCGCGAGCGCGCTGCGCAGCACGCCGGGCTACTCTCCGGCGGACAGCAGCAGATGCTCGCGATCTCGCGTGCGATCATGGCCGCGCCGCAGCTGATCCTGCTCGACGAACCCAGCCTGGGACTGTCGCCCAAGCTCACGAAGGAGATCTTCGAGATCATCGTGCGCATCAACCGGGAGCGCGGAACCACGATGCTGCTCGTGGAGCAGAACGCGAACATGGCGTTGAACGCGGCCGACTACGGCTACGTGCTCGAGAATGGCCGCATCGTGATGGAGGACCGGTGCGACGTGCTGCGCGAGAAGGAGGACATCCGCGAGTTCTACCTCGGCATCCGCGAATCCGGCGCGCGCGGCGAGCGGCGCTGGAAGAAGAAGAAGACGTGGCGGTGAAGCGATGAGCGTTCTCTGGAAGCTCGACCACCTGCGCCCCGACCCGAAGGTGGGCGTACCCGGCGAGACGATTCCCGAGCTGTTTCGCAACGCCGTGGCGCTGCGCGGCGACGGCGTGTTCATGCGCGAGAAGGAGCTCGGCCTTTGGCGCAGCTGGAGCTGGCGCGAGACCGAGCAGGCGGTGCGCGAGATCGCGATGGGCCTGGCGTCGCTCGGATTCGAGCCGGGCGAATGCGCGTCGATCCTGTCGAACACGGTCGTCGAATGGGTGCTCGCCGACCTCGGCGTGCTGTGCGCCGGCGGCGTGGCCAACGGCATCTACCCGACGGATTCGGCGGCGCAGATTCGCTACCTGTGCGCCGATTCGAGCACCGTCGTCGTCTTCGTCGAGGACGACGAGCAGCTCGACAAGCTACTCGAAGTGCGCGACGAGCTGCCGCTCCTGCGCCGCATCGTCGTCTTCGACATGGACGGGCTTCGCCGCTTCGAGGATCCGATGGTGCTGAGCCTGGACGCGCTGCGTGAGGCGGGCCGCCGCTACGACGCGCAGCACCCGGGCGAGTACGAGCGTCGCTGCGCCTCGCGCGGCCCCGACGATCTCGCCATCCTGATCTACACGTCGGGCACCACGGGCCAGCCCAAAGGGGCGATGCACAGCCATCGCGGACTCGTCTACACGGTGCGCGGCCTGAATCTGCTCATCTCCCAGAACGACCGCGACGAGCGGATGGCCTTCCTGCCGCTGTGCCACGTCGCCGAGCGCATGGGCGGCGAGTACCTGTCCATCTACTCCGGTGCGCGGCTGAACTTCGTCGAGAACCCGGATACCGTCCCCGAGAACGTGCGCGAGATCTCGCCCACCGTCTTCCTTGCCGTTCCCCGCGTCTGGGAGAAGTTCTACTCCGCCGTTTCGATCGGCGTGTCGGAAGCCGCGCGCCTGCAGCAACTCGCCTACCGCTGGGCGATCGGCGTCGGCCGGCGCGTGGCCGACCGCGTGCTCGCCGGCCAGCCCGTTCCGCTATCGCTGAAGGCGGCCTTTCGCGCCGCGCGCTTCGTCGCGCTCGACAACGTGCGCAAGATGATCGGCATCCACCGCGCCCGCTACCTCGTCACCGGCGCGGCACCGATCTCGCCCGATCTCGTGCGCTGGTATCTCGCGCTCGGCGTGCCGATGCTCGAGGTGTGGGGACAGACCGAGTCGTGCGGCGCCTCGACCGGCATGCCGTACGAGAAGATCCGGCCGGGATCGATCGGGACCGCCGCGCCGTACAACGAGGTACGCGTCGACCCCGAGACCGGCGAGCTGCTGATCCGCGGCCCGAACGTCTTCATGGGCTACCTGAACCAGCCCGAGAAGACGGCCGAGGCGATCGACGCCGACGGATGGCTGCACACCGGCGACGTCGGGACGGTGGACGCCGACGGCTACTTCCGCATCACCGACCGGATGAAGGACATCATCATCACGGCCGGCGGAAAGAACGTCACGCCCAGCGAGATCGAGAACGAGCTGAAGTTCTCGCCGTACATCACCGACGCGGTCGTGATCGGCGACCGGCGTCCGTACCTCACGGCGCTGATCATGATCGACCAGGAGAACGTCGAGAAGTACGCGCAGGACAACGACGTCCCGTTCTCCAACTACGCGAGCCTGACGCGCGCGCCCGAGATCGTCGCGCTCGTCCAGCGCGAGGTCGACAAGGTCAACCGCAAGTTCGCGCGCGTCGAACAGGTCAAGACCTTCCGGCTCATCGAGACGCAGCTCACCGCCGAGGACGAGGAGCTCACGCCGACGATGAAGCTCAAGCGCAAGTTCGTGGAGAAGAAATACGCACCGTTGATCGAGTCGATGTACCAGGGGGGATGACGGCCGCCGGCCGATCCCGTGTGAGGTGAACAGTGGGAGATCGAGAATGAAGCGAACGATGGTTGCACTGGCTCTGGCGGCATGCGTGCCGCTGGCGGGCGCACAGACGCAGGGGGTCACGAAGGACGAGGTCGTGATCGGATCGCTGCTGGACCTGTCGGGCCCGCTGGCCGGCTTCGGCAAGCAGCTGCGCATGGGGATGACGCTGCGCGTCGAGGAACTGAACGAACAGGGCGGCGTGCACGGTCGCAAGATGCGCCTGATCGTCGAGGACGACGGCTACGATCCCCGCAAGGCGGTGCTCGGCGCGCAGAAGCTCGTCAACCAGGACAAGATCTTCGCGATGGTCGGGCACCTCGGCACGGCGCCGAACATGGCGGCGATGCCGATCCAATTCGAGAAGAACGTGATCAACTTCTTCCCGATCACCGCCGCGCGCGAGATGTACGAACCCTTCCATCGGCTGAAGTACGCGTTCGCGGCCACCTACTACGACCAGGTGCGGCACGCCACGCCGATCCTGGCCAAGGAGAAGGGCGCGAAGAAGATCTGCGCGATATACCAGGACGACGAGTTCGGCCTGGAGGTGCTGCGCGGAGCCGAGGCGGGCCTGAAGGCGGCCGGGATGGAGATCGCCGAGAAAACCACCTACAAGCGGGGCGCCACCGACTTCTCCTCGCAGGTGGCGCGCATGAAGGCCGCCTCGTGCGACTTCGTCGTCCTGGGCACTGTGATCCGCGAGACGATCGGCGTCATCGGCGAGTCGCGCAAGACGGGCTTCAACCCGACGTTCCTGGGCTCGAGCGCCGCCTACACCGAGCTGATCCACAAGCTCGGCGGCAAGGCGATGGACGGGCTGTACGCGACGATGACCGTGCAGATCCCGTACCTCGACGAGGCGTCGCAGCCGCTGCGCTTCTGGGCGAACAAGTACAAGACCAAGTTCAACGATGACCCGAGCGTCTTCTCGGTCTACGGCTACCTGGCGGTCGATACCTTCGCGCGCGCGCTCGACAGCGCGGGGCCCAACCTGACCACCGACGCCTTCATCAAGGCGATGGATTCGATGTCGATTCCCAGCGACATCTTCGGCAGCGCGCCGCAGACCTTCGGGCCGAAGAAGCGCCTGGGCAGCAACGCCGCCCGGCTGTCGCAGATCCAGGACGGCCGCTGGAAGGTGATTTCCGACTACTACGCCGACTGATCCATCGGCCACCTGCGCATAAGAAGGGCCGCCCGTCGGGCGGCCCTTCGTCTTTCGGCGCCACGCCGTGCGCGATGCGCGCGGCCCTCCTCAGCGCCCGCCGCCCAGCCCCATCGAGCGCGTGATCACTTCCTTCATGATCTCGTTGGTGCCCCCGTAGATGCGCTGCACGCGCGCGTCGGCCCAAGCGCGCGCCACCGGGTACTCCCACATGTATCCGTACCCGCCGTGCAGCTGCACGCATTCGTCGAGCACCTTGCACTGCAGGTCG
>DATGRE010000339.1:0-4669 GCA_035303885.1 Zeimonas sp. | reverse complement strand
GCTGAAGTGGTCCCAGGTGCCGAATTCCTCGACGAATTCGCGTGCGCCCGCTTCGCGCAGCACCGCGCGGCACGTCGTCGCCATGAAGCGCAGGCGGCGCAGCTCGCTTTCGGCCAGCCGGCTGTGGATGCGCGCGATCGGATCCCCCGCTTCGTCGCGCTCCTCGGGATCCAGGTCGACGTACGAGCCTTCGTTCGGCAACGATTCGCCGATCGCGCTCACCGACAGCAGCCGCCCGAACGATTCGCGCATCGCGCGCTTGTGCGCGGCGCCCCATCCGCCGATCGCGCGCGTCGCATAGGCGATCGGGCCGACGAAGCCGGCGTCGACGACGCCCGCGGCGAAGCGACATCCGCCCACCGTGCCGGGGATCGCGTCGGGCGCGTTGTACGTCCAGCTGACCACGTCCGACGGTACGCCGCGGAAGCTGCCGAGCGGCTCCGGGTGCACGCCGGTCGTCGACCACGCGATCGTCTCCAGGAAATGCCGCCCGACGAGGCCGTGGTCGTTGGCGACGCCGTGCGGCGCGTGCGCTCCCTGCGACAGCAGCAGCAGCCGCGGCGTCTCGACCGCACCGCAGGCGAGCACCAGCACACGCGTGCCGATGCGCTCGCGGCGTCCGTCGCGCTCGACGACGACCGAGCGGATGCGACCGTCGGCGCCGGGCTCGAGCCGGCGCACGGGCGTGTCGGCGAGCAGCGTGCAGCGACCGGACGCGCGCGCCTTGCGCACGAAGGTGACGTCGACGCTGCCCTTGTCGGTGCGCGGGCAGCCGCGCAGGCAGTTCGCGCAGTAGTTGCAGCCCGGCCGTCCGTCCCACGCCTGCGAGAGGATCGCCTGCGAGTTCGCCTCCCAATGCATGCCGAGTGCGCTGCCGGCGGCGACGATGCGCCGGCTCGCGTAGCTCGGCGCATGCGCGGGCAGCGGATGATCGGCGCGGCGACGGCGAAGCGAGCGCCGGCCCGGGCCGGCGACGCCGACGATGCGTTCGGCGATCTCGTAGTACGGCTCGAGTGCGTCGTGGTCGAAGGGCCAGTCGGCCGCGACGCCGAAGCGCGATCGCATGCGCATCGATTCCGGATGCAGCCGGTGCGCGTCGCCCTGGAAATGCAGCGTCGAGCCGCCGACGCCGCGCACGTGGTGATAGCCGACCACCTTGCGGCGCTCGCCCGGGTTCGTCGCTCCGGTCACCGCGTTCCAGCTGCGCAGCTCGTTCCATGAAGGATCGAGCGCCTGCATCGGCGCGTAGCGATAGCGCGCCCGGTGGCGCGCCTTCCCGGCAGGGAACGGCGAGCGTTCCCAGTCGCTTCGATGCAGCCGGTAGTCGGCGAACGGATCGAACTCGGGGCCGGCTTCGAGCACGAGCACCTTCGCGCCTTTTTCGCACAGGGCCCACGCCGCGGCTGCGCCGCCCGCGCCGGCGCCGACGATCACCACGTCGTGCTCGGGTTCTCCGCTCATGCCCGCGGCGCGGCAGGCGGACTCGCGTAGCCGGGAAAGCCGACGGGTTGCGGCGGTCCGTCGAAACCGAGCGAAGGCCAGGTTTCGGGCCGCGCGTAGTACGCCGTCATCGTCGCGTGACGCAGCAGACGGAACACGCGCGCGGGCGCGTTGCCTTCGGGTTCGGTCTCCATCCGCCGCAGCAGCGCGAGCTGGCGTGCCTCGTCGAGCTCGAGGAAGTCGCCGCCGCCGTCGGCGTGCGCCTGCGTGTCGAGCCAGAGCACGGCCTCGGCGACCCAGCGTGCGTTCCAGCCGCGGTCGCCGATGTCGGAGAGCACTTCGCGATCGATGCCGAGCTGCAGCGCGCCCGGCGAGTTGTCGGCCGGGACGAGCAGGTCGACGATTCGCGCGACGACGCTGCGTTCTACGTCGGTGATCGGCGCCAACCGCATCCGAAGGCGTCGAGGCAGCGCGAACACGCCGATGCCGGGCAGCAGCGCGCCCGACGTCGTGACCTTCAGCCAGCTCCTGCGGTTCAGCGGCACCGTTCACCCCCGTCGCCGCGAGTGTGCCGCGAAAGGGCGAGGGCAACCAGCGGCCTGTCGCACACTGCGGGCGCAGCGGCGGAGCTTCGCTCCTGTGTAGGATTGCGCCCTGGGGCCTCTAGCTCATGATGGTTAGAGCAGCGGACTCATAATCCGTTGGTGCCGGGTTCGACTCCCGGGGGGCCCACCAACGAAACAATGGCTTACCAAACTTCGGTAAGCCCCCGCATTTCGCTTGTGACGCAGAGGGTGGTGCCAAACCTGGCGCTCACGGGTCGCAGCTCGGCACCCGCGGCCGGATGACCCGGTCGCGGCCGACCCCCGTATTCATTCGATCAGCCCTAAGCGGGCCCTTCATTGTGCACGCAGCGCCTGCGACAACCCCGCCATTGCGTCGTGCGCAACGGCCTTACCGACGTCGGCGGCCGACCCGGCGACCGGCCTTTCGCCCACTTGCTGAAGCTCGTAGCCTTGTTCCGTTGCGACCCATTGCGTCGGCAAGACCTCCTGTGGAGGTACTCCCAGGCTATACGCCGAAGCGATCTGCATCGACCGCTTCAGATTCTTCACTCGGATGTCGAATGCATAGCCGAGCGCAGCATTGACATCGGGCACCTGCACGACCTCCATGAGGAGATCTGCGTGCTGGGCAAGGGCGTCTGACTCAATGAGCTGTGGATCGGCGCCAGTGCGGTGCTTGCGCGCCGCGGTCGATCGAATGATCAGCGACCGATCGACGAAGTGGACTCCGGCCCGGGAAAACTCCGCGGTGAAGGCCTGGACGACCAAAGCGGCATCGCGCGGGGTAAAGGCGCTCGTGCGCCGCTCACGAACCAGCACATCGCGCGCATAGACCGACCTTGCCGTCTCGGAAAAGTCGCTTACTCCCGCCCGGGCGTCGAACCGGCTTTCGGCTACGTCGGCACGCGTAGCCGACGTCTGGTCTGTCAGTTCATCGTTCCAGTACAGGACGATGCGTGGACGCCCGGCTCTTGCATAGGCGGGTCCGAGCTCGTGTGCCGGATCCAGCTTCTTCTGCGGCGTTGGCGTCGGTGCAGGCACGAGAACCTGAGGCTGGTTTTCCCGATACTGTGCGTGCGAGGCCGCAACAAGCCCCACCGAAGTTGCCACGGCGATCACCCGATATCGTGTGGTCATCGAGCGACCTCGATCAGGTAGAAGTGAGCATCTGGCGAGACGGACAGTTCTTCATACTGAGCGAGCCCCCGTGGAGTCAGGTGTACCGTCTTCCAGGTCGTGGGTTCTTCCGCAGACGCCTGGCTCTGCCGCAGAAAAGTCGTACGCATCCGAACCACTTGTGGTCGATCCATGCACGAGACGAATCGTGCCGTCACTCGGACGGAATTCGTTGCGGTGCGCTCGGCGTACAGCTGCTGCACGGCCATCGCATGCGCCGTTTCGCTCGAGTCGTACTGAACGCTATTCAGCGGCAAGGGCGACATCTGCATCCCATAGTGCTGTC
Organism: Zeimonas sp.; assembly: GCA_035303885.1. Lineage (GTDB taxonomy): Bacteria > Pseudomonadota > Gammaproteobacteria > Burkholderiales > Burkholderiaceae_E > Zeimonas. Next base: position 1,201 of record DATGRE010000339.1, on the reverse strand, counting down.
CCACGAGAGCGGCCCCCGGACGCGCGTCGGTACCGAACATTGGGGTCGAACACTGGGCAACGACAGGGGTAGGGCCGTTCAGCGGATAGCAGCCTGCGAGCCCGGTGAACAACGTGGCTCCGGCCACCGCTCGCACCATGCGCAGAATGTCACCGTTCCGAAGCATCATCGCGCTCCAGCGACTTGCAGTGACTGCAGGTTTGTCCGAAAGAGTCTGTTGCGTTCTTCGCGGCCTTCTTCATGGCTGGTCGTCGCCGCCGATGACACTACGCCGCCATGCTCTTTGGTCAGCGCCGATACGGTCCGGCCCCACTTGATCGAGCACGCGCCGTGCTTCGCATCAACCGCAAACGGCTGCTTGATTCCCGCAGCCGTTTCGATCTGCCATGGACCGGGTTCGGACGGTGCAGCCGCCAAGAGCACCGCTCCAGGCAGCGACTGCCATGCGCGTGTATCCGCCGCCGGATTCGCCGAGGCTTCCGCGGCGGCCGCAACCAGGCTAAGGAGCATGCCTGCCAGACCGGCGTTCGCCATGTTGTTGTCGCCCGAGCTCACCCCCAACATGGTCATCGTCGAGCCCACCGCCATCGCGGTGTTGCTCAGCGCCCCGGCTGCGTCCTTGAAAGTGGCCTTGCCGGCGAGGATCGCGTCGACTTCTCGACCGCCACGCGTGGACGCCTGATAGGCGAGATCGCCGATCGGCAGGAACGGTTCATCTACCTTCGCTCCATTCGATCCAACGATGTGCACGTTGGTTTCAACGTCGCCGCCGCTTTGGAACTTCAGCAACTCGTTGTACTTGCCCGCGCCGTACTTGATCGGCGCAGGACCCGAATCGACGAGTGCGATATGCGAAACCGGCTTGTCCGGCAGGACCCTGACCCGCTCGTCGACCCCTTTTGCCTCCTTCACCAGTTGCTGGCCGCGGCCCGGATCGTTGTCGCAGTACGAGGCCCAGCCGGCCAGGTACTTCATCATCCCGAAGTCACCGGCAAACGCCTGATCCTCGGCGGAACTGAGTGTGTCGTGCCGATCGGCCGCCAGGAACGCCGCGCGCGCGTTCTGGTAGTCGCCTTCCTGCGCATAGAGCACTCCCCGGTAGTAGTACAGCATTGCCCGTTCGTACGGTTCCCCCTTGAAGTCCTTGACGCGTTCTTCGTTGAAGACGGAGCGTGCCTTCGCGGCATTCGGATCGTCGGCG
>DATGRE010000338.1:0-8848 GCA_035303885.1 Zeimonas sp. | reverse complement strand
CGGCGACCAGATGGCCGTGCACGTGCCGCTGTCGCTCGAGGCGCAGCTCGAGGCGCGCGCGCTGATGCTCGCGTCGAACAACGTGCTGTTCCCGTCGAACGGCGAGCCGTCGATCGTCCCGTCGCAGGACATCGTGCTCGGCCTGTACTACACGACGCGCGAGCGCATCAACGCGAAGGGCGAGGGCATGTTCTTCGCCGACGTCGCCGAGGTGCAGCGCGCCTACGACAACGAGCAGGTCGACCTCGGCGCGCGCATCACGGTGCGCCTCGTCGAGTACGCGAAGGACGCCGAGTCGGGCGAGCTGGTGCCGAACCCGATCCGCGTCGAGACCACGGTGGGCCGGGCGCTGCTCTCGGAGATCCTGCCGCGCGGCCTTCCCTTCGCGCTGATGAACAAGGCGCTGAAGAAGAAGGAGATCAGCCGGCTGATCAACGCGTCGTTCCGCCGCTGCGGATTGCGTGAAACCGTCATCTTCGCCGACAAGCTGATGCAGTCGGGCTTCCGCCTGGCCACGCGTGCCGGCATCTCGATCGCGATCGACGACATGCTCGTGCCGACGCAGAAGGCCGAGATCCTGGCGCAGGCCGAGCGCGAGGTGAAGGAGATCGAGCAGCAGTACACGTCGGGCCTGGTCACGCAGGGCGAGCGCTACAACAAGGTGGTCGACATCTGGGGCCGCGCGAGCGACGACGTCGGCAAGGCGATGATGCGCCAGCTCGAGACGCAGGAGGTCGTCGACCGCGCCGGCCAGCCGGTGCGCCAGGAGTCGTTCAACTCGATCTACATGATGGCCGACTCGGGTGCGCGCGGCTCGGCCGCACAGATCCGCCAGCTTGCGGGTATGCGGGGCCTGATGGCCAAGCCCGACGGCTCGATCATCGAGACGCCGATCACCGCGAACTTTCGCGAGGGTTTGAACGTCCTGCAGTACTTCATCTCGACGCACGGCGCCCGCAAGGGCCTGGCCGACACCGCGTTGAAGACCGCGAACTCGGGCTACCTCACGCGCCGGCTCGTCGACGTCACGCAGGACCTCGTCGTCACCGAGGACGACTGCGGGACGACGCAGGGCGTGTCGATGAAGGCGCTGATCGAGGGCGGCGAGGTCGTCGAGGCGCTGCGCGATCGCATCCTCGGCCGCGTGGCGGCCTCCGACATCGTGCATCCCGAGACGCAGGAGACGGCCTTCGAGGCCGGCACGCTGCTCGACGAGGACACGGTCGAGGAGATCGAGCGCATCGGGGTTGACGAAGTGCGCGTGCGCACGCCGCTCACCTGCGAGACGCGCTACGGCCTGTGTGCGAAGTGCTACGGACGCGACCTCGGGCGCGGCTCGCTGGTGAACACCGGCGAGGCCGTCGGCGTCATCGCCGCGCAGTCGATCGGCGAGCCGGGCACGCAGCTGACGATGCGCACCTTCCACATCGGGGGCGCGGCGTCGCGTGCTGCCGTCTCGAGCGCGGTCGAGGCGAAGTCCAACGGTGTCGTGCGCTTCACGCGCCAGATGCGCTACGTCACGAACGCGAAGGGCGACCAGGTCGTCATCTCGCGCTCGGGCGAGATCACGATCACCGACGACAGCGGCCGCGAACGCGAGCGCCACAAGGTGCCGTACGGCGCGGTGCTGATGGTCGGCGACGGCAAGACGGTCAAGGCGGGAACGCAGATCGCCGCATGGGATCCGCTCACCCGTCCGATCATCACCGAGTACCCGGGCACGATCCGCTTCGAGAACATCGAGGAGGGCGTCACCGTCGCCCGCCAGATCGACGAGGTCACCGGCCTGTCGACGCTGGTCGTCATCGACGCCAAGCGCCGCACCGCGGCGGGCAAGAGCGCGCGTCCGCAGGTGAAGCTGGTGAACGAGGCGGGCGAGGAAGTGAAGATCGCGAACACCGACCACGCGGTGACGATCAGCTTCCCGGTCGGTGCGCTGATCACCGTGCGCGACGGCCAGCAGGTCGGCGTCGGCGAGATCCTCGCGCGCATCCCGCTCGAGTCGCAGAAGACGCGCGACATCACCGGGGGCCTGCCGCGCGTGGCCGAGCTGTTCGAGGCGCGCTCGCCGAAGGACGCCGGCATGCTCGCCGAGGTCACCGGCACCGTCTCGTTCGGCAAGGACACGAAGGGCAAGCAGCGCCTGGTCATCACCGACCTCGACGGCAACGCGCACGAGTTCCTGATCCCGAAGGACAAGAACGTGCTCGTGCACGACGGCCAGGTGGTGAACAAGGGCGAGATGATCGTCGACGGCGCCGCCGATCCGCACGACATCCTGCGCCTGCTCGGCATCGAGGCGCTCGCGCGCTACATCGTCGACGAGGTGCAGGACGTCTACCGGCTGCAGGGCGTGAAGATCAACGACAAGCACATCGAGGTGATCGTCCGCCAGATGCTGCGTCGCGTGCAGGTCACCGAGCCGGGCGACACGCCGTTCATCACCGGCGAGCAGGTGGAGCGCTCGGAGCTGCTCGACGAGAACGACAAGGCGATCGCCGCCGGCAAGCAGCCCGCCTCGTACGTGAACCTGCTGTTGGGCATCACGAAGGCGTCGCTGTCCACCGACTCGTTCATCTCGGCCGCTTCGTTCCAGGAGACCACCCGCGTGCTCACCGAGGCCGCGATCATGGGCAAGCGCGACGAGCTGCGCGGTCTGAAGGAGAACGTGATCGTCGGACGCCTGATCCCGGCCGGCACGGGCCTCGCCTACCACCGCGCGCGCCGCGCGAAGGAGCAGAGCGAGGCGCAGGAGCAGGCTGCGCTGGCCGCCGCCGAGGCGCTGTTCGAGCCGATGCCGGGCGAAGGCAGCGAGGAGACGGTCGACGTGCATCCGGATGGCGAAGGCCAGGAGTGAGCGTTTCGCCGCCGGCGCCGCGTGCAACGCACGCGCGCCGGCGCCGGACGCGATCCGTGTCGCCTCCGTCGCGCGCCTGCGCGTCCCTCGTGCACGCGTGTGCGCCCCCTTCGTCGCGGCCTGCGTGTTGGCGCTCGCCGCGTGCGCGCAGCTGCCGATCGGTGCGCCCGCCGTCGGCGTGCGCGGCCCCGTCGCCGAGCGTGCCGAGAGCTTCCGACTGCCGGTCGCACGCCCCGACCTGAAGGTCGGGGATCGCTGGGTCTGGTCCGCGCACGAGGTCGGCGAGAACGCCTCGGACGACACGACGGTCATCGAGCGCGTCGTCACGAGCGTGGGCGGCGACCGCGCCGAGCTTCGGCAGCGCACGTTGCATCCGGTCACGCGCCGTCCGGCCGGCGCGCCGCAGACGCGCGTCGTCAAGCGGTCGGTCTGGCACTTGGAGCCGAACACGCGCTCGCGCGGCGAGATCCGCGCGCTCGCCTTTCCGCTGACGATCGGCAAGACCTGGGAATACGAGTACTGGCTCGGCGGCCGCGAGCGCGACCTCGTCACCACCTACCGCTACCGGGCGCGCGTCGACGGCATCGAGACGGTGCGCACGCCGGCGGGCCGCTTCGAGACGCTGCGCGTGACGCACGAGGGGCGCTGGAGCCGACCGGTACTGGAGCAGGGGCGGCCGGTGGAGCGCGCCGGCAACGTGCGCACGACGTACTGGTACGCGCCCGCGGTCGGCACGTGGGTACGGCTGGAAGTCGACCTGCGCGAGCCCGATGGCTCGCGCGACCTCGCCATCGTGCAGGAGCTCGTCGAGTACGACGTCGGACAGTAGGCGGAAACGAGGCGGCGGAAACGGTTCAGACCGCGGGCGGTACGTGGCGCAGGCCGTCGCCGGCCTTGGGAACGGCGGAGGATCCGGGCATCCGGGAAGCGAAGAAGGCGACGAGCGCCAGGACCACCGCGCCGGCGCTGGGGGCGACCGGATACGCGGCGCCCGTTGCGATGCGGCCCCAGGACGTCAGGTACAGCAACGGGACCAGCAACGCCAGTCCGGAAGCCAATGCGGTCCAGCGTGCCCAGTTCTCCCCGCGGGCGACGGGCGGGATCACCGCCAGCGAAACGACGCCGGCTGCGAGGAACGCCGCCGCCGCGATCTTTAGCAGGCCCAGGAAGACGAACTGGAGGCCGGGGGACAACGACTCCCACGTCGTCCCGGAGGCGATCGCGTGGTACGGCATGAAACGGTCCGCCATCCCGTAGCGCACGGCCATGACCAGCCCGAGGACCCCGCTCGCCGCATAGCAGGCGACGGCAAGCTTCATGCGCTGGTTCATTGCGATCTCCCGAGACGGCCGCTGATTCGATTCTTTTCCCGCGCCCGGGCACTGGCAATACGCCGGGCGGGTAGCGGCACCACGCGGCGAACTTGCTCAAATCGACCCGGCAACCTATACTGGCGGGCTTTCCGGAGATCGGCGGCGTTACGCGTCGCCCTCGCGGGTTCGGCGCTCGTCGTCGCGTCCGCAGACCCTGCTGGCGAGGCGCCAGGCCGGGCCCGGCAGGAACCAGAGGATATTGGATGCCCACGATCAACCAGCTCGTTCGCCGCGGTCGCGAGACGGCCCCGGTGACCAGCAAGAGCCCGGCGCTCGAGAACTGCCCGCAGCGGCGCGGCGTGTGCACGCGCGTCTACACCACGACCCCGAAGAAGCCGAACTCGGCGCTGCGCAAAGTCGCGAAAGTGCGCCTGACGAACGGTTTCGAGGTGATCTCGTACATCGGCGGCGAAGGTCACAACCTGCAGGAGCACTCGGTGGTGCTGATCCGCGGCGGTCGCGTGAAGGACCTGCCCGGCGTGCGCTATCACATCGTGCGCGGTTCGCTCGACCTGCAGGGCGTCAAGGATCGCAAGCAGGCGCGTTCGAAGTACGGCGCGAAGCGGCCGAAGAAGGGCTGATCCCCGTCGAGCCCGGCCGAAGCGCCGCGTCGCCGCCGCGGCGTGGCGAAGGCAGGCCTGGTCGGGGCGCGAGCCGGAAGGGGTGGGCTCGCGCTTTTTCGTTTCGGATCCCGCGGCGCGGACCTTCGATGGCGAAGGGCGCGCCGAGTAAGCGGCGGTTCCCGTCGTCCCCGCGGACGGCGAGTCGGATCGCCACGCGCATCCCCGCGGCGGGGCCGCGCGAGCTGAATACAGTGAGGTGAAACATGCCGCGTCGTCGCGAAGTTCCCAAGCGGGAGATCCTCCCCGATCCGCTGTACGGCAGCGTCGAGGTCTCCAAGTTCGTCAACGTCATGATGCTCGACGGCAAGAAGGCCGTGGCCGAGCGCATGCTCTACGGCGCGTTCGACCAGATCCGCCAGCGCTCCGGCAAGGATCCGCTCGAGGTCTTCATGGCCGCGCTGCAGAACGCGCGGCCCATGGTCGAGGTCAAGAGCCGCCGGGTGGGTGGCGCGAACTACCAGGTTCCGGTCGAGGTGCGTCCCGTGCGCCGGATGGCGCTGGCGATGCGCTGGCTTCGCGAGGCCGCGAAGAAGCGCGGCGAGAAGTCAATGGGCCAGCGCCTGGCCAACGAGCTGATGGAGGCCGCCGAGAATCGCGGCGGCGCCGTCCGCAAGCGCGACGAGGTGCACCGCATGGCCGAGGCGAACAAGGCCTTCGCACACTTCCGATTCTGAGGTCCGGCGCGGCTGCGCCGGTTCCCGCGGGCCGCGCCCCGGCGCCGGTTCCGCAGGACGGGACAGCCGCACCGGCCACATCGAGGGCCGGCCCAACGTGCCGGTCCGGTGCGACGTTCACGAGACGCCGCACAAACCGCAGAGAGTTCGAATCATGGCTCGCAAGACTCCCATCGAGCGCTACCGGAACATCGGCATCTCGGCGCACATCGACGCCGGCAAGACGACGACCACCGAACGCATCCTGTTCTACACCGGCGTCAACCACAAGATGGGCGAGGTGCACGACGGCGCCGCGACCACCGACTGGATGGAGCAGGAGCAGGAGCGCGGCATCACGATCACGTCGTCGGCCGTCACCTGCTTCTGGAAAGGCATGGACCTTTCCATGCCCGAGCACCGGATCAACATCATCGACACCCCGGGGCACGTCGACTTCACGATCGAGGTCGAGCGCTCGATGCGCGTGCTCGACGGCGCGTGCATGGTCTATTGCGCGGTGGGCGGCGTGCAGCCGCAGTCCGAGACGGTCTGGCGCCAGGCGAACAAGTACCACGTCCCGCGGCTCGCCTTCGTCAACAAGATGGACCGCATGGGCGCGAACTTCTTCAAGGTCTACGACCAGATGAAGCTGCGCCTGAAGGCCAACCCGGTGCCGATCGTCGTGCCGATCGGGGCCGAGGAGAACTTCCGCGGCGTCGTCGACCTCATCAAGATGAAGACGATCCTCTGGGACGACGCGACCCAGGGCATGCGTTTCGACTACGGCGAGATCCCCGCCGACATGGCCGATCTCTGCGCGAAGTGGCGCGAGAACATGGTCGAGGCGGCGGCCGAGGCCGACGAGGAGCTGATGAACCGCTACCTCGAGGAGGGCGATCTCTCCGAGGCGGACATCAAGAAGGGCCTGCGCAAGCGCACCGTCGCCAACGAGATCCAGCCGATGATGTGCGGCAGCGCGTTCAAGAACAAGGGCGTGCAGCGCATGCTCGACGCCGTCATCGAGTTCCTGCCGTCGCCGATCGACATCCCGCCGGTGGTCGGCCACGACCCGAACAGCAATGCCGAGGTGGTGCGCAAGGCCGAAGACGGCGAGAAGTTCTCCGCGCTCGCGTTCAAGCTGATGACCGACCCCTTCGTCGGCCAGCTCACCTTCATCCGCGTGTTCTCCGGCGTGCTGAATTCCGGCGACACCGTGTTGAACTCGGTCAAGGGCAAGAAGGAGCGCATCGGGCGACTGTTGCAGATGCTCGCCAACCAGCGCGAGGAGATCAAGGAAGTGCGCGCGGGCGACATCGCGGCCGCCGTGGGGCTGAAGGAAGTCACCACCGGCGAGACGCTGTGCGATCCCGCCGCGCCGATCGTGCTCGAGCGCATGGACTTCCCCGAGCCCGTCATTCACCAGGCGGTCGAGCCGAAGACGAAGGCCGACCAGGAGAAGATGGGAATCGCGCTCGGCCGCCTCGCGCAGGAGGATCCTTCGTTTCGCGTGCGCACCGACGAGGAATCGGGCCAGACGATCATCGCCGGCATGGGCGAGCTGCACCTGGAGATCCTCGTCGACCGCATGAAGCGCGAGTTCGGCGTGGAGGCGTCGGTCGGCAAGCCGCAGGTCGCGTACCGCGAGACGATCCGTTCCATCTGCGAGAACGCCGAGGGCAAGTTCATCAAGCAGTCGGGCGGCCGCGGCCAGTACGGCCACGTCGTGCTCAAGCTCGAGCCGCTCGAGCCGGGCGGAGAGAACTTCGAGTTCGTCGACGCGATCAAGGGCGGAGTGGTGCCGCGCGAATACATCCCGGCGGTGCAGAAGGGCGTCGAGGACACGCTGCAGGCGGGCGTGCTCGCCGGCTACCCGGTGGTGAACGTCAAGGTCACGCTGCACTTCGGTTCGTACCACGACGTCGATTCGAACGAGAACGCGTTCCGGCAGGCCGCCTCCATCGCCTTCAAGGAGGGCATGCGCCGCGCCAGCCCCGTGCTGCTCGAGCCGATGATGGCGGTCGAGGTCGAGACGCCCGAGGAGTACGCCGGTGCCGTCATGGGCGACCTCTCCTCGCGTCGCGGCATGGTGCAGGGCATGGAGGACATGGCCGGCGGCGGCAAGGTGATTCGTGCCGAGGTGCCGATGGCCGAGATGTTCGGCTACGCCACCACGCTGCGCTCGCTGACGCAGGGTCGCGCCACCTACACGATGGAGTTCAAGCAGTACGCGGAAGCGCCGAAGAACGTCGCGGAAGCGATCATCGCGGCGCGTACGAAATGAGTGGCAGATGAGCGGCATGCGTCCGCCTCATTCGATATCCAATCAACACTGAACGGGTAACGGAGTCTCGAAATGGCGAAAGGAAAGTTCGAGCGTACGAAGCCGCACGTGAACGTAGGGACGATTGGTCACGTGGATCACGGCAAGACGACGCTGACGGCGGCGATCACGTCGGTGCTGAGCCGGCAGTTTGGCGGAGAGGCGCGCGATTACGCGCAGATCGACAACGCGCCGGAGGAGAAGGCGCGCGGGATCACGATCAACACGTCGCACGTGGAGTACGAGACGAAGGGTCGGCACTATGCGCACGTGGACTGCCCGGGTCACGCGGACTACGTGAAGAACATGATCACGGGTGCGGCGCAGATGGACGGGGCGATTCTGGTGGTGAGCGCCGCCGACGGTCCGATGCCGCAGACGCGCGAGCACATTTTGTTGGCGCGCCAGGTGGGTGTGCCGTACATCGTCGTGTTCTTGAACAAGTGCGACATGGTCGACGACGAGGAGCTGCTCGAGCTGGTGGAGATGGAGGTTCGGGAGCTGCTGTCGAAGTACGATTTTCCGGGCGACGAGGTGCCGATCATCAAGGGATCGGCGCTCAAGGCGCTGGAGGGCGACAAGGGCGAGCTGGGCGAGCAGGCGATCCTGAAGCTGGCCGATGCGCTGGACGAGTACATTCCGACGCCCGAGCGTGCGGTGGACGGGGCGTTCCTGATGCCGATCGAGGACGTGTTTTCGATCTCGGGTCGCGGCACGGTGGTCACGGGGCGCGTGGAGCGCGGGGTGATCAAGGTGGGCGAGGAGATCGAGATCGTGGGGATTCGGCCGACGATCAAGACGACGTGCACGGGCGTGGAGATGTTCCGCAAGCTGCTGGACCAGGGTCAGGCGGGCGACAACGTGGGGGTGTTGCTGCGGGGCACCAAGCGCGAGGAGGTCGAGCGCGGTCAGGTGCTGGCCAAGCCGGGGACGATCACGCCGCACACGAAGTTCGAGTGCGAGGTGTACGTGCTGAGCAAGGAGGAGGGCGGCCGGCACACGCCGTTCTTCAACAACTA
>DATGRE010000337.1:0-9712 GCA_035303885.1 Zeimonas sp. | reverse complement strand
GACCGAGGAAGCGCATCACATGTTCGTCGGCGAGTCGGGCGTCTCGCGCGTCGTGCAGCGCACCTGCGACGTGATGAACCAGCTGAAGACCGACGACCCGGCGAAAGTGCGTGCCGCCGGCGCGATCGATTTGCCGACGATCCAGCGCTACCTCAACTTCCACTTCAGCGTAACGATCGACCTGTTCGGCGCCGACCAGTCGTCGAACGCGGCGATCTTCTACAGCACCGGGCTGAAGGGCCGCTTCGACGAGGGCAAGCGCGACGACGACCACAAGCTGCACGGCGCGAACTACCGCATCCTCGACGTCGTCGACGGCCAGCTCGTCGAGAAGGAAGTGCCGATGCTCAACGCGTTGAACGAGGTGCTGCGCGACGACTACATCAAGGACTCGATCTCCGGCGTGAACCGCTGGAACCGCGTCATCGAGAAGGCGGGCATCCCGTTCCGGCTGCAGGTGCCGCACAAGGCCTTCAACCGGCAGATCGGCACGCTGGCCGGGTTGCGCGTCTCGCCCGAGGGCAAGGTCGTCTCCGAAGCCGAGTGGAACGCGCACAAGGACGAGTGGCTGCCGAGCGACGAGGACCGCGCGTTCGTCGCATCGCTGATGGGCCGCGTCGTCGAGCCGGGCAAGTTCGCCGGCTGGATCGCGCCGCCGGTGATGGGCATCAACCGCCAGCCGATCGACTTCGAGTACGTGCGCTTCAACTGATGTGTGGTCCGGCGCGGCCGCCGCGGCCGCGCCGGACCGCTCGTCGCAGTCGAGCCGGGCCGCACCGGGCCGCTCGTCGCAGTAGTGCCGGCGCCGCATCGGCGGCTCGGCACGGTCGTGCCGGCGACGCGCCGTCGACCGGAACCGATTCGAGGAACTTCCAATGACCGCAGTCGCCGCCGAGACGCAACAGGCCGGCGCCGCCTCTCCGGCGGCCGGCGTCGAGTCGTTGCAGGTGATGCGCCAGCACCTGATCGACCCCGAGATCTGCATCCGCTGCAACACCTGCGAGGAGGCGTGTCCGGTCGGGGCGATCACGCACGACGATCGCAACTACGTCGTCAAGCCCGATGTCTGCCAGGGATGCATGGCCTGCGTGCCGCCGTGTCCCACCGGCGCGATCGACAACTGGAGGCGGGTGCTGAAGAGCGCCGCGTATTCGATCGACGAGCAGTTCGCGTGGGACGAGCTGCCGGGCGAGGTCGAGCTGCCCGAAGGCGTCGACGACGGCGCCGCTTCGGCGGCGCAGGCCGACGCGGCCGCGCAGGTCGAAGCGCTCGTCGCGTCGGCGTCGTCCTTCGGCAGCGTCGACGACGTGGCCGCGCCGGCCGCGTCCAGGCGCATCGGCTCGACCGTCAAGCCGTGGTCGGCAGCGCATCCGTACGTGAACCTCTACGGGCCGAAGAATCCGGTGACGGCCACCGTCGTCGGCAACTATCGGGTCACCGATGCCGACGCCTCGAGCGTGACGCACCACATCGTGCTCGATTTCGGCACGATGCCGTTCCCGGTGCTCGAGGGCCAGTCGATCGGCATCGTCCCGCCCGGCGTCGACGCGCACGGCCGCCCGCATCATCCGCGCCAGTACTCGGTGGCGAGCCCGCGCAACGGCGAGCGCCCCGGCTACAACAACGTCGCGCTCACCGTGAAGCGCGTCACCGCCGATCACCACGGCCGGCCGGTCGCCGGCGTCTGCTCGAACTACGTCTGCGAGCTGAAGAAGGGCGACACCGTGCAGGTGACCGGGCCCTTCGGCACGTCGTTCCTGATGCCGAACCATCCGCGCTCGAACCTGCTGATGATCTGCACGGGCACCGGCAGCGCGCCGATGCGCGCGATGACCGAGTACCGGCGCCGCCTGCGCGCGAGCGGCAAGTTCGAGGGCGGCAGGCTGATGCTGTTCTTCGGAGCGCGCACCGAGCAGGAGCTGCCGTACTTCGGCCCGCTGATGAAGCTGCCGCGCGACTTCATCGACGTGAACCTGGCGTTCTCGCGCACCCCCGGCCAGCCGAAGCGCTACGTGCAGGATCTGCTGCGCGAACGCGCGGCCGACGTGCTCGCGCTGCTGAAGGACGAGAACACCTTCGTCTACGTCTGCGGTCTGAAGAGCATGGAAGACGGCGTCGTGGCAGCGCTGCGCGAGGTCGCCGTGCAGGGCGGCGTGCCGTGGGAGCCACTGCTGGAGAGGCTCGAGCGCGAGGGGCGGCTGCACGTGGAGACGTACTGACGTCGCGTCGCGCGGTCGCCCGCGGGTCGCGAGCGGCGCGCGGTTGGCGGCTTTCCGTTGGCCACTGCGCTCCGGGCCCCGGCTGCGAGTGCCCCGCCCGGGGCGCGGTGGCCAATCGGAAGTCGGGCACCGCTCGGATTTGCAGCGTGGCTGTCGTGGAACCGATTCCACGTGCGACGACGCTTCGAATGAGTGCGATGACGAGCGATGCGGAGCCCGCGGCCTGCAGGGATGAATGACGGGTGCGCGGTCGTTCCCGTCCAATTGTGCAAATGGACGGGCAGGCTGGGCTCGGTCGGCAGTCGCGGCCGGAATGTCCCGTCGAGCGGGACGAATCGGCCGTGCTGGATTTTGCGCCGGCCGGAAGTCCCGAGCATCGGGACTTACCGATCATGCAGGACGTTGCGCGGCCCCGATGTCCCGACGATCGGGCAAATCGCGCCGCGTCCGCCGGGGTCGCCTCGCCCTGCCGCGCTTGCCTCGTTCTGCCGGGGTCGCCTCGCCCTGCCGCGGACGCCCCCAACAACCCCTACCGCCGCTCCCACGCGCTCGCCGCGCGCAGCACCGTCATCTCGTCGAAGTGCTTGCCGATCAGCATCAGGCCGACCGGCTTGCCGTCGGTCTCGCCGCAGGGCACCGAGATCGCGGGGTGGCCGGTGAGGTTGAAGGGCGAGGTGTTCGACAGCATCGACCAGCTGTGCATCAGCACCTCGGCGAGCGATGCGCCTTCCGGCGGAATCGGCAGCGTCGGGAACGGCAGCGTCGGCATCAGCAGCAGGTCGAATTTCTCGAGCGCCTCGTCGTAGGCACGGCGCAGGCGCCGGCGCAGGTTCTGCGCCTTCGCGTAATAGCGTCCGTGGCAGTCCTCGGCGAGATAGCGGCCGAGCAGCATGCCCGCCTTGATCGTGTGCGGCAGCTCGTCCGCGCGCTGGCGAAGGTTGCCGAGCATCGCGGCCAGCCCGAGCGGATAGGCGCCGATGCCGTGGTGGCCGACGCCGGTGCCGCTGTACAGCGTGCGGTACGTGCCTTCGTTGGCGAGCGCACCCCACAGCGGCATGCCGTGCAGGTGCCACGGAATCGAGACCTCCCTGAGCGTCGCGCCCAGCTTCTTCAGCTCGGGAATCGTGGCCCGCACCGTCTCGTCGGTGCCCGGATGCGACTCGGGTAGCCCGAACGATTCGCGCACGACGCCGATGCGCAGCCCCTTCGCGTCCTTGCCGATCGCCTCCGTGTACGGCGCGACCTTCACGTTGCGCTGCCGTCCGTCGATGCCGTCCTCGCCGGCCATCACCTCGAGCAGCAGCGCGACGCCGGCGACGTCGCGCGCCATCGGGCCCGCGTGGTCGATCGACCAGTCGAGCCCCATGATCCCCGTGTAGGGAACCAGTCCGAACGTGGGCTTCAGCCCGACGATGCCCGAGAACGACGCCGGGATCCGCACCGAGCCGGCCTGGTCGGCGCCGGTGGCGAGGTCGACCTCGCCGGCGGCGAGCAGCGCCGCGCTGCCGGTGGTCGAGCCGCCCGGCGTGTGTCCCGGATTGCGCGGGCTGATCACCGGTCCGGTCGCGCTCGTCGCGCTGCCTCCCGCAAAGGAGAAGTACTCGCAGACCGACTTGCCGACGATGTGCCCGCCGGCGTCGAGAATGCGCGTGACGATCGTCGCGTCGACGTCGGGCACGAAGCCCTCGAGCACCGACGCCCCGTTCATCATCGGCACGCCGGCGATCATCGTGTTGTCCTTCACCGCGATGCGCTTGCCGGCGAGCTTGCCGCCCGGCGCGCCGCGGATATCGGTGCGCACGTACCACGCGTTCAGCGGGTTGTCCGCCGGCTCGGGGCGGTATCCCGGCGTGCGCGGGTATTTCACTTCGGGCTTCTCGTCGGGCAGGCGATCGACGAGCCGGAAGCCGGGCACGAAGGCCTGGCAGAAATCGATGAACTCCTGCGCGTATTCGGCGGAGATGTCCATCCCCAGTTCGGCGCCGAGACGGCGGACGCGTTCGTTGCTCGGTAGGTCGAATGGCATGTGGGCCTCCTCGGGTGCGGGCGTCGGACGGGCCTGCCTGCGCCCGTTCGACGCGCCGGTTCAACGTTGCGGGAATCCGGCGAGCTCGAGCAGCGCCCGCGCCGCGCCCGCCTCCTTCATGTCGACGACGTGCGTGATGCGGCCTTTCTCCAGCACCGCCACGCGCTCGGCGAGGGCGCGCACGAAATCCAGGTTCTGCTCGACGAGCACGATCGTCAATCCGTGCCGACGATGCAGCTCGCGCAGCAGCGCGGCCATCTGCTCGACGATCGACGGCTGGATGCCTTCGGTGGGCTCGTCGAGCAGCACGAGCCGCGGCGACGTGCACAGGCATCGTGCGAGCGCGAGGATCTGCTGCTCGCCGCCGCTCAGCGAGCCGCCCTGCCGGTCGAGCAGCCGGACGAGCGCGGGCAGCTCGGCCAGCACGCGCTCGACGACGTCGTTTCCCGCACGGCTCGCCTGCGCGGCGAAGCGCAGGTTCTCGCGCACCGTGAGCGCCGGAAAGATGCGCCGGCCCTGCGGCACGTAGCCGACGCCAAGCCGCGCGCGGCGGTGCGGCGGCAGGCGCGTGAGCTCGACCCCGTCCAGGCGCACGCTGCCGTGCGTGGCGGCGAGCTCGCCGACGATCGTGCGCATCAGCGTCGTCTTGCCCATGCCGTTGTGGCCGAGCACGCCGAGCAGCTCGCCGGCGGCGACGTCGAGCGTGACGCCGTCGAGGATCGGAATGCGCCCGTAGCCGGCGCGCAGCTCACGCAGCTCGAGCATCGCCGTCGCCCCGGCCCAGGTAGACGTCGCGCACGCGCTCGTCGGCGAGCACCTCGTCGACCGCGCCGTCGCGCAGCACGGTGCCCTGGTGCAGTACGACGACGCGCTCGGCGATGTCGCGCACGAAGCGCATGTCGTGCTCGACGACGATCACCGCGCGTCGCGCACGCAGCGCGCGCACCAGCTCCGCGGTTCGCGCCGTCTCCTCGTCGCTCATGCCGGCCACCGGCTCGTCGAGCAGCACGAGTCGCGGCTCGGTGGCGAGCACCATCGCCAGCTCGACCCATTGCCGCTGGCCGTGCGCGAGCGCGTCCAGCCGGTGCGCGGCGATCGGCGCGAGGCGCAGCTCGTCGAGCAGCGCTTCGACGCGCGCGGCGCGCGCCCGCGCCGACGAGCCGCGATCGTGTGCGCGTACCGCGAGGTACACGCTCTCGTGCACGCTCAGCCCCTCGAAGACGCTCGGCACCTGCGTCTTGATGCCGATGCCGCGCCGCGCGATCTCGTGGCGCTGCAGGCCGACGATCGATTCGCCGAGGAACTCGACGGATCCGGACGACGGCCGCAGCTGTCCGGTGAGCGCCTTGAACAGCGTGCTCTTGCCGGCGCCGTTCGGTCCGATCAGGCACAGCAGCTCGCGGTCGCGTACCTGCAGGTCGACGCGGTCGACGGCGACGACGCCGCCGAAGCGCACGCCGAGCGCGCGGGTGCGCAGCAGCGGCACGGCGCCGTCCACAGGCGTGCCGCCGGGCCGATCGAGTGCGGGCTCGCTCATCGGAGGCTTCGCGCGTCGGTGCGCGATTCGTCGCGCGACCCGGCGCGTGACTCGATCGGCGTCGCCGCGATCAGCGCGGCGAGCCGCGGCAGCAGCCCGGAGGGCATCACCAGCACGAAGAACATCAGCAGCGCGCCCAGCACGAGATTGGCGTCGGTGACGTGGCTCGTGCCGAGCCACGTCGTCAGCGCCTGGATCAGGATGCAGCCGACGACCGGCCCGGCGAGCGTGCCGACGCCGCCGACCTGCGCCCAGATGATGATCTGCGCGGCAAAGCTCATGCCGAACACGTCGGGTCCGACGAAGCTGCCCCAGGCGGCGTACAGCGCGCCGGCGATGCCCGCGATCGCGGCACCGATCACGAACAGCGCGAGCTTGTAGCGGCGCGCGTCGTAGCCGAGCAGCTCGGCGCGCAGCTCGTTCTCGCGAACCGCCGCGACGATGCGTCCGAAGTCGGTGCGCACCAGGCGGCGCAGCCCGACGTAGACGAGCACGAGGACGACGACGCTGAGCAGGTACATCGCCTCGTAGCTCAGCGCGCGCGTCGCGTCCCACGGCACGTGGATCGGCGCGACGCCCGGCATCCCGTTGTACCCGCCGAGCGTCACGTCGCCGATGCGGAAATCCGCGCCGGCCAGCGTGTTGATCAGGTGGTAGAGGATCAGCGACACGGTGAGCGTGATCACCGCGAGATAGACGTCGCTGATGCGTCCGTAGAAGAGGAAGTAGCCGAGCAGCGCCGCCGAGGCGGACGGCACGACGATCGCCGCGCCGAGCGCGATCGTCGATCCGCCGAAGTTGCCGGCGGCGACGGCGTAGGCGTAGGCGCCGAGCCCGAAGAACACCGACTGCCCGAAGCTGAGCACGCCGCCGATCCCCCAGACGAGCGACATGCTCAGCGCGAGCACCGAGAGGATCACGAAGACGTTGATGCCGACCAGCGTGAAGGTCTCGACGAGCCACGGCATCGCGAAGGCGAGCAGCGCGCACGCGACGAGCGCGGCGTCGCCCCACCCGTGCAACCGACTTCCGTTCACAGCGAGCGGCGGAAGAAGCGACCGGTGATCCCGGCCGGCATCAGCCGCAGCGCGACGATCGCCGCCACGAGCAGCGCCACCTGTCCGGCGATCGGGCTGCCGAGCGTGGTCGCGGCCTCGCTGATCGTGCCGAACATCGTTCCGGCGAGCAGCGTGCCGGTGAGCGCGTTCGCCCCGCCGGTGATGACGGTGATGAACGCCTTCGCCACGTAGACGAGGCCCACCGTGGGCACGACCGCGGTGATCGGGGCGAGCACCGCGCCCGCCAGCCCGCTCACCGCGGCACCGCCGGCGAAGGTCCACGCGTAGACCTTGCGCGTGTCGACGCACAACGCCTCGGCCATTGCCGGGCTCTGCATCGTGCCGCGCGCGATCAGTCCCCAGCGCGTGCCGCCGAGGAACGCGAAGACCGCGACGACGAGTGCGGCCGTCACGCCGATGACGAACAGGCTGTAGAAGGACTCGCGCCCGGCGCCCAGCGCGAAGCTGCCCAGCGGCGGCGCGACGCCGCGCTGCTGGAAGCCGAGCGTGACCGAGGCCAGCCCGATCAGGAACAGGCTCAGCCCCCAGGTGGCGAGGATCGTGTCGAGCACGCGCCCGTACAGATGGCGGATGACCAGCCGCTCGACGAGCGCGCCGAACACGCCGACCGCGAGCGGCGCGACGACGAACATCGCCACCCACAGGTTCACGCCCGCGTGCACCGACAGCACGAACGCGTAGCCGCCCAGCATCAGGAACTCGCCGTGCGCGAAATTGATGACGCGCATCATCCCGAAGACGATGGCGAGCCCGAGGCTGGTCAGGACCAGCACCGCGATCCCGTACAGGAGGTGCAGTCCGGTGGCCGCGAGATCCATGGCTGCCGCGCCGTGCGTCGCGCTCCTGCCCGGCGACTCAGATCTTCGGTACGAACTGCCGGTTCGTGTCGGGATTCTTCAGCAGGTCGCACTGGCCGGCCATGTCGACCGACTTCACCGCGGGTGCCTTCTGCAGCACGCGGTACTGGCCGTCGCGCACCTCGACCAGGTACATGTCCATCGTGCAGTGGTGCGTCGCGCCTTCCATCGTGATGCGCCCGTGCGGCGCGTCGACCGACAGACCCGACTCGAGCGCGTCGAGCACCTTTTCACGGTCGAGCGAGCCGGCCTTCTTCACGGCGGCCGTCCACAGCAGCCACCCGACGTAGTCGTTCATCGCCAGGTTCGTGACGTAGTCCTTCGGGCCCATCTTCGCCTGGAAGCGCTCGACGAAGGCCCGGTTCTCCGGCGTGTCGAGCTCCTGGAAATAGTTGGTGCAGATGATGATCCCTTCCGAGACCTCCTTCGGCATCAGCAGGTGGTCGGCGGCGTCGCCGAAGGTCTGCGAGGCGATCGGGATGCGGTGCTTCATCCCCGACGCGGCCCACTGCCCGTAGAACGCCGCGTGCGCGGGGCCGACGAAGCTGTTGACGATGAAGTCGGGCGCGGCGGCCTGGATCTTCTGGATCGTCGACGAGAAGCTGGAGACGTCGAGCGGAAACAGCTCGGCTCCGACGACTTGCGCGCCGAGCTCGCCGGCCATCTTCCGGATCCACTGCGTCGAGATCTGCCCGAAGTTGTAGTCGGCCGCCAGCACGTAGATCTTCTTCCCGAAGCGCTCGACGAGGTTCGGGATCAGGATCGCCAGTCCCTGGCTTGGCGTGATGCCGGTGACGAACGTATTGCGGTCGCAGACGCCGCCTTCGTAGGTCATGTTGTAGAAGTACGGCGTGCTGCTGCGCCGGAGCACCGGGCGCACCACCTCGCGCGCGGCGCTCGTCACCGCCGCGAAGCACACCGCCGCGCGATCCTTGATCGCCACCTGCTGTGCGTACTGCGCATACAGCTGGTTGTTCGACTGCGCGTCGTAGCTGGCCAGCCGAACCTTGCGGCCGAGCAGCCCGCCGGCGGCATTGGTCTCGTCTACCGCGAACTCGAGCACCCGCGACTTCGGCACGCCGAAGACCTGCAGCGGCCCGGAGAGGTCCTGGATGCTCCCGACGACGATCTCGTCCTGCGCATGGGCGGGCGAGGCCCAGGATGCGAACTTCAGCGCCGAAGCGCCCATCAGCGATGAAAGCAGCCATTGCCGCCGCGATGCGTGCATGTGTCGTCCTCCAGGAAGTCGGGCTCCTTCGATGGAGCGCTCGTCGTGTCCGGGGAAGGATAGCCGATCGGCGGAATCCCCTGGACCACCCTCGGATGCGCACCGCCCGGCGATCCGCTTGCGGGTTTCTCGGCGCGTTCCGTGTCCGCGCTTGCCCCTCGATGCGCCCGGGCCGGTCCGTGTGCAACGGCGCGCTCCAGCGCACAATGTCTCTGTCGAACCCTGCGATGCGATCTACCCTTTGCCTTCGCTCCCGGAAGGAGACCCACGACATGCCCGGCCTGCTCCCCGACGTCGACCCCGACGGCCTGCTCGAGTACTCGGTCGTCTACACCGACCGCGCGTTGAACCACATGTCGAAGAAGTTCCAGCGCGTGATGCGGGACATCTCGGGCACGCTGAAGGCGGCGTACGGCGCCCGATCGGCGATCGTCGTGCCGGGCAGCGGCAGCTTCGGCATGGAGGCGGTGGCGCGCCAGTTCGGCACCGGCCGCAAGTGCCTGGTGATCCGCAACGGGTGGTTCAGCTACCGCTGGAGCCAGATCTTCGAGATGGGCTCGATTCCGTCGCAGACGACCGTCGTGAAGGCGCGGGCCGAGCGTGCCGGGCCGCAGGCGCCCTTCGCGCCGCCGCCGGTCGACGAGGTCGTCGCGACGATCGCGCGCGAGCGTCCGGCGCTCGTCTTCGCGCCGCACGTCGAGACCGCCTCGGGGCTGCTGCTGCCCGACGACTATCTGCGCGCGGTCGCGCAGGCGGTGCACGGCGT
>DATGRE010000336.1:0-2894 GCA_035303885.1 Zeimonas sp. | reverse complement strand
GCGCGGCGGCACCTCGCGGGGGCCGTTCTTCGTCGAGGATGACCTGCCGGCCGACGTCGCCACGCGCGACCGCGTGCTGCTCGCCGTGATGGGATCGCCCGACCGCCGGCAGATCGACGGCCTGGGCGGCGCGCACCCGCTTACCAGCAAGGTCGGCATCGTGCGGCGCAGCCGCACGCAGGGCGTCGACCTCGATTTCCTCTTCGCGCAGCTGCAGCCCGACCAGGACACCGTCGACACGACGCCGAATTGCGGCAACATGCTCGCCGCGGTCGTGCCTTTCGCGCTCGAAAGCGGACTGGCCGAGCCGCAGGGCGACACGACCACGCTGCGCGTGCTCACGCGCAACACCGACATGCAGTGCGACATCACGGTGCGCACGCCGATGACGCCGCACGGCCGCCGCGTCGAGTACGAGGGCGACGCGCGGATCGACGGCGTGCCCGGAACCGCGGCACCGATCACGATCAATTTCCTCGATACCGCGGGTTCGGTCTGCTCCGCGCTGCTGCCCACCGGCCGCCCCCTCGACGCGATCGACGTCGAGGGCGTCGGACGCATCGAGGCCACCTGCATCGACAACGGCATGCCGATGGTGCTCGTGCGCGCCGCCGACTTCGCGCGCACCGGCTACGAGGACGTCGCGAGCCTGAACGCGGACGACGAGCTGAAGGCGAAGCTCGAGGCGCTGCGCCTGGCGGCCGGGCACGTGATGGGCCTGGGCGACGTCGCGGCGAAGAACTATCCGAAGATGTGCCTGGTCGCCGCACCGCGCGCCGGCGGTGCGCTCGCCACGCGCTGCTTCATCCCGCACGTCTGCCACGACGCGATCGGCGTGCTCGCCGCGGTCACCGTCGCCACCGCATGCGTGCTCGAAGGCACCGTCACGGCCGGCATCGCGCGCGTGCCCGACGGCCGGGTGAAGACGGTGTCGGTCGAGCACCCGAGCGGCGAATTCAGCGTCGAGCTCGAGCTCGACCCGAACGACGCGCAGAACGTCGTGCGCGCGGCGCTGCTGCGCACCGCACGGCTGATCATGCGCGGCGAAGTGATGATTCCCGCGTCCGTCTGGGCGGGCCCGGGCTCCCAGGGAGGAACGAATCGATGATCATCGACTGTCACGG
The DNA here is from genome assembly GCA_035303885.1 of Zeimonas sp. Taxonomy (GTDB): domain Bacteria; phylum Pseudomonadota; class Gammaproteobacteria; order Burkholderiales; family Burkholderiaceae_E; genus Zeimonas. Next base: position 1,770 of record DATGRE010000336.1, on the reverse strand, counting down.
TCACTACACGACCGCGCCGAAGGCGCTCGAGGACTGGCGCAATCGCCAGATCGCCGCGCTCGCCGACGGCGGCGCGGCGCCGAAGGCCTCGGAGCTGCGCATCGGCGACGACGAGTTGCGCGAGTCGATCGAGAAGAACCAGCTCGCGAAGATGAACGAGCGCGGCAGCGACCTGACGATCTTCTCGCCGCGCGCGAGCTTCATGGCGCACCACATCGGCGGCTTCGAGACGAGCGCGGCCTGGTCGGCGATCTGCAACGAGCTGATCCACCGCGTCGTCGGCCTGTTCCCCGATCGCTTCATCGGCGCGGCGATGCTTCCGCAGTCCCCGGGCGTCGATCCGAAGACGTGCATTCCCGAGCTCGAGCGCTGCGTGAACGAATACGGCTTCGTGGCGATCAACCTGAACCCCGACCCCTCGGGCGGGCACTGGACCTCGCCGCCGCTCTCCGAGCGTCACTGGTACCCGATCTACGAGAAGATGGTCGAGTACGACATCCCGGCGATGATCCACGTGAGCACGAGCTGCAACCCGTGCTTCCACACCACGGGCGCGCACTACCTGAACGCCGACACGACGGCGTTCATGCAGTGCCTCACGTCGGACCTGTTCCGCGACTTCCCGACGCTGAAATTCGTCATCCCGCACGGCGGCGGCGCGGTCCCCTATCACTGGGGGCGGTTCCGCGGGCTGGCGCAGGAGCTGAAGAAGCCGCTGCTCGGCGAGCACCTGCTGAAGAACGTCTATTTCGACACCTGCGTCTACCACCAGCCCGGGATCGACCTGCTGACCAAAGTGATCCCGATCGAGAACATCCTGTTCGCCAGCGAGATGATCGGCGCGGTGCGCGGCATCGACCCGGAAAGCGGCCACTACTACGACGACACGAAGCGCTACATCGAGGCGTCGACGATCCTGAGCGACGACGACCGTCGCGCGATCTACGAAGGCAACGCACGGCGCGTCTATCCGCGACTCGACGCCGCGCTGAAGGCGAAAGGGCTCTGAGGCGCGACGCGCGCCCCGAGCGGCGGGCGCGTTTCGTACCGTCGCATCGAAACAGGAGAACGCAATCATGTCCCTGAACGAGCTCGGCATCGTCCGACGCAACATCGAGCGTGCCGACCCGGCCGCCGTCGAGCGGCTGTCGCGATTCGGCGTGGCCACCGTGCACGAGGCGATGGGCCGCGTCGGCCTCGCGAAGCCGTACCTGCGCCCGATCTATGCCGGCGCCCGCCTGTGCGGCACCGCGGTCACCGTGCTGCTGCAGCCGGGCGACAACTGGATGCTGCACGTCGCCGCCGAGCAGCTGCGCGACGGCGACGTCGTCGTCGCCGCCTGCACCTCCGACTGCGAGGACGGCTTCTTCGGCGAGCTGCTCGCGACGTCGTTCCGCGCGCGCGGCGCCCGCGGCCTCGTCATCGACGGCGGCGTGCGCGACGTGCGCGACCTCACCGAGATGAAGTTCCCGGTGTTCTCGCGCGCCGTCAGCGCCAAGGGAACGATCAAGGCGACGCTCGGCTCGGTGAACGTGCCGGTGGTCTGCGCCGGCGCCTACGTGCGCCCGGGCGACGTGGTCGTCGCCGACGACGACGGCGTCGTCTTCGTCCCCGCGGCGATCGCGCAGCAGGTCGCCGACGCGTCGGAGAAGCGCGAGGCCAATGAAGCCGAGAAGCGCGCAAAGCTCGCCTCCGGCGTGCTCGGCCTCGACATGTACAAAATGCGCGAGCCGCTCGAACGCGCCGGCCTGAAATATGTGGACTGAGGCG
>DATGRE010000335.1:0-15118 GCA_035303885.1 Zeimonas sp. | reverse complement strand
GCTGATCATGCGTGCGTCCCACGACCTTCGATCCCTCCCGCACCGCACGAAACACCGGAACGCAGAATCCTCCAGGGCGCAGGCCGAGCCGTCGCCGACCCTCGCGCGAACGCTCGCTGCCGCCCTCGCCGCGCTCACGCTACTCGCCGCCGTACCGGCCGCCTACGCCGCCCAGGGCGACAGCGATGCGCCCACGCAGGTCGAGTCCGACCGCATGGAGTACGACGATCTCAAGCAGGTCAACGTGTTCCTCGGCAACGTGGTGCTCACGAAAGGCACCATCCGGCTGCTCGCCGATCGCCTCGTCGTGCGCCAGGATCCCGAGGGCTTCCATCACGCGACCGCGACCGGCGATCCCGCACGCTTCCGCCAGCGGCGCGACGGCCCCGGCGATCGGTGGGTCGAGGGCCATGCGGGTCGGATCGACTACGACGGCAAGGCCGAAACGGTCCGGCTGCAGGATCAAGCGATGCTGCGGCGCACGCAGGACGGGCGCGCGCTCGACGAAGTGCACGGCGCCGACATCCTGTACGAATCGCGCACCGAGTTCTTCACCGTCGAGGGCGGCGACGCCGCGGCCGGCACACCGGAGAACCCGAGCGGGCGCGTCCGCGTCGTGATCCAGCCGCGCGAGGAACGACCCGCGGGCAGCGAGCCCACCCCCCGTGCTCCCCTGAAACCGGACGATCGCATCGAGATTCCCCGGAAAGGCGGATCGGGCCGATGACCAGGCGCACGGCGACCGACCGGGCCGACAGCCGGTTGGTCGCGCGACACCTGATGAAGGCCTACCACGGCCGCAAGGTCGTGCAGGACGTCTCGCTCGAGGTCGCCAGCGGGGAGGTCGTCGGCCTGCTCGGTCCGAACGGCGCCGGCAAGACCACGTGCTTCTACATGATCGTCGGGCTGGTTCCCTCCGACGGCGGCACGATCGAACTCGACGGCACGCCGATCGGGCACCTGCCGATCCATCGACGGGCCCGCCTGGGGCTGTCGTACCTGCCGCAGGAAGCGTCGGTGTTCCGCAAGCTCACGGTCGAGGAGAACATCGTCGCCGTGCTCGAGCTGCAGACCGACGAACGCGGCCGGCCGATCGGCCGGCGCGAGATCGAGTCGCGCCTCGAGGAGCTGCTCGCCGAGCTGCAGATCGAACACATCCGCTCGAACGGCGCGCAGTCACTGTCGGGCGGCGAGCGTCGCCGCGTCGAGATCGCACGCGCGCTCGCCGGCTCGCCGCGCTTCATCCTGCTCGACGAACCCTTCGCCGGCATCGACCCGATCGCCGTCATCGAGATCCAGCGCATCGTGCGCTTCTTGAAGGATCGGCACATCGGGGTACTCATTACGGACCACAACGTGCGCGAAACCCTTGGAATATGCGATCGCGCGTATATCATCCGAGCTGGTACCGTTCTTGCTTCAGGGCGCCCCGACGAGGTCGTGCAGAATGAGGATGTACGCCGGTATTACCTCGGCGAACACTTCTCCATGTAGGTGCCGCGGCTCATGAAGCCGTCGCTCCAGCTGCGGCAGACGCAGCAGCTTGCGCTCACTCCGCAGCTGCAGCAGTCGATCCGTCTATTGCAGCTGTCGACGCTCGAGCTGAACCAGGAGCTCGAGCAGGCGCTCGCCGACAACCCGCTGCTCGAGCGCCTGGACGATCCTCTCGCCGACTGCGTACGCATCGGCGCCAGCGGTTCGCTCGATGGCCGTGCGGGCACTGCGACGCAGTCCGAGGCCGGCTCGGGAGAGGAGGACGGCGCGGGCCTCGAGCTCGACGGCTGGAACGCCGGCGACTGGAGCGGCGGCGACGAAGCCGTCGGCGACTGGAGCCCGGAGTCCGGCAGAGCGCCGGGCGACGACGACGAGCGCGACTATCCGCAGCTCGCGGCGTCGACGACGTCGCTGCGCGAGCATCTCGCCGAGCAGCTCGCCGCCACGCGCTGCACGCCGCGCGACCGTGCGCTGGTGCAGCTGCTGATCGACGCGCTCGACGAGGACGGCTTCCTCGACTCCTCGCCGGACGACGTGGCGGCGATGCTACCCCCGGAGCTGGAGGTCGACGCCGACGAGGTCGTGACGGCGCTGCGCCTGCTGCAGAGCTTCGATCCGGCCGGCGTCGGTGCCGCCGACCTGCGCGAATGCCTGCTGCTGCAGCTCGAGCGCCGGATGGCCCAGGACCCGAGCGCCCAGAACGGGCCGCCGCCGGAGACGATGCGACTGGCGCACGCGATCATCGACCGCCACCTCGAAACGCTCGCCGCGAAGGATTTCTCGCGGCTGCGCCGTGCGCTACGCTGCGACGACGAGGCGCTACGCGACGCGCAGGCGCTGATCCGCCGGCTCGATCCACGTCCGGGCGCGGCCTTCGCGACGGAGCACGCCGGATTCGTCGTTCCCGACGTCATCGCGCGGCGCGCCTCCGGCAGCTGGATCGCCACGCTGAATCCCGCCGTGATGCCGCGGCTGCGCGTGAACGACGCGTACGCGCAGATCCTGAAGCGCAACCGCGCGGCCTCCGGGCTATCGGGGCAATTGCAGGAGGCGCGCTGGCTGATCAAGAACCTGCAGCAGCGCTTCGAGACGATCCTGCGCGTCGCGCAGGCGATCGTCGACCGGCAGCGCCCGTTCTTCTCGCACGGCGCGGTGGCGATGCGCCCGCTCGTGCTGCGCGAGATCGCCGACGCGCTCGGCCTGCACGAGTCGACCGTCTCGCGCGTGACCTCGCGCAAGTACATCCTGACGCCCTTCGGCACCTTCGAGCTGAAATACTTCTTCGGAAGTCACGTCGCCACCGACACCGGCGGCGCCGCGTCGAGCACGGCCGTACGCGCGATGATCCGCCAGATCGTCGAGGCCGAGGACCGGTCGAATCCGCTCTCCGACGGGCGCATCTCGGAGCTGCTCGCCGAGCAGGGCTTCGTCGTCGCCCGCCGCACGGTCGCGAAATATCGCGAGTCGCTGCGCATTCCGACCGTCTCGAGGCGAAAATCGCTGTAGCCGCGCGCGTGCGCGACGCCGTCGAGCCCGTGGGCGCGCACCTTGCGAGACGGCTCGCTCGCCGATTCCCGTACCCTTCTCCCTTTTCCCTTCTCCCTTTCCCAGGAAAGCCCATGAATCTCGCCATCTCCGCACCCGACATCGGCCTGACGCCGGCCCTTCGCCAGTACGTCGAAACCAAGCTCGAGCGCATCCAGCGGCATTTCGACGAAGCGATCGAGGTGACGGTGAACCTGGGCGCCGACAAGCTGGTGCAGCGCGCGGCGGCCACGCTGCGCGTGCGCGGAAACGATCTCTTCGCCGAGGCGAGCGACGGCGACCTCTACGCGGCCATCGACGCGCTGATCGACAAGCTCGACCGGCAGGTAGCGAAGTACAAGGAAAAGCGCGACGGATTCGATCACGACTCGGTGAAATTCCGCGCCGAGTCGTGAGTCCGGGAAAGCCCTCCCGTGGTTTTGCTGCATAGCGGAACGAAGGCGGTTGTATCGCCGCGGCGCGCTGGCTATGATCCGCGTTTTTCGGCGCCCGTTGCAGCGGGTGTTGTCGGATGTTGCATAGCAGCACGCCGGTCGCCTCCGCGGGCGATTTCGCCATGAATCGGTTCTCCCGCTTGCTCCCTCCGCAGAACATCGTGCTCGACCTGCAGGTCACGAGCAAGAAGCGGCTGTTCGAGCAGGTGGGGCTGCTCTTCGAGAACAACCACGGCATCGAGCGCGGCAAGGTCTTCGACTCGCTGTTCGCCCGCGAACGCCTCGGCTCGACCGGGCTGGGCGAAGGCGTCGCGATCCCGCACGGTCGCATCAAGGGATCGAAGGAGGCCCTGGCGGCGGTCGTGCGGCTCGCGCAGCCGATCCCCTTCGACGCGCCCGACGGCAAGCCGGTGTCGCTGCTCGTGTTCCTGCTCGTGCCGGAGGCGGCCACGGAGGAGCACCTCGAGCTGCTCTCCGAGCTGGCCGAGCTGCTCGCCGACACGCCGACGCGCGAGACGCTGCTCACCTGCGACGACCCGGCGGAGATGCACCGCATCCTCTCCGGCGAAGCACCGCAGGCGCCCGGCGGATGAGGGCCGCGCACGCATCCGGCGGCTGACGCTCGCCGCGCGGAATCGTATGCTTCGCGAATGAGCGTCACGGTCCGCGCCCTCTTCGATCAGAACCGCGACGAGCTTTGCCTGTCGTGGATCGCGGGCGAAGCCGGCAGCGGGCGCACGGCGACGGCCGCGTCGATCGAGCCTGCCGATCTCATCGGCTACCTGAACCTGATCCACCCCAACCGGATCCACGTGTACGGGCATGCCGAGCGCGCCTACACGGAGCAGCTCGAGGACGCCCGCCACCGTGCGCTCGTGGCCGAGCTCGTCGCCGGCAAGCCGCCGGCGGTGATCATCGCCGAGGGACTCGAGCCGCCGGCGCAGCTCGTCGAGGCGGCGATCGCCGACGACCTTCCGATCATCGGCTGCCCGCTGCCGGCCGCGCGCGTCATCGAGCTGCTGCGCAGCTACCTGTCGAAGGCGGTCGCGCCGTCGTGCTCGAAGCACGGCGTGCTGATGGACGTGCTCGGCATGGGCGTGCTGATCAGCGGCGAGTCGGGACTGGGCAAGAGCGAGCTCGCGCTCGAGCTGGTCAGTCGCGGACACGGCCTGGTCGCCGACGACGTCGTCGAGCTCTCGCGCATCGCGCCGCACGCGATCGAAGGGCGGTGCCCGCCGCTGCTGCGCGACCTGCTCGAGGTGCGCGGGCTGGGCCTGCTCGACATCCGCACGATCTTCGGCGAGGCGGCGGTACGCCGCAAGATGACGCTCAAGCTCATCGTGCACCTGGTGCGGCGCTCGCACATGGACGACGAGCACCAGCGGCTGCCGCTGGAAGCGCTCACCGAGGACGTTCTCGGGCTGCCGATCCCGAAGGTGGTGATCCCGGTGGCGGCCGGGCGCAACCTCGCCGTGCTGACCGAAGCGGCGGTGCGCAGCACGATCCTGCAGCTGCGCGGCTTCGACACCACCGGCGACTTCCTCGCCCGGCAGCGCCGGATGATGGACGCCGACTAGGGGACCGGCGGCGATGCGCGTCGTCCTCATCACCGGGATCTCCGGCTCCGGGAAGTCCGTGGCGACCAACGTCCTCGAGGACGACGGCTATTTCTGCATCGACAACCTGCCGGCGCGCTTCCTCGGCGAGGTGATCACGTCGCTGCAGGACGCGGGCCACGAGAAAGTCGCGGTCTCGATCGACGCGCGCAGCGGCGATTCGGTCAGCGACCTGCGCCACGTCGTCGGCGCGCTGGCGCGCTACGGGCACGACGTCAAGGTGATCTTCCTGAACGCGCGCACCGACACGCTGGTGCAGCGCTACTCCGAGACGCGCCGCCGTCACCCGCTGTCGCTGCGAGCCGGCGTCGGGCCCGACGCGCCGACGCTGATCGAAGCGATCGAACGCGAGCGCGAGATGATGTCGGCGATCGAGGATCTCGGCGTTTCGCTCGACACCAGCGACCTGCACCCGAACGTGCTGCGCAGCTGGGTTCGCGAGGTCGTGGGCACCGACCGCGCGTCGATGACGATCGTCTTCGAATCCTTCGCCTACAAGCACGGCGTGCCGCTCGACGCCGACCTCGTCTTCGACGTGCGCTGCCTGCCGAACCCGTACTACACGGCCGAGCTGCGCCCGCTGACCGGCCTGGACGCACCGGTGATCGACTACCTGCGGTCGATCCCGTCGGTGCAGCGCATGATCGACCACATCGCCGACTTCCTGCACGCCTGGCTGCCGCACTACATCCTCGAGAACCGCAGCTACCTGAGCGTGGCGATCGGTTGCACGGGGGGACAGCACCGTTCGGTATACTGCGTCGAAGAGCTGGCCCGGCGTTTCCGTCGAATCGAACAGGTCCTCGTGCGCCATCGCGCGCTCTCCTCCCGCCAGGCCCCTCCCTCCTGACGCTTCGAGAAGGCTCGCGATGCCCGGAGAACTGGCCATCTTCCCCCTCGAGACGGTTCTCTTCCCCGAAGGCGTCCTCACGCTGCGCGTGTTCGAGGCACGCTACCTCGACCTCGTCAGCGAGTGCACCGCGTCGGGCGCCCCGTTCGGCGTGTGCCTGATCACCCACGGCAGCGAGATCGATCCGGGTGCGGTGCACGAGCCGATCGGATGCACGGCGCGCATCGTCGACTTCGACGTCGAGGATTCGGGCCTGCTGAACGTGCGCGCGATCGGCGGGCAGCGGTTCCGCGTCCTGCAGCGACAACTGCGCCGCGACGGCCTGATCCGCGCCGACATCGAGATGATCGATCCCGACGAGGAGGTGCGCGTTCCCGAGGAGCACGCCGACTGCGAGACGCTGGTGCGCCGGCTGGTCGACGACCTCGTCGCGCGCGAGCAGGATCCGATGCGACGCATGATCGCCGAGCCCTACCGCTTCGACTCGGCGTCCTGGGTGAGCAACCGGATCTGCGAGTTCCTGCCGATCGCGCCGCGCGCACGGCAGAAGCTGATGGAGCTCGACGACGCCGTCACGCGGCTGTCGCTGATCCACCAGTATCTGCATCAGCACCAGGTGCTCTGACCCGGCGCGTACACTCGCGGCGAGCGAGCGCGCGCAGCAGGCTCTTGACCGGTGCCGGCAGCGGCGCTTCGTGCGCATTGGCGAGCGCGACCCAGCGGGCGCCCGCGGCGGCCACGCCGTCGACGCCGATTGCGGCGACACCCGGCACCGTCGTGCAGTCGAAGAGCAACGGCCGCGCGCGCAGCCGGAAATGCGTGAACGCGTGATCGACGACGGCGAGCTCGCCGCACGGCCGTGCACGCAGCGCGAATCGGCGCAGCGCGCGCCGTAGCCCGTCTTCGTCGGCCTCGGCCGCCGCCTCGGGCAGGCACCACAGCCCGCCCCAGACGCCCTCCGGCGCCCGCTTCTCGAGCAGCACGTCGCCGCCGCGGCGCACGACGAGCCAGATGCACTCGCGCAGCGGCAGCGGGCGCCGCGGGCGAGTCGCCGGGATCGACGCGACCAGGCCCTGCCGATGCGCGACGCAGTCGTCGGCGAGCGGGCAGCGCTCGCAGTCCGGTCGCGTGCGCGAGCACAGGCTCGCGCCGAGGTCCATCAGCCCCTGCGTGTACGACTCGAGCGCTTCGTGCGGCAGCTCGCGCTCGGCGACGCGCCACAGCTCGGCGAGCACCGCCGGCTGCGCGAAATGACCGGCAATGCCGGCCCAGCGCGCGAGCACGCGGCGTGCGTTGCCGTCGAGGATCGCCGCACGGCGCCCGTAGGCGAACACGGCGATCGCCGCCGCGGTGGAACGGCCCACGCCGGGCAGGCGCTCGAGCTCGGCCGGGTCGGAGGGGAACATCCCGCCGCGCCGCTCGACGAGCTCGCGCGCGCAGCGGTGCAGGTTGCGCGCACGGCTGTAGTAGCCCAGCCCGCTCCACAGCGCGAGCACCTCGTCCTCCCCCGCGCGCGCGAGCGACTCGAGCGTAGGGAAACGCTCGACGAAGCGAAGGAAGTACGGAACGACGCTCGACACGCGCGTCTGCTGGAGCATGATCTCCGAGAGCCAGATGCGGTACGGGTCGCGGGTGTTCTGCCAGGGGAGGTCGTGGCGGCCGTGACGGCGCTGCCAGGCGACTAGGCGGGGGGCGATCACGGGGCGGATTGTACTCACGCGCAAAGGCGTGGGCGCGCGGCGGCAGGCGCTTCGGTACGCAGCCGCCGCGCGTCCACGCCTTTGCGCGTGAGCGTGTCGGTTTTCGACACCCAGTCGCATCCACAGCGAGCGGGAACGCAGCCTCGCAGCATGCGTGCGCGACGCGCGCCACGCCCGCCGAATCCGTCACGGTTCGGTACGAGGCTCGTGCGCGACGGCGTCGATCACGCGTTCAGGCGCGGGCGAGGGTTTCGGCGTTCTCGGCCAGCAGGGCGGTGACGCGACGGGCGTATTCGGAGGCCAGGCCGATGCGCTGCTCGACGAGGGAGCGCTCGCGCTCGATTTCGGCGAGGCGGGCCTCGAGCGATTCGTTGGCGTCGAGCACCCGGCGCACCGTCTCGAGGCGGCGCTTGAGCTGTGCCTGGTACTCGCGCACCTGGCTCTCGATCGGCGCCATCACCGCGCGCAGCCACGACTCGAGCTCGCGGTCGGCGATCTCGTAGACCTCGCGCAGGCGGGCGGCGACCGATTCGAAGAACCGGCGCATCAGCGCCCACTGCGACGTGGTCGCAAGCGTGATCGCGCCGAACTGGCGGCGCTGCACCCGTTCGATGCGATCGAGCTCGGCGTAGTAACGCTGCGTGGAGAACATCGCCGGATTGCCGAGCGCCAGCCCATGCTCGGCGCTGAACGAGCGGTACATCGCGTTCATCAGCGTGCTCACCTCGCCGACCAGGCGCGTCGTCTCGTCCAGGTCGGCACGCACGGCGGCGAGCAGCGAACTCATCCCCTCGCGCAGGCCGATCGAGAAATTGCTCCGGCGCATCGTCTCGCGGGCGATGCGCACATGCCGCTTCAGCGAATGCGCGCCCATCGTCTCGTGGATCGACTGCGCGTGCCGGGAGAACACCGAGCGCAGCGCCTGCAGGTGACGCAGGCTCTTCTCGAACTCCTCGCGCTCGCCGCGGATGCGCGCCGCCATGTGGTCCATCACGCCGCGGTTCTTGCCGCGCAGGCCGTTCAGCTCGAACTGCTGCTCGACCAGGTTGCGCCGCCGCGCTGCCAGCGAGCCCGCGACCAGCGAGTGCAGCTCGGTGAACTCGCGCTCGACGTGCTCGCGGACGATGTCGCGCTGCTGCGGGACGAGCTCGCGGCCGAGCGCGTATTCGAGGTCGGAGATGCGGCTGCGCTTCAGCAGCGACGCGTCGCCGTTCACGCGCGCGAGCAGCGCCTTCTGCGCCGAGACCGGATAGACGCGATCGTTCGGCACCTGCAGATGCTGAGAGACCGAGCCGACCTGGCGCGCGATCTCGAGCTGGATCTGCACCTCGTCCTTCAGTCCGTCCCACAGCGAATCGATCTTGTTGAGCACGACGTAGCGTCCGCTGCCGTGCTTCGTCGAGATATGGTCGCGCCAGACGACGAGGTCGCTCATCGTCACGCCGGCGTCGGCGGCGAGCACGAAGAGCACGGCGTCGCATCCGGGAATGAGCTTCAGCGTGAGCTCGGGCTCGGAACCGATCGCGTTCAGGCCCGGCGTGTCGAGCACGACGAGGCCCTGCTCGAGCAGCGGATGCGGCCAGTTGACGATCGCGTGCCGCCAGCGCGGAACCTCGATGCGTCCCTGCTCGTCGGGCCGCACCGGCGAAGCGGGATCGCCCTCGTCGTAGAAGCCGAGCAGCGCCGCCTGCGCCGCGTCGACCCAGAGCGTCTCCTGCACGCTCTCGAAGGCACGGCGCAGGCTGTCGGGCACCTGCGGATCGATGCTGCGCATCTCCCAGCGCGAATCGTCGTCGCGCAGCTCGGAGACCGGCGCGTCGAGCAGCCGGGTCTCGATCGGCAGCAGCCGGATGGCGCTCGGCCGCTCGGCCTCGTACAGCAGCTCGGTGGGGCACATCGTCGTTCGTCCCGCACCGGAGGGAACGATGCGCCGCCCGAAGCGCGAGAAGAAGATCGCGTTGATCAGCTCGGACTTGCCGCGCGAGAACTCGGCGACGAAGGCGATCGACACGCGCTCCTTGCCAAGCCGCTCGACGATGCGCTCGACGCGCGACAGCAGCGACGCGTCGGACAGGCCCTCGTCGTCGAGCCAGTGCGCGTAGCGCAGCACCGCGTCGGCGAGCGAACGACGCCAGCCGCCGTACTCGGCGATGCGCTCTCCCAGCGATCCCATCGCACTCCTTCGGTAGCCCATGATCGGTGCGGGCCCGATCTATAGCATGGCGGCGAGGGCGCCGGAGCGGCGCCCCGCGCGGGCTCGCGCACCGCCCGCCCTGTGGCCGATTCGGGCGGGCGGACGGTGGCTCGCGTCGATGCGATCCTCAGTGCTGGCAGCGCGGGCAGTAATACGTGGAGCGCTGCTGCTGGCGCATCGCGCGCACCGTCTCGCCGCAGACGCGGCAGGGTTCGCCCGCTCGGCCGTAGACCAGGCTCACGGTCTGGTAGCAGCCGGCGGCGCCGTCGCTGGAGACGAAGTCGCGCAGGGTGCTGCCGCCGCGCTCGATCGCCTCGGCCAGCGTCCCGCGGATCGCGTCGGCCAGGCGCTCGTAGCGTCGCAGCGCGATGCGTCGCGCCGGCGTCGTCGGCCGGATGCCGGCGCGGAACAGGCTCTCCGACGCATAGATGTTGCCCACGCCGACGACGACGTCGCCGGCGAGCAGCACCGACTTGATCGCACCGCTGCGCGTGCGCGTGGCTCGATGCAGCAGCGCACCGTCGAAGGCCTCGGACAGCGGCTCGGCGCCGAGCGAGGCGAGCAGCGGGTGCGCGAGCACGGGCCCGTCGGCCGCGTCGTGCCAGATCATCGCGCCGAAGCGGCGCGGATCGCGATAGCGCAACGTGCCGTGCTCGAACTCGAGGTCGACGTGATCGTGCGGCCCCGGCGCCTCGCGCCGACCCTCGGCCAGGAAACGGAAGTTCCCCGACATGCCCAGGTGCACGAGCAGCGTGCCGTGGCCGAAATCGAGCAGCAGGTACTTGCCGCGCCGCTCGACCGCGCGCAGTGAGGAACCGGGCAGCACCCGGGCGAGCGCGTCGGAAACCGGCCAGCGCAGCCGCGGCTCGCGCACCTGCGCCGCACGCACCGTGCGACCGAGCACGCGGCGCGAGAGACCGCGGCGCACGATCTCGACCTCCGGCAGTTCGGGCATCGGGAATGCTGGACCCGACGACGCCCGCGTGCGTACATCGGGTATTCTGGAAACTCGATTCGCCGAGCGTATCACCCGATGACGAACACCGAACCGTGGCAGCGCAGCATCGCCGCGCGCCGTTCCCACCCGTACGCCAGGGCGGGTTGCACGGTGGTGCTCGCCGCGCTGCTCGCCGGCGGCTGCGCGAGCCCGCGCCCGCCCGAAACCGCCGACGGACCACGCGTCGTGTCGCCGACGGGCGCGCTCGCGGACGCACGAGGCGCCGATTCGCAGCGCACCGATTCGCATGCGACCGTGCGCACGCCCACCGGCGATCCCCTTCCCCCGGTGACGCTCACGCCGCAGCTGATGTACCGGCTGCTCGCCTCCGAGATCGCCGCGCAGCGCGGCCAAGTGAGCAGCGCCGCGGCCACCTATCTCACGCTCGCACGCGAGACGCGTGATCCGCGCATCGCGCGACGCGCGACCGAGCTCGCCCTCGCCGAACGTTCGCTCGAGCGCGCGCTCCCGGCCGCGCAGCTGTGGCACGAGCTCGCACCCGAATCGCCGCTCGCCGCGCAGACGATCGAAAGCCTGTGGATGACCACCGGCCGCTTCGCGCAGGCCGAGCCGCTGCTGCGCCAGCGGCTTGAGCATGCGCGCGCCGAGCGCAAGCTGCCCGAGACCTACGACCGGATCGCGCGCACGCTCGCACGCTCCGGCGAGCCCGCCGCCGGGCTCGCCATGCTCGAGCGGCTCGCGACGCCCGACGCCGACGAACCCTCCGCGCGCCTGGCGCTCGCCGCCGTCGCGCAGGCCGCCGGCGACGTCGCGCGCGCGGCGGCCGAGGCCGAAGCGGCGCTGCAACTCGATCCCGCCAACGAGCAGGCGGCGATCCTCGCGGCGCGCTACGTCGCACAGACGCCGCGCGGCGTCGACGGCGCCACCGCGCTGCTGCAGGCGTACCTCGAACGCGAACCGCAGGGCATCGAGGCCCGCTTCGCGCTGGCGCGCCTGCTCAATGCGAGCGGCAGGCACGACGCCGCGCGCGAGCAGTTCGAGATCGCGCTGAGGCAGGAGCCCGACAGCCCTCCGATCCTGCTGTCGCTCGCCCAGCTCGCCTGGCAAATGAAGCAGCCGAAGGTCGCCGAAGACTATGTGCGCCGCTATATCGGCCTGCCCGAGGCCGTGCAGCGCGACAACGCGCCCGCCTACCTGTTCATGGGGCAGCTCGCCGAGGACGAGGGGCGCATCGACGAAGCGATCGGCTGGTATTCGCGCGTGCACCGCGGCGAGCAGTTCCTGCCGGCACTCACGCGGCGCGCGGTGCTGATGGCGAAGACCGGCCGCGTCGACGAGGCGCGCGCGATGCTGCGCAACACCTCGGTGCCGAGCACGCGCGAACGCGTGCAGCTCACCGCCGCGGAGGCGATGGTGCTGCGCGAGGCGGGCCGCGAGCAGGATGCCTACGACGTGCTGGCGGAGGCGCTCGAGCGCATGCCCGAGAACGTGGAGCTGCTCTACGACCACGCGATGGCCGCCGAGCGGCTCGACCGCCTCGACGTAATGGAAGCGAGCCTGCGCAAGCTGATCTCGCTGCGCCCCGACTACGCGCACGCCTACAACGCGCTCGGCTACACGCTCGCCGACCGCGGCCTGCGCCTCGAGGAGGCACAGGCGCTGATCGAGAAGGCGCTCGAGCTCTCGCCCGAAGACGGGCAAATCCTCGACAGCATGGGGTGGGTGCTGTTCCGGCGCGGCCAGACCGAGCAGGCGATCGAGTATCTCGAGAAGGCATGGCAGCTGCTGCCCGACGCGGAGATCGGCGCGCATCTGGGCGAGGCGCTGTGGCACGCGGGCCGCGCCGACGAAGCGCGCCGCATCTGGAGCGAAGCCGCGGCGAACGATCCCGAGAACCGGGTGCTGAAGGAGACGGTCGCGCGGCTGCGCGCCGATCCATGACGCCGGTGCGCGCGCTCGCCACGGTCTGCGCCGCGCTCGTCGCGGCCGGTTGCGCGACGCCGGCGCCGCCGCCGGCCCTGCCCTCGCCGCAGGCGCCGAACTTCTGGTCCGGGCGCTTCGCGGTCACCTTCCTCGAAGGGGGGTACCAGCCGCGCGAGGAGCGTTCCAGCGGGCGATTCGCGCTGCTGGCCGACGGCGAGCGTCGCGAGCTCGAGCTGTCGTCGCCGCTCGGCCAGACGATCGCGCAGGTCACGCTCGAGTCCGGCGATGCGATGCTCGTCGCCGCCGACGGCCGGCGCTATCGCGCCGAATCCGCCGAATCGCTCACCGAGCAGGTCTTCGGCTGGCGCGTGCCGATCGGCGACCTGCCGCGCTGGCTCACCGGCCGCATCGCGCAACCCACGCAGCGCGAGGCGGGGCGCGTCGTCGCCGGCACCGACGCCGGCTGGTCGGTGCGCTTCGAGGCCTTCGAAGACGAGCGTCCGCGGCGGCTGTCGCTCGACTGGCCCGCCGACGGCGCGGACGGCGCACGCCGCCTGGAGCTGAAGCTCGTCGTCGACTCGGCCGACCACGTGGGCGGCGGCGCGTGGCGGTGAGCGCGGGCGCGCCGGTCACCGAGCTGCGCAACCTGCCCGCACCGGCGAAGCTCAATCTCTTTCTGCACGTCACCGGCCGCCGCGCCGACGGCTATCACCTGCTCGAGACCGTCTTCGAGCTGGTCGATCTCGTCGACCACGTGGACCTGCGCCTGCGCGACGACGGCACCATCGCGCTGCGCGATGCGCCCGCGGGGTGGAACGCCGACGACGACCTCACCGTGCGCGCGGCACGGGTGCTGGCGGCGCACACCGGCTGCCGGCTCGGCGTCGAGATCTCGTTGCGCAAGAGCATCCCGGTGGGCGGCGGACTCGGCGGCGGAAGCTCCGACGCGGCCACCGTGCTGCTCGGACTGAACCGGCTCTGGCGCCTCGGGCTGCCGCGCGAGCGCCTGCAGGCGCTGGCCCTGCGGCTCGGCGCCGACGTTCCGTTCTTCGTCTTCGGACACCGTGCCTTCGCACGCGGCGTCGGCGAGGCGCTGCGCGAAGTCGACGCCACGCCGTCGTGGTACGTGATCGTCGCCCCCCCGGTGCAGGTGCCGACCGCGATGGTCTTCGGCCATGCCGAATTGACACGAAATACGAAACCGCTCAAAATCTCCGGTCTTTCGCGAGGGCGGTCCGTCTATCGCGGGAAGAACGATCTCGAGCCGGTGGTGAAGGCCGGCTGGCCGGCCGTGGCCGACGCACTGCAGGCGTTGCGCGACGCGGCCGACGCGGAAGGTGCCGACGGGCGCCTTGCGCGGCTGACCGGCTCGGGTGCCTGCGTGTTCTGTCCCGTTCCCGACGAACCGGTCGCCGCATCGATCCGGCAACGGCTCGAGCGGCACGCGGTCGGGCAGGTGTTCGCGGTCCGGTCGCTCGCCCGGCATCCGCTTCGCGAAGGGTCCTTCACCGGCGGGTCCGCCCCGGCGGTGAAACGCCCGAGGTCCTAAGCTACCTGCGCGCGCACGCGTGCGGGGACAGGCGCCAGGCCACTGGGGAGTAGCCAAGTTGGTTAAGGCACCGGATTTTGATTCCGGCATGCGAGGGTTCGAATCCTTCCTCCCCAGCCAGATCCTCCACCCGGGAAACGCACCGTGCACGGCTATCGCCGCAACGCCGACATCCTCGACCCCGAAGGTCTGATGATCTTCACGGGCAACGCGAATCCGCTGCTCGCCTCCGACATTGCCCGCAACCTGTACATCAACCTCGGCAAGGCCACCGTCGGGCGCTTCTCCGACGGCGAGGTGATGGTCGAGATCCTCGAGAACGTCCGCGGCAAGGACGTCTTCGTCGTCCAGCCCACCTGCGCGCCCAGCAACGACACGCTGATGGAGGTGCTCATCATGGTCGACGCGCTGCGGCGCGCCTCGGCCGGACGCATCACCGCGGCGCTGCCGTATTTCGGCTATGCGCGACAGGACCGCCGCGTGCGCTCGATGCGCGTGGCGATCACGGCGAAGCTGGTGGCGAACATGCTGCAGACGGCCGGCGTCGACCGCCTGCTGACGATGGACCTGCACGCCGAGCAGATCCAGGGCTTCTTCGACATTCCGGTCGACAACGTCTACGCGGCGCCGCTGCTGCTGGCCGACGTGCACAAGCAGCAGTTCCCCGACCCGATCGTCGTCTCGCCCGACGTCGGCGGCGTGGTGCGCGCGCGTGCGCTCGCCAAGCGCCTCGACTGCGACCTCGCGATCATCGACAAGCGGCGCCCGAAGGCGAACGTCGCCGAGGTGATGAACATCATCGGCGACGTCGAGGGCCGCACCTGCGTGATCATGGACGACATCGTCGACACCGCG
>DATGRE010000334.1:0-2526 GCA_035303885.1 Zeimonas sp. | reverse complement strand
GGCGACAGCGAGCTCGACTGTGGGTGCGCCAGCGCGACGTCGACCTGCCGCTCGTACTTGTTGCCGGTGACGATGTCGACCGGATTGCCGGCGGCGCGCTCGGGCGAAGCGCCCTCGAGGCTCGCCGGCTCGCGGCGCGGCGGCCTCGGCGCATCGCACAACACCGGCGCCGGGCGCGGCGGCCGGCTCGAGCGCTCGACCGACGCGACGAACTCGGCGATCGCGCTGCCGCCGACGTTCAGTCCGAGCGCGCCGCCGATCGGCAACGACAGCGGCCACGCGGCCGGCGCTCCGCCCATCGACGGGCAGACGCCGGGCACGGCCGGCGGCTGTCCGAGGATCGACGCGATTCCGTCGGCCGGCGCGACGTCGACGTGCGACAGCGCGAGCGCGACGGCGAGCAGGAGACGACACGGCATTCGCATGCCGTCACGCTACTCACGCCCGATGCGCGCGAACATCGAACGGAGGGCGAGTCCGGCTCGCCCTTGCGGACAGGGTGCGCACCAACGGCCGAGCGAGGCCCGACCTCGCGGACGATGCCTTCGGGCGAGTCGCCGGGTCGTCGGCGGTATGCTTGACGCATGTCCGCCCGGATGTCCGTCCGCTACCGGCTGCAGTGCCCGGCCGACGCGATCGAAGCGCGCGCGCAGGCGCTCGCCGTCGAGCAGTCGATCGAGATGCCGATCGAAGCCGTCCGCGATGCGCGGGTGCGCGCGGAGATCGTCGGCGAAGTGCTGGCGATCGAGCCCTCGCCCGAGGCCGCGGACCGCTTCGACGTCGTGCTCGCGCTGGCCGTCGAGACCACCGGCGACGAACCGGGACAGTTGCTGAACGTCGTCTTCGGCAACTGCTCGTTGCAGCCCGACGTCGAGCTCGTCGATGTCGAGCTGCCCGCGGCCATGCTCGCGAAGCTGCCCGGGCCGCGCTTCGGCATCGAAGGCTGGCGCCGCGCGCTCGCCGGCGGCGCACCGCCGCACGACGACACCGATGCCGCATCGCCCGTCGCCGGCGCCGGGCGCGACGCCGAAGCGCGCCCGCTGAGCTGCACCGCGCTGAAGCCGCAGGGGCTCGACGCGCTGGCGCTCGCCGATCTCGCCTACGTCTTCGCGCGCTCGGGCATCGACGTGATCAAGGACGACCACGGCATCGCGGACCAGGCATCGGCGCCGTTCGCGCAGCGCGTGCCGCTCGTGCAGCGTGCGATCGAGCGGGCGAACCGCGAGAAGTGCTCGGCCGGCGGCGCGCTCTCCGGCCACCGCTCGATCTACGCGCCGACGCTGTCCGGCGGGCCGCGCCGGCTCGCCGCGCAGCTGGCGATCGCCCGCGACGAAGGCGTCGGCGCGCTGCTGTGCTGTCCGATGATCGTCGGCGTACCGGCCTTCACCGAGCTCGTCCGCGCCGAAGCGGAGGTTCCGCTGCTGGCGCATCCCGCACTCGCCGGGAACGTGCGGATCGCGCCGCCGCTGCTGCTCGGAAAGCTCTTCCGGCTGTTCGGCGCCGACGCGACGATCTTCCCGAACTGGGGCGGGCGCTTCCGGCATTCGCGCAGCGATTGCCTGGCGATCGCGCGACGCGCCCGCGAGGCGCTCGGCACGCACCGTCCGACGCTCCCCGTGCCGGCGGGCGGCCTGCGCGTCGACCGCGTCGACGAGATCGTGCGCGCGTACGGCCCCGACACGATGCTGCTGATCGGCGGCGACCTGCTGCGCGCCGGCGACGCGCTCGCCGCGCGCGCGGCCGAGTTCGCGCAGCGCGTCGCCCGCGCGCTGCACCCCGCACGCGCCGCGGACGTCGGCACGGAGGCCGTCGATGGCTGAGTCGCCGATCCGCCGTCGCACCGCGCCCGGACGCTGGGAGGACGTCGAGGTCGCGCCGTACAAGGACGCCGGCAGCGCGCCGTTTCGCGACATCTCCCGCCAGCTGCTGTTTCGCGAGCCGGATCTCGCCGGCGAGCTGCGCTATTTCGAGATCGGGCCGGGCGGGCATTCGACGCTCGAGCGGCACGAGCATCGCCACGCGGTGCTCGTGCTGCACGGGCGCGGCCGCTGCCTGGTCGGCAACCGCATCCACGAGATCGACGAGCACGACCTCGTCTCGATCGCGGCGAACACCTGGCACCAGTTCCGCGCGGACCGGGACGCCGCGCTCGGCTTCCTATGCCTGGTGAACCGGGAGCGCGATCGGCCGCGGCTGCCCGACGCGAACGACCTCGCCGAGCTGCGCGCCGATCCGGCGGTGGCGGCATTCATCCGGACCGGCAACGGCACGGACGACGACTGAGCGCGGCGATGCGCTCCGGCCGGCGACGCGCCGGCCGGAAGGCGACGCATCGCCGAGGGGGAAGCCGATGAATCGAAGCAGGCACGACGGACCTCCGAACCTGCGGCGTCGCCACGCGCTGCAGTCGATCGCACTCGCCGCGCTCGCCGGCGCGCAGCCGCCGCTCGCGCGAACGGCCAGCGCCCGCGAAGCGCGCGCGCAGCCGCGCACCGGTCCGAACGGAACCGGCGGCGCCACGCGTGC
>DATGRE010000333.1:0-14563 GCA_035303885.1 Zeimonas sp. | reverse complement strand
GAGCCCGGTCTGCGTCGGCGTGTACACCGCGTGTCCTTCGGCGCGCAGCGGCTCGGCGACGCGCTTCCAGCACCAGCCGCCGTGCCAGGCGCCGTGCAGCAGCACGTAGGTGCTCGGCACCGTCATCTCCCTCCTTCGCTCATTGCAGCAGCACGATCGTCGCGCCCGCGCCGCCGTCGTTGGGCCGTGCCTGGCAGAAGGCGAGCACTTCCCGTCGTTGCGCCAGCCAGCGCGGGACCTTCGCCTTGAGCACCGGCTCGCGACCGATCGAACCGAGTCCCTTGCCGTGGATGATCCGCACGCAGCGCCATTCGCGCCGCAGCGCCTCGTCGAGGAACGCGGCGAGCGCCTCGCGCGCCTCGTCGACGCGCAGGCCGTGCAGGTCGATCTGGCCGCGGATCGTCCAGTCGCCGCGGCGCAGCCGGCGCGGAACGTCGGGGCCGATCGACGCGCGGCGAAACGACAGCGACTCGTCGGTCTCCAGGTGCTGCTCGATGCCGATCTCGTCGGAGATCGAGGCCGCGAGCACGGCGCGCTCGTCGAGCTCGCGCTGCACGGCGGTGGCGGGTATCGCGCGTCGGTACGGGTCGATGCGCCCGGTGTCGCGCAGCGGAACGACGTCGGCGACCGCGTCGCGGAACACGTTCGCCTCGCGCAGGCGGGCGCGCTCGCGCTGCTCGTGCTCGCGGGCCTGCCGTGCGCGTTCCTGCGCTTGGGCGCGCAGCCGGTGCGCGAGGCTCTCGAGCGCGGCGAAGCCGTCGAGACGCTCGGGCGCAGGCTCGCGCGGCCGGCGCGCCGTCGTCCGACCGCCCGACGCGCGCGTCATCGCCCGGAAAGCGACTCGAGGTAGCGTTGCGCGTCGAGCGCCGCCATGCAGCCGGTCCCCGCGCTCGTCACCGCCTGCCGATAGACATGGTCCTGCACGTCGCCGGCGGCGAAGACACCCGGAATGCTGGTCGATGTCGCGTCGCCGTCCTGCCCGCCCTTCGTGAGGATGTAGCCGTTGCGCATCTCGAGCTGGCCCTCGAAGATCCCGGTGTTCGGCGTGTGCCCGATCGCGATGAACACGCCCTGCACGGGGATCACGCTCTTCTCGCCGGTGCGGTTGTCGACGACGCGCACCGCGTTGACACCGGAGTCGTCGCCGAGGATCTCGTCGAGCTCGTGGAACCAGCGGATCTCGACGTTGCCGGCCTTGCCGTCGCGTTCCTCGGTGTGTGCGATCAGGCGGTCGGAGAGGATCGGCTCGGCGCGAAAGCGGTCGCGACGGTGCAGCACCGTGACCTTGCGTGCGATGTTCGCGAGGTACAGCGCCTCTTCGACGGCCGTGTTGCCCCCGCCGACGACGACGACGTCCTGGCCGCGGTAGAAGAATCCGTCGCAGGTCGCGCACGCCGACACGCCGCGTCCCATGAAGGCTTCTTCGGAGGGCAGCCCCAGGTATTTCGCCGACGCGCCGGTCGCGATGATCAGTGCATCGCAGGTGTACTCGCCGGCATCGCCCACCAGGCGCATCGGTCGCTCGTTCAGATGCACCCCGTGGATGTGGTCGAAGACGATCTCGGTGCCGAAGCGCTCGGCATGCCGCTGGAAGCGGGCCATCAGCTCGGGACCCTGCACGCCGTCGGCGTCCGCCGGCCAGTTGTCGACTTCGGTGGTCGTCATCAGTTGTCCGCCCTGCGACAGGCCGGTGATCAGCACGGGTTGGAGATTGGCGCGTGCGGCATAGACGGCGGCGGTGTACCCGGCGGGCCCGGAACCGAGGATGAGCAGGCGGACGTGGCGAATGGCGGACATAGGCGGATGGATGGCGTGGACGTTGTAAAAAACTCAATGAATCATCGACTTACGCGATGATTCTCGATGCGTTTCGTGATATTCCGCACGGGTAGTGCAGAATTATAGGAGTGCGGTGCTTTCGAGCAGGCGCCCCTGCGTTCGATTCCAGAGGTGGGTATGGCTCACGAAGAAAACAAGGCGTTCCTGCGCCGGGTGCCGTTGCTGTCGGGCCTGAACGAGCAGCAGATCGGATCGTTGGCCGCCGGCAGCGTGCGGCGCAATTTTCCCAAGGGGCGCACGATCGTCTCCGAGGGCGAACCGTCGCAGTCGCTGTACATCCTGCTCTCCGGGCGTGCGAAGGTGCAGCGCTCGGACTCCGAAGGCAAGGAAGTGATCCTCGCCGTGCTCGGCTCGGGCGACTTCTTCGGCGAGATGAGCCTCATCGACGAGGCGCCCCGTTCGGCCAGCGTGATCACGCTCGAGTCGTGCGATTTCATGTCGATCGCCAAGGAGAATTTCAAGGCGATGCTCCTGCAGAGCAACGACATGTGCATGGCCGTGATGCGCGGGCTCGTACGGCGGCTGCGCGAAGCCGACCAGAAGATCGAGACGCTCGCGCTGCTCGACGTCTACGGCCGCGTGGCGCGCGTGCTGCTCGATTTCTCCGAGCAGGTCGACGGCGAGCGCATCGTGCGCAACCGCCTGCCGCGCCAGGAGATCGCCAAGATGATCGGTGCCTCGCGCGAGATGGTCTCGCGGGTGATGAAGGGGCTCGAGATCGACGGCTACATCGTGCCGATGCCCGAGGGTCGGCTGATGCTGCGTGAGAAGATCGCCTCGTACCTGAGCTGAACGACAAGGAAGCAGGACACCAGATGGCCAGGACGGGCGCGGCCGCCGCTGTCTCGCGTCGTACGGCGGCGCGTTCCGCGGGCGGAGATTTCGGCATTCCCGAGCGCGCGCTGCGGCTGCTGCACGAGGCGCGCTGGATCGCGATGGGTGCGCTCGGCGTATTCCTGCTGCTGATCCTCGCCACCTACCACAAGGCCGATCCGGGCTGGTCGCACGCGGTTCCGACGCAGTCGATCTCGAACGCGGGCGGGCGCGTCGGCGCCTGGTTCGCCGACCTGCTGCTGTACCTGTTCGGCCTGAGCGCGTACCTGTTCGTCGCGCTGCTCGCGGTGGCGGTGGTGCGCGGCTTTCGCGCGCTGCGCGTCGCGTCGGAGGCGGGCGACACGCATCGTTTCCCCTGGGAACGCTGGCTCGGCTTCGCGCTGCTGCTGCTCGGCTCGGTGGGCATCGAGTCGGCGCGGTTGCATTCGGTGCGCGCGGAGCTGCCGATGGGGCCGGGGGGCATCGTCGGCGCGCTGCTCGCGGATCCGCTGTTCGTCGCGCTGGGTGCCGTGGGCGGCACGCTCGCATTGCTGGTGATGGTCGCCGCCGGCTTCAGCCTGTGGTCGGGGTGGTCGTGGCTGTCGATCTTCGAGCGCGTCGGCTTCGCCGTCGAATGGCTCGTGCAGCGCGCGGTCGACGCGGTCGCCGCCTGGAAGGACCGCCGCATCGGCGAGGCGGCGGCCACCGTGCGCGACGAGCAGGTGCAGGTCAAGCGGCGCATCCTCGACGACGATCCCGAGCCGGTGCGCATCGAGCCGCCGCCGCCGCGCATCGAGCGCTCCGAGCGCGCCGAGGCGGAGCGGCAGACGCCGCTGTTCGTCGACCTGCCGGCCGACACGCAGCTGCCGCCGATCTCGCTGCTCGACGAGCCGCCGGTGTCCACCGAGACGGTCTCGGCCGAGACGCTCGAGTACACGTCGCGCCTGATCGAGAAGAAGCTGTCCGACTTCAACGTCGCGGCGAACGTGGTGGCGGCCTATCCGGGGCCGGTCATCACGCGCTACGAGATCGAGCCGGCCACCGGGGTGAAGGGCGCGCAGATCGTCAACCTGTCTAAGGACCTCGCGCGCGCGCTGTCGCTGGTGTCGATCCGCGTCGTCGAGACGATCCCCGGCAAGAACCTGATGGGGCTCGAGCTGCCGAACACGCGCCGGCAGATGGTGCGCCTGTCGGAGATCCTCGCGTCGCAGGTGTACGCGACGAGCGCCTCGCCGCTGACGCTCGCGCTCGGCAAGGACATCGCCGGCATGCCCGTCATCGTCGACCTCGCGAAGATGCCGCACCTGCTCGTCGCCGGCACCACCGGCTCCGGCAAGTCGGTCGGCATCAACGCGATGCTGCTTTCGCTGCTCTACAAGAGCGACCCCGCGCAGGTGCGGCTGCTGCTGATCGACCCGAAGATGCTCGAGATGAGCACCTACGAGGGCATTCCGCACCTGCTCGCGCCGGTGGTCACCGACATGCGCCAGGCGGGCAACGCGCTGAACTGGTGCGTCGCCGAGATGGAGCGGCGCTACCGGCTGATGAGCAAGCTCGGCGTGCGCAATCTCTCGGGGTACAACAGCCGCATCGCCGATGCGGCGCGGCGCGAGGAGTCGATTCCGAACCCGTTCTCGCTGACGCCCGACGAGCCCGAGCCGCTGACCGCGCTGCCTCAGATCGTCGTCGTCATCGACGAGCTCGCCGACCTGATGATGGTGGTCGGCAAGAAGATCGAGGAGCTGATCGCGCGCCTGGCGCAGAAGGCGCGTGCCGCGGGCATCCACCTGATTCTCGCGACGCAGCGTCCGTCGGTCGACGTGATCACCGGGCTGATCAAGGCGAACATCCCGACCCGCATCGCGTTCCAGGTCTCCTCGAAGATCGACTCGCGCACGATCCTCGACCAGATGGGCGCGGAGTCGCTGCTCGGGCAGGGCGACATGCTGTACCTCCCGCCGGGCGGCGGCGTGCCGATGCGCGTGCACGGCGCCTTCGTCGCCGACGAGGAGGTTCACAAGGTCGTCGCGCACTGGAAGGAACTGGCCGATCCGCAGTACGTCGAGGGCATCCTCGAGGGCGGTGTGCCCGGCGAGGTCGACGCGGGCAGTGCGGTCGGCTTCGGCGGGCTCTCGCAGACGCTGGCCGAGGCAGGCGTCGACGGCGAGGCCGATCCTCTGTACGACCAGGCGGTCGCCGTCGTGATGAAGCATCGGCGTGCGTCGATCTCGCTCGTGCAGCGCCATCTGCGTATCGGCTACAACCGCTCCGCGCGCCTGCTCGAGCAGATGGAGCGCTCGGGGCTGGTCTCGGCGATGGCGACCAACGGCAACCGCGAGCTGCTCGTCCCCGCACCCGAGGACGCCTGAGGGATGTCGGCGCGCAGTCCCGGCTCGCGCCGTCTCGGCTGCGCGGTATCGCGCGCGTCGCTCGCCGCGCTGCTCGCATTCGGTGCGGCGCTGCTCGTATCGGCCGTCGCGCTGCTCGGCGGTGCCGCGGCTCACGCCCAGCCGGCAGCCTCCGATCCGCTGCACGAGTTCCTGTCGGGCACGCGAGCGGCGAGCGGCACCTTCCGGCAGCAGGTGCTGCGCGACGGCCGCGTCGTCGAGTCGAGCAGCGGGCGCTTCGCCTTCGAACGTCCCGGCCGCTTCCGATGGGAGGTCACAGAGCCCTACGAGCAGCTGCTCGTCGCCGATGGCGAGCGGCTGTATTTCCACGACAAGGACCTGAACCAGGTGACGGTGCGCCGGTTGCGCGACGCGCTGGCCTCGACGCCGGCGGCGATCCTGTTCGGCTCGAGCGACGTCGAAAGCGGATTCACGCTGCGCGCGCTGCCCGAGCGCGACGGACTCGCGTGGGTCGAGGCCGTGCCGCACAGTCCCGAAACCGGCTATCAGCGCATCGAGTTCGGCTTTCGCGCGGGGCTGCCGGCGGCGATGCAGGTCCAGGATGCGTTCGGACGCACCGTGCGCTTCGAGTTCCACGACGTCGTGCGTGACCCGCCGCTGCCCGCGAACACATTCCGCTTCGAGCCGCCGCCGGGGGCCGACGTCGTCGAGCAGTGACATGTCGCGGGAGCACGGCAACGGCCGGTCGGGGGCCCCCCGCGTAGAATCAGGCCCATGAGCACCATTACGCACGCCGCGCGCGCATCGCGCGCCGACGATGCGCGCGTCGTTGCCGTCGTGGGCATCGCACACGCGCTCTCGCACTTCTCGCAGCTGCTGCTGGCGCCGCTGTTCCCCTGGCTGAAGGACGCGTTCCTGCTGTCGTACGCCGAGCTCGGCCTGCTGATGACGATCTTCTTCGTCGTCTCGGGGATCGGGCAGTCGCTCGCCGGCTTCCTCGTCGACCGGGTCGGGGCACTGCCGGTGCTGCTCGGGTCGATCGCGCTGTTCGTCGTCGCGGCACTCGTCTTCGCCGTCAGCAAGGGCCCGGCGATGCTCGCGTTCGGGGCGGTGCTCGCCGGGTTGGGCAACGCGGCGTTCCATCCGGTCGACTATTCGATCCTGAACGCGCGCATCTCGGCTGCCCGCATCGGACACGCCTATGCCGTGCACGGCGTGACGGGCAACCTCGGCTGGGCGCTCGCGCCGGTATTTCTCGTGACGATCACGCAGTTCGCCGGCTGGCGTGCGGCGTACGTCGGCGCGGCGCTCGTCTCGCTCGTCGTGCTTGCGATCGTCTGGTGGAACCGCGCCGCGCTCGAGGTGCCCCGCACGCAGCCGCATGCGGCGGCCGACAACGGGCAGAGCGCGCTCGCCTTCCTGCGGCTGCCCGCGGTCTGGCTCGGCTTCGCGTTCTTCTGCGCGTTCGCCTTCGCGCTCGGCGGCGTGCAGAGCTTCGCCCCCGAGGCGGCGCGCCTGTTGCATGGCGTGCCGCTCGAGGCGGTTGCCTGGTGCCTGACGGCGTACATGCTCGGCAGCGCGGCCGGCACGTTGGCCGGCGGCTTCCTCGCCGGCGACCCGGAGCGCGCCGAGCGCGTGATCGCCGTGTGCTTCGGAGTGGCCGCGATCCTCGCGCTCGGGCTCGCCTGGCTTCCGTGGCCGGGCGTCGCGGTGCCGTTCGTCTTCGCGGCGATGGGCATCTCCGGCGGGCTCGCCAATCCGTCGCGCGACATGCTGATCCGGCGCTCGACGCCGCCCGGCGCCACCGGGCGCGTCTACGGCGTCGTCTATTCGGGCCTGGACATCGGCATGTCGACCTCGCCGCTGTTCTTCGGGATGCTGATGGACGCGAACTCGCCGAAGCTCGTCTTCGTCGGCATCGCCGCCGCGCTGGCGCTGCTGATCCTCGGCGCGTTCCGCGCCGGGCGTGCGACGCGGGTTCGCAGTGTCGCCGCGGAAGCCGTCTGAAGCGGCGGGCGCGGACCCCGCCGTCCCCGCCGTACGCGCCGTCCGTCCCACGGAACGGGCGGCGACGCCGCTCGCCGAGCGATTGCGTCCGCGTTCCATCGACGAGGTGATCGGGCAGTCGCATCTGCTCGGTGCCGGCCGCCCGTTGCGCGTCGCCTTCGAGTCGGGCCGGCCGCACTCGATGATCTTCTGGGGTCCGCCAGGCGTCGGCAAGACGACGCTGGCGCGGCTGATGGCCGACGCCTTCGACGCGCAGTTCATCGCGATCTCCGCCGTGCTCGGCGGCGTGAAGGACATCCGCGACGCCGTTGCCGCCGCACAGGCCGCACGCGAGCAGGGCCGCCGCACGATCGTCTTCGTCGACGAGGTGCACCGCTTCAACCGGGCGCAACAGGACGCGTTCCTCCCGCACGTCGAGAGCGGCCTGTTCGTCTTCGTCGGCGCCACCACCGAGAATCCCTCCTTCGAGGTCGTCGGCGCGCTGCTCTCGCGGGCGCGCGTCTACGTGCTGCAGCCGCTGTCGACCGACGAGCTCTCCACGCTCTTCGAACGTGCGCTCGCGGTGCTCGCGCAGGACGGCAACGGCGTCGCCTTCGAGCCGCGGGCACGCGAGCGGATGATCGGATGGGCCGACGGCGACGCCCGGCGCCTGCTCAACGCCATCGAGGTCGTCACCGACGCGGCGCGCAGCGCGCAGCGTGCAACGGTCGACGCGGATTTCCTCCAGACCGCGCTGTCGCAGAACCTGCGCCGCTTCGACAAGGGCGGCGAAGCCTTCTACGACCAGATCAGCGCGCTGCACAAGTCGGTGCGCGGCTCCGACCCCGACGCCGCGCTCTACTGGCTCGCGCGCATGCTCGACGGCGGCGCCGATCCACGCTACCTCGCGCGGCGCATCGTGCGCATGGCCAACGAGGACGTCGGGCTGGCCGATCCCCGCGCGCAGGAGCTCGCGCTCGGCGCCGCCGAGGTCTACGAGCGGCTCGGCTCGCCGGAAGGCGAGCTCGCGCTCGCGCAGGCGGTCGTCTATCTCGCCTGTGCGGCGAAGTCGAACGCGGTCTACGTCGCCTGGAAGAGGGCGCGCGCCTTCGTCGCCGAGCACGGCTCGGCGCCGGTGCCGATGCACCTGCGCAACGCGCCTACCGCCTTGATGAAGCGACTCGGCCATGGCCGCTCGTACCGCTACGCGCACGACGAACCCGGCGGCTATGCGGCCGGTGAGCGCTATTTCCCCGACGGCGTCGAGCCGCAGCGCTTCTACGTTCCGGTCGACCGGGGACTCGAGCTGCGCATCGGCGAGAAGCTCGCGTCGCTGCGCGCGCTCGATCGGTCCGCGCGAGGCGAAGGAGGAAGGAGCGAAGCGCGGCGGGAGAAGGGGGAAGGCGGAACGGTCCCGGAATGACCGGTCACGCGCTGGCCGACGGTCGGACCGCGCTGCGGCCGCGGCGTTCGGCCGCCCCCGCCGTCGAGGCGGCCCCGGCGCGCCTTGATACACTCGATCGACGCTTCGCACTCCGACCGCCGTGCTCGACCTGAACCAGCTACGAAAAGATCCCGAGACCGTTGCCGCACGGTTGCGCAGCCGTGGTGTCGACTTCGATCTCGCGGCGTTCCGCGCACTCGAGGCGAAGCGCAAGACGCTGCAGACGCGCACCGAGGCGCTGCAGGCGCAGCGCAATGCGCTGTCGAAGTCGATCGGCCGGCGCAAGGCTGCCGGCGAGGACGTTTCGGCGGCGCTTGCCGAATCCGCGCAGGTCAACGCCGAGCTCGACGCGATCGCGCGCGATAACGACGCCGTTCGCGACCAGCTCGCGCAGTGGCTGCTGCAGTGGCCGAATCTCCCGCACGAATCCGTTCCCGAAGGCGCCGACGAGAGTGCGAACGTGGAGATCCGGCGCTGGAGCCCGACCGGGACCGAACCCGCGGCCTTCGACTTCGAGGCGCGCGATCATGTCGATCTCGGTGCGCCGCTCGGCCTGGATTTCGAGGCCGCGACGAAGCTCTCCGGCGCGCGCTTCGTTGTGATGCGCGGCGCGATCGCGCGCCTGCACCGCGCGCTGGCACAGCTGATGCTCGACCTGCAGACGCTCGAGCACGGTTACGTCGAGTGCTACGTGCCGTATGTGGTCAACGCGACGACGATGCGCGGTACCGGCCAGCTGCCGAAGTTCGAAACCGATCTCTTCGCGGCGCGCAAGGGTGGCCAGCAGGGCGAAGGCGAGCCGCTGTACCTGATCCCCACCTCCGAGGTGCCGCTGACGAACCTCGTGCGCGACGAGATCGTCGCGGCCGGGTCGCTGCCGCTGCGGCTCACTGCGCACACGCCGTGCTTCCGTTCGGAGGCGGGAGCGCACGGCCGCGATACGCGCGGGATGATCCGCCAGCATCAGTTCGACAAGGTCGAGATGGTGCAGATCGTCGAGCCGGAGCGCTCGTACGACGCGCTCGAGCAGATGGTGGGCCACGCCGAGAACGTGCTGCGCAAGCTCGAGCTGCCGTACCGCGTCGTGCTGCTGTGCACGGGTGACATGGGCTTCTCGGCGGCCAAGACCTACGATCTCGAGGTGTGGCTGCCGTCGCAGCGTGGCTACCGGGAGATCTCGTCGGTGTCGAACTGCGAGGCCTTCCAGGCGCGGCGGATGCAGGCGCGCTATCGCAAGGCCGACGGCAAGCCCGCGTTCGTGCACACGCTCAACGGCTCGGGGCTCGCCGTCGGACGCGCCCTCGTCGCCGTGCTCGAGAACGGGCAGCAGGCCGACGGCTCGATCCGTCTGCCGCCAGCGCTCGTCCCGTACATGGGCGGGATCGACCGCATCGGCTGATCGCGCCCTGCGCGGTGCGGCGCTGGACCGACGGCGCGGCCCGCGGCCGCCGCTTCGTCGTCGTCGCTTTGCTATACTCGCCGGCTTCGCGCGTGCGATGCGCGCGGGCCCGGAGAGGTGGCAGAGTGGTCGAATGCGCCGGACTCGAAATCCGGTGTACGGTCCATCCGTACCGTGGGTTCGAATCCCACCCTCTCCGCCACCGTGCCGCATCCGGCACCTTCCCGCACCTCCCGCCCACCGCACGTCGCCGCTTCGCCTGCCGGACGAACGAACACGATTCGCGCGCTTCCGCCGTGCGATTCGTCACACCCGGCGTGCGCATTCGTTCCGCTCGCGTCGATCGTCACGTCCGGCGGACGCGCATCGACGATTTGTTCACGCGAACACGCCGACCGATCCGCTAGCATCGCGCCTGTTCGCACGACCTGCCCGGTCTTGGTTCGTCCCGGTCGCGGGGTGCGCCCCATGAGCCTCGATGCCCGCACCGCTTCTCTCTCCTGCCGGGTCGCCGCAGCCTTCGCCGCTGTTCCAGCATCTTCGCGATCGGATCGCGCAGGCGCTGCGCGCGGCCGCTTCCGGGGGGCTTCCGGCATTGGCCGACGCGCTCGACGAGGCGGCCGAGGGGGCGCTCGACGGGCGCGACCGCCAGGCACTGTTCGCCGCGGCGATGCGGCTTCGGCGCGAGGCGGCCGACCGGGTCGAAGAGGTCGAGCGCGCATTCGAGCGACGCGTGCAGCGTTGCCTCGAGGCCGCCCACGAGCCGACCGGTGCGCTCGAGCTCGTCGACGACGACGAGCTCGAGCAGCAGATCGCCGCCGGTGAACTCGCACGCGAAGCGCGCGAGCAGGTCGGCGCCGTCTATCCGCGATACGTCGCGCGCCTTCGCCGGCTGCTCGGCGCTTCGTTTTCGTGGGACGACGACGAGCGCAATCCGCTCGGCGCACGCACGATGGCGGCGGCGCTGCTGGCCGGCGTCGCGGGCGCTGCCGAAGGCGACCGTGCGCGCGATCGCCTCCGCCATCTCGCCTGGAAGCGCTTCGCCGAGCCGATGGCCGATGCGATCGACGCGGCCGAACGCTTCCTCGCCCGAATGGGTGTCTCGGACGAAGCGCTCGACGGCGCATCGGACGAACGGCCGTCTCCCCCGGCGGAGCCGAGCGGGCGGGGGTCCGACGAGGAGCGTTGGCGCGAAGCCGGCGGTTCCGATTCGCGTGCGGCCACCCGCGTCTCCGGGCGCGCGCCCGCCATCGAGCCGAGCGTTGCGACAGCTGCCGCCGAGCCCGGTGCCGCGTCCGCTACCGTGGAGCCCGGCGCCGTGTCCGCTACCGCGGAGCCGAGTGCCGCGCCCGCCGCCGCGCCGAGTGCCGGCTCTGCCGACGAGGGTGTCGACGCCCGCCCGCCCGAGCCCGCCCGTCCGATCGACCTGGCCGCCCGCGCCGAGCGCGACGCGGCGACGCTCGGCACTTCGCCGCTCGCGGGCGAGCCGTCGGGGCCGCGGCTGCGCGCCTTGCCCACGCTGCAGCCGGTGCTCGATCTCGAACGCGACGCCGTCGCGTTCGCGCATTCGATCGGCGCGATGCCCTACAGCCGGGAGGCGCGTGCGAAATTCTTCGGCAACGTGCGCACCCGCCTGCGGGACGCGGGCGCGTCGTCGGCACAGCTCGCGATCGTCGACGTCGTCGCCGCGATGTTCGACTACGTGATCGACGAGCGTCGGGTGCCGGAGGCGGTGCGCCCGCTCGTCTGGCGCCTGCAGCAGCCCACGCTGTCGCTGGCGCTGCTCGACCCCGGCTACCTGGGCGACGAGCCGCGGTCGCTGCGTCGGCTCATCGAGCACCTCGGTGCGATCTCCTCGGCCTTCGCCGACGAGATCACGCGCGGCAGCGAGCTGCACCGCCGGCTCGAGACCGTCGTGCGCGCCGTCGAGATCGTGACGAGCGCCTTGCAGGCCCGCTCGGCGGTGATGGCGCAGCAGGTGCAGAAGGAGTACGCACGCGCGGCGCGCAACGTCGGGCAGCTGGTCGAGCACGTCGTGCGCGAGCGGCGCACGCTCGAGGAGACGCCGGGCCGACGCAACCGGCGCGACTATGCGCGCCGCCCGAGCCGCGAGCGCGAGGAGGAGGTCACCGGCCAGTTGCACGCGATGCTCGCCGAGCGGCTGCGAAAGCATCCGGCGCCCGAGTCGGTACGCGACTTCCTGATGAACGTCTGGCTGCGCCACCTGCGCACCGCGGCGTTACGCGACGGCGAGGAGAGCGCCGAGTTCCAGGTGTCGATGCGCGTGGTCGACGACCTGTTGTGGAGTCTCGACGAGAGCGGCGAACGGCACAGCCGGCGCGAGCTGGCGCAGCGCATTCCGCCGCTGATCCGGTTGATGACGCAGGGCGTGCGCGAGATCGGCGCGAAGGACGAGGAGTTCAAGGCCTTCTTCGACGAGCTGTTCCTGATCCACCTGCGCCGCATGCAGCGGCGCGACCGCGAGCGTGGCGCCACGCGCACGCGCACGTCGGACGCGGACGCGTCGGACACGACGATCGTCGCGTCCGCGTCGCCGGCCACGTCGGGCGGCGGCGTTCCGGAGACGGCACCGGCGCCGCAGACGATTCCCGATCCGCCCACCGAGGCGCAGGCCGAGGAACCCGGCCGGCGCCTGCTCGAGATCCTCGAGTCGCTCGATCTGGACGACCTGCCGGTCGCTCCGCGACGCCTGTCGCTCGACCCCGACGTCGCGATCGCCCGCCTCGCACGGGGCGACTGGGTCGAGCTGGTCGCGCGCGACGGTTCGAGCGGACACTCGAAGGTTGCCTGGATCAATCGGCGCCGCACGGTCGTGCTGCTGGTGCGACGCGCCGACCGGCGGGCGATGTCGCTGCGGGCGGACGAGTTGCGCGAGCGTCTGGCGCGCGGCAGGGCCTATCTCGTCGAGCGCTGAACGCAGGCGGTCGAACGAAGCGATGAAGCTGCACTATAGTGCTTGACAGCACGGCGAACGAGAAGTACTTTGCGTGCGCCGCGGCGCCCGGGCGTCCGCACGCGGCCTGCTCGGGTAAGCCACCAGTCGCACGTCATCCGATCCGGTTCGATAATGCCGGTGTCCGAAAACCCCCAGGAGGAGAGTCGATGAAGCGTTCACAGGCAACGAAGCTGGCCGTCGCGGCCGCCCTTGCGTCCTTCGCGTTCGGCGCGGCGGCGCAGGACCAGTCGATCAAGGTCGGCTTCATGCTGCCGTACTCCGGCACCTACGCCGCGCTGGGCAACGCCATCGAGAACGGATTCAAGCAGTACGTCGAGGAGCAGGGCGGCAAGCTGGGTGGCCTGTCCGTCGAGTACGTGCGCGTCGACGACGAGAGCGCGCCGGCGAAGGCCACCGACAACATCAACAAGCTGATCAACCGCGACAACGTCGACGTCGTCGTCGGCACCGTTCATTCCGGCGTCGCGATGGCGATGGCCAAGGTCGCCAAGGACACCGGCACGCTGCTCATCGTGCCGAACGCCGGCGCCGACGCCGTCACCGGGCCGATGTGCGCGCCGAACATCTTCCGCAGCTCGTTCTCGAACTGGCAGCCTGCGTACGCGATGGGCGTCGTCGCCGCCGAGAAGGGTTACAAGCGCGCGGTCACCATCACCTGGGACTACGCCGCCGGCAAGGAGAGCGTGAACGGCTTCAAGGAAGCGTTCACGAAGGGCGGCGGCAAGATCGAGAAGGACCTCACGCTGCCGTTCCCGCGCGAGGAGTTCCAGGCGCTGCTTACCGAGATCGCGGCGATCAAGCCCGACGTCGTCTACACGTTCTTCGCCGGGGCGGGTGCGGTCAAGTTCGTGAAGGACTACGCCGCCGCCGGCCTGAAGGATTCGATCCCGCTCGTGGGCGCCGGCTTCCTCACCGACGGCACGCTCGAGGCGCAGGGTGATGCCGCGCAGGGCCTGCTCACCACGCTGCACTACGCCGACGGGCTCGACCTCGAGAAGGACAAGCAGTTCCGCCTGACGTACGCGAAGACCTACAAGATGCAGCCGGACGTCTACGCGGTCCAGGGCTACGACGCCGCACAGATGCTCGGCATCGGGCTGGCCGCCAACAAGGGCGACAAGAAGAATCGTGATGCGCTGGTGGCGGCGATCGCGAAGGCGACGGTCGACAGTCCCCGCGGCAAGTTCACGCTGTCGAAGTCGCACAACCCCGTGCAGGACATCTATCTGCGCAAGGTCGAAGGCAAGGTGAACCAGGTGCAGAGCGTGGCCGTGAAGGCGCTCGCCGACCCGGGCCGCGGCTGCCGGATGTAACGGTCCCGACCGCCGTCGGGCGGCCGTCGGATCCGCGGGAAGGGATCCGGCGGCCGGTTTTTTTTCCGGGCCGCGCGCGGCCCGTCCCCCGCCGTCCCGAGCACCTCACGACGCACGCATGGATCCGGTCGTCTTTCTCGTCCAGTGCCTGAATGCGATCCAGTACGGGCTGCTGCTGTTCCTGGTCGCCAGCGGCCTGACCCTGATCTTCGGCATCATGCGGATCATCAACCTGGCGCACGGCTCGTTCTACATGGTCGGCGCCTACCTGGCCTATTGGCTGACCCGGCAGACCGGCAGCCTGTGGCTGGCCCTGGTGCTGGCAGTGCCGCTGGCGGTCCTGGTCGGCCTGCTGGTCGAGCGGCTGATGATCACCTTCCTCTACGACCGCGACCATCTCGACCAGGTGCTGCTGACCTCGGCCTGATCCTGGTGTTCGACGCC
>DATGRE010000332.1:0-16684 GCA_035303885.1 Zeimonas sp. | reverse complement strand
GGAGACGTCGTCGACGCGCAGGAACGCCCAGACGGCGTCGAGATCGATGTCGGTGAAGGCGCCCCCGAGCACGAGGAACAGCGCAAGCATCGAGAAGACGTAGCCGACGCGCGCGAGCCAGTAGCGAAGGAAGGTCGTCGTCGGCCGCGTTCGTTCCGGCGTGTCGAAGCGGTCGAGCGCGTAGAGCCAGACGACCACGCCGCCGAGAATCCATTGCAGGACGAGCGTGCGGCTCATGGCGGCTCCCGTTGCGGGCAAGGCAGGCTTCGCGCCGCGCGCGCCCGCGGTGCTGCACGCTTCTCGCCCAGTGGTACTCGGGCTTGGCGCGGGCAACGCGTCCCGCGCGACGGTTCATGATAGGAGTGGCCGTCCCGGAAAGCGGGATGCGCCGCATCGCGACGCGGGAATTGCCCGGCGGGGCCGTCGAGGGTCGATCCGCCTTCAGCCGCCCGCGGCGGCTGCGACGGGCGAGGGCTGCTCGGGGTCGAGCGAACGCAGGAACGCGACCAGCGCGCGCTTCTCGTCCGAGGTCAGTCCGAGGGGGCGCAGCAGCGGACTGCGCGTCGCGATCGCGCCGCCGCCCCGGTCGTAGAGCTCCACGACCGCCTCGAGCGTCGCGATCGACCCGTCGTGCATGTAGGGGGCGGTGCGTGCGACGCCGCGCAGCATCGGCGTGCGGAACGCGTGGCGATCGAGCGGATCGCGCGTCACGGCGAAGCGGCCGTCGTCGCCGGGCGACTCGCCGCGCAGCGACGCGAGATCGGTCTCGCCCAGTTCCGTTCGCACGCCCGGCGCGAGCTCGACCACATGGCGCTTCGTCGTCTCGGCGCCGGCTCCGGTCGCGTGATAGGCCCCGTCGGCGAACAGTGCGAAGCGCTCGCCGACGAGATGGCAGGTGCTGCATCGCGCCTTGCCGGTGAACAGCGCGAAGCCGCGGCGTTCGAGCGGCGACAGCGCCTCGCCTTCGCCGCCGAAGCGCCATCGATCGAAGCGTGAAGGCGCCGCGACGAGCGACGCGACGAAGGCGGCGAGCGCCTCGCCGACCGTGCGCCGCGACGCCGCATGACCGTTGAACGCGCGCTCGAAGCGTCCGTCGTATTCGCGCAGCGTGCGGATCCGGGCGAGCACCTCGTTCTCGGTCGCGTTGCCCATCTCGTCGGGGTGCAGCAGAGGCTGCCACGCCTGCCGGACGAGCGAAGCCTCGCGTCCGTCGTGGAAGAGCGCCGGGCGCCAGGCGACGTCGAGCAGCGACGGCGCGTTGCGCGGCAGGCTCCTGCCGAACAGCCCCACCGAACGGCGCGACGCGTTCGACGCGAAGCCCTGCTCGGGGACGTGGCACATCGTGCACGACATCGTGCCGTTGGACGAGAGGCGCCGGTCGAAGAACAGCGCGCGGCCGAGCTCGATGCGCGCGCGATCGAGCACGACGCCGTCGGGCGGCTGCAGCGGCGGCCGCCCGAGGGCCTGCATCCCGATGCGGACCGGCATCGTTCCCGGAAGGGGTTCGTCCGAGGCCCGCCGCGTGTCTTGTGCCACCGCGCCGGCACCGTGATCGGCGCGTTGCGCGGGATCGCGCGCCGCGGTGCGCTGCGTCGCCGCGTCGTCCGCCGCTTCCATCGCGAGCGTGCGGATGTCGTTGAACACGACGTCGGCATGCAGGAACGCCACGCCGTAGATCTCGCGGACACGGCCCTGGGCGTCGATCAGGAACACCTTGAGCAGGTGCGTGATCGCGCGCGTGGGGGCGCCGGCGGCGTCGCGCTCGATCTCGACGTCCTGGCCGTAGGCGTCGAGGATCGGTCGGAGAAAGCGCATCGACGAGGTGGTGAGGAAGTGCCAGCGCGGAGCCTGCGCGCGTGCGAACTCGCCGCCGTAGCGCTGCATCGCCCGCGGCGTGTCGTTCGTCGGATCGAACGACAGCGAGACGAATCGGACGCGATCGCGAAGCGACCGATCGGCGAGCACGCGCGCCCGCACGTCGACGAAGACCGAGTAGGCGAACGAGCAGCCGAGCGGATCGGCGCAATAGCTGTAGACGAAGGAAAGGAGCGTGATCGCCCCATGCGTGTAGCGCGACAGGCGATGCGGGAATCGGTTGCCCTCGAGCACCCAGCCGTTGCCGGCGCGCTGGATCACCGGCAGCGCGTAGGTGCCCGGGGCGTTGGCGATGAACTGCCGCACCGGCGCGGACACGGCGGGCCGCTCGTCGCCGGCGGCGTGCGCGACGCCGGTCGCCGCGCAACCGCCCGCCGCGAGCGACGCGGCGAGCAGCGCGGATGCGGCGAGCCGCATCGGGCGGCGCGTCCCCGTCAGCGTAGCGCCGAGGTGAGTCGTTGCGCGCCGGTCGACGGTGCGGCGGCGGTGGCGCTGCGCGCCGTGAACTTCATGTGATGCGCCCGGCCAAGCCCTTCCTTGCGGAAGTCGACCTCGAACAGCGGCCGAAGCTCGGTGCCGTCCCAGGAGAACGCGCGCAGGAACTGCTCGTCGTCGTCGCCCTTCTTGTCCCAGTTGGCCAGCAGCGACGACGTGACGTAGACGCGCTTGCCGTCCCAGCTCTGCGAGACCATGTTCACCTGCTTGCCCGTCACCTTCTCGTAGGTCTGCTTCGGATTCTCCGGGTCGGTCAGGTCGAAGTAGCGCGTCGTCCCGTCCATGAACGTGTTCACCCAGAGGCCCTTGCCGTCGGCGCGGATCGAGATGTCGACCGGTAGCGGGATCTTCGCCGGATCTCCGATCGTCGCGACTTCGCGCGCCTGCCATTCGCCGGAGGCGTCCTGCTTGACCAGCCACAGCTTCGAGGTGAGGGCGCTCGCCGTGACCGCCCAGTGGTCGCCTTCGTTCAGCGACCAGCGAATCTCGAGCGGCGCGCCCGGTACGTCGAACACCTTCAGCGGCCGCATCGCCTTCAGGTCCCAGAGCGCCATCGTCCGTCCGAAGTTCTTCATCGCCTCGGCGTCCTTCACGAGCGTCCCGAGGTCCATCATGTAGTTGGTCCATCCCGCGAAGCTCGAGGTGAGCAGCAGGTTCTTCTGCGGATCGATCGCGATGTCGTACCCGTAGCCGTCGCCGTTTCCGGTCTCGGACGGACCGAGCGGCATTGGATGCTTCGCGACGAACTCGCCCGAGTTGCTGTACACGGCCATCCCGGTCGTGCCGCCATGATCCTTCGAGTTGGACAGCGCCTGGATCAGCATGCGCCCGGGCAGCGCGTAGAACGTGTGCGGTCCGACGAAGCCGGTCTTCGCGGCGAAGTCGTCGATGGTGCGCACGAGCTTCGGTTCGGCGGGGTTCGTTCCGACGTCGAAGACGTGAATCAGGCTGTCGTCGAGCCGGCCGGCCCACAGGTAGCGGCGATCGTCGGTGAAGCCCATGTGGTGCGCCTCGCCGCGTGCGCCCACCGAAAGCTTGTGGATCACCTTGCCGTAGGTGGGGCTGTCGGGACGGACGTCGATCGTGACGAGCTTGTCCGAGCCGTCGCCGAGCCCGTCGATGCCCAGCGTCCAGACGTGCAGGTAGTCTTCCTGACCCTTGATCAGCCGCGCCGTGTACGGCGAGTTGCAGGTCTCGTCGGCCTGCGCCGGAGCGGGAGCCACGCCGACCGTCAGTGCGGGAAGGGCGATCGCCACCAGGGCGGCGGGCAGGGCACGCTTCGAAAGATTCATGACACCTCCTTCGCAGTTACCGACGCGCTCACGGCGAGCATCCGCCCCGGTGGGCGTGCGCGCAATACCTCGGTTGGGGTCTCGAGCGTCCTTGGGCGGGCACGCCGTTTGATCGGTGCCGGGTTTCGTTGGTTGCAGCGGAGGAAGCACGATGCCCGGACGCGAGAAACTGCCCGACACGCTGCAGCGATCGCCGGCCAAGGCGCAGCGCACCTGGGCCAAGGCACACGACAGTGCCGTGCGCGAATACGGCGAAGGTGGCCGCGCGCATCGCATCGCGTATGCGGCGCTGAAGCATTCGTTCGAGAAACAGGGCGACCACTGGATGCCGAAGAACCGCAAAGGCCCGTCCGATCCCCGGGCCGCGAAAAGCGGTGAAGCGGCCCGCCGGGGCCGCGGCGAGAGCTTCGGCGGTCTCGACTATCACGGCAGCACGCGGGACGAGCTCTATCGGCGGGCGAAGGAACTCGACATCGCCGGCCGCTCCGCCATGAGCAAGGAGGAGCTCGCGCGGGCGATCGCGCGCCGGCAGTGACGGCCGTCAGCGCGAACGTTGCAGGCGCCGGTATGCGTTGAAGTGCCGCACCGCCCGCTGCAGGTTGCCGAGCTCTTCGTGCAGCCGTGCCGCGTTGAAGTGCGCGTCGGCCGAACGCGGCTCGAGCGCGAGGCACCGTTCATAGTGCCGAAGGGCCGCCTGGCGCTCGCCGAGGTCTTCGAGGGCGACCGCGAGGTTGAAATGCAGCGAGCCGACGGCGGGGTGATGCCGCAATCCCTCGGCATAGACCTCGACCGCCTCGGCGCTGCGCCCCGCGTCGCCCAGCAGCGCGCCTAGGTTCAGGCAGGCATCGGCGTGCCCGGGCTCGAGGGCCAATGCGCGCCGGTACGCGGCCTCGGCGTCCGCGATGCGCCCCTCGGTTTCGAGGCGCTGCGCCCGCCGGAACTGCGTGTCGGCATCGTCGTCGGCGGGTGCTTCCGGTCTTCGATTCGGCCGCTGGCCGGGCGCGAGCATCGAAACCGTGCCCGGCGAAGCGGCGTCGAAGTCGATCAGCAGTTGACCCGATCCGGGCTCCCACTGTACGTCGCCCTCGCGCACGACGACCGTGTTGCCGACCGCGACGACGCGCAGGCCGGTCAGCGGCATCTCCTGCGGCAGCGAGGCGCGCAGCTTGCGGAGCGAACGCAGGATCGTGCGCGGCGAAACCTTCGCGGCGCGCAGCGCGTGTGCCGTGCGTAGCAGCACGATGTCCTGGAACGTGAAGCGTAGCTCATTCCGCTTCCCGCGCCTCGGTGAGACGAACCCGGCGCGCACCAGTCCCCGCACCACGCCCGGCGAGATGCCGAGCGTCGCCTCGATGCTCTTGAGCGTGTAGGGTGCCTCGGGAGTGCGCTTCGTCACTTCCTGGAGCGGGCGCGGGCGCGCGCCGGTGCCTCCCCCTGCGCCGCCGAGCGGCGCGGCGCCTTGCGCGCGCGCCCGGCAGGCGCCGCATCCTGTGCCTCGTCGGATGTGGCCGCGGCGGCGCGCGTCTTCGTCGGGGTCTTCGCGCCGAGGCTCGCGCGCAGCGCCTCCATCAGGTCGATGACCTGTGCGCCGGCGGCCGGGGCGGCTTCCTCGTGCACGACGATCTGCCTGCCGGCGATCTTCTCGTCGATCGCCGCCAGCACGCGCTTGCGCTCCTCGTCCTCGAAGGCCCGCGGATCGTAGGCGTCGGTCGAGATCTGCTCGATGAGCTGCAGCGCCAGCTGCAGCTCCTTGTCGCTGACCGCGACCTTCTCGATGTCCAGGTCGTCGATCGAGCGCACCTCGTCCGCGTAGAGTAATTGCTGCAGCACCAGTCCGTCGCCGTGCGGGCGCACCTGGACGACGTACTCCTTGCCCTTCCACGCCCACTGCGCCAATGCGCAGCGACCGCTCTTCTGCATCGCCGCGACGAGCAGGTTGTACGGCTTGCCCCCACGCTTGTCCGGCGCGAGGAAATAGGCCTTGTCGTAATAGAGCGGATCCACGGCGTGCACGGGGATGAAGGCGACGATTCCGATCGTCTGGCTCGGGCTCTCCTGTAGCGCCTTCAGCTCTTCCGGCGAGAAGGTGACGAAGCGGTCCTTCTCGAATTCGTAGCCCTTGATCAGCTCGGAGCGATCGACCACGCGTTCATCTCGGGCGGATACGTACTGTTGGCGTACGCGCTCGCCGTCCTTCGTGAGCAGGTTGAAACGGATGGTCGCCGAACTCTCGGTGGCGGAGTACAGCTTCACCGGGATCGAAACGAGGCCGAAGGACAGCGACAGGGAAGCGATCGAGCGCGCAGCCATCAGCGGACCTCCTTGCCGGCGGCGCGAGACGTTGCCGGACCAGTATACGAGCCGGGCCGGGCAAACCGCACGCCCGGTTTCGGCACCCCCCGACTGGCGCCGACGTCCGCTCGCATGCACACTTGCGGCTGCCCATCGACCCATCCTTCCCGTTGCTGCCGCCGCAGGAGCCCCGGTGCATCCACGACGATCCGCCTCGAAGACGATTCGCCCGGCGGCGGCGCGGGGTGGATCGGGTCGCAGCGTCGGCCCCTTCGATCGATGGCGCATCGGCGCCCTGTTGGTGCTCACGCTCGTCGCGCTCGCCGGCGCGCTGAACCTCGAGAACCTGCGGCGACTGAACCACGATCTGCGCGGGCTGGCGCATGCGCACGAGGTCATCGATGCACTCGAAGGCGCTCGCCTGCACCTGCACGAGGCCGAGGCCACGCAGCGCGGCTTCCTGCTGATGGGCGATCCGCAGCTGCTGTGGCGGCTGCGTGAGAGCGTCGACGCCGCGCTTGGCCGGCTCGATCATGCGCGCACGCTCACCGTGGCCGAGCCGCAACTGCAGGCCGGACTGGCCGAGCTCGTGCCGCGGATCGAGCGGTTGCGCGCGCAGTGGGAGTCCGCGATCTCGCTGCGCGAGTCGCAGGGCGCCGGCGCGGGGTCCCGAGTGTTCGCCCAGGCGCGCGGCAGCCGCCTGCTCGAGGAGGTCGATCTCGAGTTGCGCCGCCTGCACGCCGTGGAGCGAGAACAGCTGTCGCTTCGGCTCGACGAGTCCGACCGGGGCTACGCGTTCGCCCTGCTCGTCGGCATCCTGACGAGCCTCGCCGCGGTGGGCGCGCTGGCCGGCTTCGTCTGGCTGCTCGGTCGACACCTGGGTGCTCGCGCCGCCGCGGTGCGCCGGCTGGCGGAGCGGGGCGAGCGGCTGCGCGACAGCGAGCTGCGCGCCCGACAGCGCGCCGACGAGCTCGAAGCCGTGATGCGTGCGGTTCCCGCCGTCGTCTGGATCGCGCACGATCCCCGCTGCGAGCGCATCACCGGCAACCCCGCTTCCTACGACCTGCTGCGCCTGCCGCAGCAGTCGAACGCGTCGCTGTCGGCGATCGGGCATCGCCCGCGGAATTTCCGCGTGCTGCAGGACGGTGTCGAGCTCGCCTCGCACGAGCTGCCCGTGCAACGGGCCGCGGCCGGAGAGGAGGTGCGCGACTTCGAGGAGGAGGTCGTGTTCGACGACGGGCAGCGGGTCGTGCTGTTCGGCCACGCGGTGCCGCTGCGCGACGATCACGGACGCGTGCGCGGCTCGGTCGCCGCGTTCATCGACATCACCGAGCGCAAGCGCGCGGAGCAGCGCCGCCAGCGCACCGAAGCCGAGTTGCGCTTCCAGCTCGAGCTGACGCGCAGCATCACCGACAACGCCGCCACGGCGATCTTCATGACCGACGACGCGAGCCGCTGCACGTTCATGAATCCGGCCGCCGAGCGAATGACGGGCTTCCGCTTCGACGAGGTCGAGGGCAAGGTCCTGCACGACTTCATCCATTGCCGTCGCCCCGACGGCCGGCCCTATCCGCCGGGGGAGTGCCCGATCCAGCGTGCGCTCCCCGACGACGCGGATGTCGTCGGCCACGAGGACGTTTTCGTGCGCAAGGATGGCCGGATGTTCCCGGTCGTCGTGAACGCGAAGCCGATTCGCGAGCAGGGAGGGGCGGTCGGCACGGTGATCGAGGCGCGCGACGTCACTCGCGAGAAGGAGGCGCTGAACGCCCTGCAGCAGCTCTCCGCGCAGCTCTCGGAGGCCGATCGGAGGAAGGACGAGTTCCTCGCGATGCTGGCGCACGAGCTTCGCAACCCGCTGGCGTCGATCAGCAACGGCCTGCACGTGCTCCGACTCGCGGCGGACGATCCACCCTCTTCGCAGGCGGCCGCCGTCGACCGCACGCGCGCGATGATGGAGCGGCAGCTGGCGCAGCTCGTGCGCCTGGTCGACGACCTGCTCGACGTCAGCCGCATCACCACCGGCAAGATCGAGCTGCGCTGCGAGCCCGTGCTGCTGTCGGCGGTGCTCGACGGCGCGCTCGACGCCTGCCAACCGTTGCTGGAGCAGATGCGGCATCGCGTCGAATCGCGCTTCCCCGATCGGCCGGTCGCCCTGCACGCCGACCCGATGCGTCTCTCGCAGGTTTTCGCCAACCTGCTCCACAACGCGGCCAAGTACAGCGAGCCGGGCAGCGTGATCGAGATCACCGCGCAGGGGGCCGGCGGCGAGGCCGTCGTGTCGATCCGCGACCGGGGCGTCGGCATCGATCCGGAGAAGCTGCCGCAGATCTTCGAGCTGTTCGCCCAGCTCGACGAATCGCTCGAGCGCACGCGCGGCGGCCTGGGAATCGGGCTCACGCTCGTGCGCCGGCTCGTCGAGATGCACGGCGGGCGCGTCGAGGCGCGCAGCGACGGCCCGGGTCGGGGCGCCGAGTTCATCGTGCGTCTGCCGTCGGCCGAGCCCGCGAAGTCGCCGGCGCCCCCGACGCGGCAGCCGGGCGAACCTGCCCGTGAAAGGGCGTCGCTGAAGATCCTGATCGCCGACGACAACCGGGATGCCGCCGACAGCCTCGCCGCGGTCGTCACGGCGCAGGGACATCGCGTGCAGGTTGCCTACGATGGTCGATCGGCGGTCCAGGTTGCCGGACGGTGGCGGCCCGACGTGCTGCTGCTCGACATCGGCATGCCCGGGACGAGCGGCTACGAGGCCTGCGGACGAATCCGGGAGCAGCCGTGGAGCCGCGATGCGACGATGATCGCCGTCACCGGGTGGGGGCAGGAGCAGGACCGGCAGCGCTCGATGCGCGCGGGATTCGATCACCATCTGGTCAAGCCGGTCGACTTCGCGCGTTTGTGCGACCTGCTCGATCGCGTCGCGATCGGACGGTTCGATGCACGAAGTGCACGAAGGGAGGAGCAGGCATGGATGCGGCCGGATTGATCGAACAGCTGCCCGATGCGGTCGTTGCGGCCGATCGCGAAGGCGTGATCCGCTTCTGGAACGCCGCAGCGGTCGAGCTCTTCGGCTACGCCGCATCGGAGGCGATCGGGCAGTCGCTCGACCTGATCATCCCCGAGCGTTTTCGCGCTGCGCACTGGAAGGGCTACGACGCGGCGCTCGAGACCGGCGAGACGAAATACGCGGGTCGGGTGATGACGACGCGCGCGACCACCCGCAGCGGCGAGAAGCGCTACGTCGCGCTGCGCTTCGCCATCCTGCGCGAGCCCGACGGCCGCGTCTGGGGCGCGGTGGCGCTCGCCCGCGAGACCGAAGCGCGCCCGACCGTGAACGGCGGCTCGACCCGGCGCGACGACACGGCCGACGGCGCCTAGCGCCGATTGCCGCGCGCGGCCGGGGCCGCCTTCGTCGCGGCGGGCATGCGTGCACCGCCGTCCCCGGCGCCTGCGTCGGGCTGGGTCGCCGTCGGCATCATCCCGGTCAGCACCGCGTTGCCGGCGTTGCGGATGTGGCGGCGCAGGGCCATGCACGCCAGATCGGCGTCCTTCGCGAGCACGGCCTCGAGCAGCTGTTCGTGCTCGCGCAGCAGCACGTCGGCGTCGAGGCGCGCCGGGCGCACCAGGTTGCGATAGCGGGCCGCGTGATCCCAGAGCACGTTCTGGAACTCCAGCAGCATGCGCAGCGTGGCCGGCGAGAGCACGGCCTGGTGGAAGTCGCGGTGGGCGAGCTCCCATTCCTGCCGGATCACCGTTGCGCCGCGCTCGTACATCGGCGTTCCCTTCAATCGGTGGAAGGCGGCGAGCACC
Source organism: Zeimonas sp. (assembly GCA_035303885.1). GTDB lineage: Bacteria > Pseudomonadota > Gammaproteobacteria > Burkholderiales > Burkholderiaceae_E > Zeimonas. The sequence goes on along the minus strand of DATGRE010000332.1, from coordinate 6,926 downwards.
CGCGCCTCCCATTCGAGGTCGCCCGCCTCGAAGGCGCTGCGCAGCACGAGCGCCTCGACGAGCTGGCGGGTCTGCAGCACGTCGGCCAGATGCTCGGGCGTGGCGGGCGCCACCCGAAAGCCGCGCCGGTCCTCGCCGACGATCAGTCGCGACGCCGAAAGCCGGAGCATCGCCTCGCGCAGCGGCGTCACGCCGACCCCGTAGCGTTCCTTCAGGAGCTCGAGCGTGAGCCGCCGTCCGGGCTGGAGCGCACCCGAGATGAGGTCGTCGCGCAGCCGTTCGTAGATGCGCGCGCTCAGCGTCTCTTCGCTCGCCGCACGCAGCGCCCGCATGCGGGTTCGCGCGTCGGCATCGTCGGTTGGCTTTACGCGCTTGGGCATCGGGCAGTCGACTCCGGTTGACGATTTTGCAAAATCTTAATACTTTCGCGAAAACGACTTGCCCGCAACGATCCCACGCGATGAAGCTCGCCGTCTTCTCTCCCGGCCCGTCCGCCCACCCCACGCTGGGCGTGCTCGACGCCTCCGGTGTCCGGATTCTCGACCTCGCCGGCGCCGGTCTTCCCCGCGAGCTGCGCGCGCTGATCGAGACCGGTGCCGGCGGCCTGGAGCGCGTTCAGGCATGGCGCCGCGACGCGCCGGCCGACGCCTGGCGCGAACTGGCCGACGTCATTTTGCATGCACCGCTCGGCCCACACCGCAACGTCTTCTGCGTGGGCAAGAACTACCGCTCGCACGCCGCCGAGTTCCACCGCAGCGGCTTCGACGCGAGCAGCACCGCCGCCGAGCCCGCCGAGCCGCCGCTTCCGGTCGTCTTCACGAAGGCGCCGACCGCCGTCATCGGTCCCGGTGAATCGATCCCGTCGTTCCTCGACGAGACGGGCACCACCGACTACGAGGGGGAACTGGCCGTCGTCATCGGCCGGGGAGGCCGCGCGATCGCACGTGAGCAGGCGATGGAGCACGTGTTCGGCTTCACGATCGTCAACGACGTGACGGCGCGCCGGTTGCAGCGCGACCACCGCCAGTGGTTCCTCGGCAAGTCGCTCGACGGCTTCTGTCCGATGGGACCGTGGGTGGCGACGAAGGACGAGCTGCCCGAACTCGGCGCCGCGCGCCTGCGCACCTTCGTCGACGACGAGCTGCGCCAGGACGCGGCCTTCGCCGACATGATCTTCGACGTCCCGACGATCATCGCGACGATCTCGCGTCGTACGACGCTGCAGCCCGGCGACGTGATCGCGACCGGCACGCCCGAGGGCGTCGGCATCGGCTTCACCCCGCCGCGCTACCTGCAGCCCGGCTCGGTCGTGCGCATCGAGATCGACGGGATCGGCACTCTGCAGAATCCGGTCGCCTGAACGCCGCATAAAGATTATTTCATTGACATTTTACAAATTCAGAGCGCGCATGTAAGTTCGCTTGTTCCTCGACCACCATATTTCGAACCATAGAGAGGAGACCCCCATGCAGTTCCCCGAAAAGAAGGGCCTGATCGGCCGCATGCTGGCCGCGTGCGCGACCGCCGCCGTGTTCGCCGCCGCACCCGCCCACGCGCAGGATCCGATCCGCATCGGCCTGCTGGCGCCCGTCACCGGTCCGCTGGCCACCTCCGGCAAGGACATGGTCGACGCGTGGAAGCTGTTCTGGGACGAGGCGAAGCACGAGGCCGGCGGACGTAAGGTCGAATACGTGGTCGCCGACACCACGTGCAACCCCGATCAGGCACTCACCCAGGCGCGGCGCCTCGTGCACCAGGAGAAGGTCCACTTCCTCGTCGGGCCGTTGTGCGGGCACGAAGGACCGGCGGTGGCGCAGGTCAGCAAGGAAACCGGCGTCCCGCTGGTGATGGATTCGGCCGGTGCGGACAGCATCACCAAGTGGGACCGCACGCCGACCGTCGTGCGCACCGCCGTCTCGGCGAGCCAGATCGGCCATCCCTTCGGCGACTACCTCTACAAGGAGCTCGGCGTGCGCAACGCCACCTTCATCGCCCAGGACTACACCTGGGGACAGGAGGTCGCGCTGGGCATGATGCGCACCTACCAGGAGGCCGGAGGCAAGGTCGCGAAGGTCATCTGGAACCCGATCGGCACGAAGGACTACGGCGCGACGATCGCGTCGATCCCCGAGGAGTCGGATGCCGTCGTCGCGGTGGTGGTCGGCGCCGACCGCGTTCGCCTGTTCGAGGCGTGGTTCGGCTTCGGCATGGACAAGAAGAAGAAGATCTACGGCGGCTACTGGATGCACCAGGACGCGCTGCCGCAGCTCGATGACCGGGCGGTCGGAACGATCGGCAACTCGTTGCACTACGCGGCCGGGCTCGACACGCCCGAGAACCAGAAGTTCACGATGGCCTTCGCGAAGGCGTACAAGCGGCTGCCCTCGTGGTTCGGCGAGTCGGCCTACACGGCCGGGCTGTGGACGAAGACCGCGATCGATTCCATCCAGGGCAAGGTCGAGGACCGCGAAGCCTTCCTGAAGGCGATGCGCACGGTGAAGATCAACGCGCCGCGCGGGCCGCTGCACCTGGACGAGTACGACAACCCGATCCAGAACGTCTACGTCTCGAAGATCGAGAAGATCAAGCACCCGGTGCTCGGCGAGGTGCTCACCAACGTTCCGGTGAAGACCTACGAAGCGGTGTCGCAGTTCTGGACGTACAAGCCGCAGGAGTTCCTCGACCGCGGGCCGTACAAGCGCTGACGCTCGCGTGAACGGGGGTGCGCCCGCGTGCGCGCCCCTTCCGAGATTCCGAGATGACCACGAGTGCGATCCTGCAGGCGATCAACGGCACGTCGTTCGCCGCACTGCTCTTCCTGCTCGCCAGCGGCTTCACCCTTTCCTTCGGCCTGATGCGCGTCGTGAACATGGCGCATGGCGCGTACTACCTGCTCGGCGGCTACGTCGGACTGGCGATCGTGCAGGTGACGGGCAGCTTCTCGGCGGCGATCCTCGCCGGCGGCGCGGCGATCGCGCTGCTCGGCTTCTTCGTCGACCGCGCGCTGATCCGGCGAACCGGAGAGAACCACCTCGCGCAGGTGCTGCTCACCGTGGGCATCGCCTTCGTCATCGGCGACGTCGCGCTGTGGATCTGGGGTGGCGACAACCTCAAGGTGCCGGTGCCGATGTTCCTGCGGGGCGCGGTCGAGCTGCCGGGCGGCATCGTTTATCCGGCGTTCCGGCTGATGCTGATCGGCCTGGGGCTCGTCGTCGCCCTCGTGCTGTGGCTGCTCTATCACAAGACGCAGATCGGTGCCGTGGTGCGCGCCGGCGTCGACGATCGCGAGATGGTCGCGGCCAACGGCATCCACGTCGATCGCCTGTTCATCGTCGTTTCGGCGCTGGCGTCGTTCCTCGCAGGGACCGCCGGCGTCGTCGGCGGAGCCTTCCTCACGCTGTATCCCGGTGCCGAGTGGGAGATCCTCGTCTTCGCGCTCGTCGTCGTCATCGTCGGCGGCCTGGGCAGCCTCGAAGGCGCGATGATCGGTGCGCTGATCGTCGGACTGCTCGACGCCTACGGGCGCTGGCTGCTGCCCGAGTTCTCGTACTTCGTCCTGTTCGGCCCGATGGCAATCCTGATGCTCTTCCGGCCCACGGGCCTGTTCGGCAAGGCGCACTGAAATGGAGCGCAAGCACCTCATCGCGTGGTCGGTCGTCGCCGTGGCGATCGCCGCGCTGCTGCCGCTGGTGGCCGGCCCGTTCTGGGTGGCGCTGCTCACGCAGATGTTCATCTTCGGGCTGCTCGCGCTCTCGGTGGACCTGCTGCTCGGCCACGCCGGCCTGTTCTCGCTGTGCCACGCGGCGTTCTTCTCGGTGGCGGCGTACACGACGGCGATCCTCCAGGTGCGCTACGGCGTGTCCACTGCGCTCGCCGCGCCCGCGGGCATCGTCGCGGGCACGCTGCTCGGCCTCGTGTTCGGGCTGTCGGTGCGCACGCGCGGCGTCTACTTCATCCTGATCACGATCGCGCTCGGCTACATCGTCTGGGGCGTGGCGTACCGGTGGTCGTCGTTCACCGGCGGCGACAACGGCGTGACGAACGTGCCGCGCCCGACGATCGCGGGATTCGAGCTCGAATCGATGACGAGCTACTACTACTTCATGCTCGCCGTGATCGTGCTGAGCCTGCTCGCGTACCGCGTGCTCGTCGCCTCGCCGTTCGGACTAACGTTGCGCGGCATCAAGACGAGCGAGACGCGGATGACCAGCGTGGGCTTCCGGCCCAACCGCCACCTGTACGCGGCGTTCGTGCTGTCGGCGGCGATCGCCAGCTTCGCCGGCGTGCTCTACGTCTACTACAACCGCTTCGTCAATCCGGTCTCGGCGTCGTTCCCGATCTCGGTCGAGGCGGTGCTGATGGCGATCGTCGGCGGCAGCGGGACGATCGTCGGACCGCTGCTCGGATCGGGGATCGTGCTCGCGCTGCGCAACTGGGTGAGCAGCTTCTTCGAGCTGCACGCCGCGGTGATGGGACTGGTCTTCATCGCCGTCGTGCTGTGGGCGCCCAACGGCCTGGTCGGACTGCTCGCGTCGTTGCGTGCGAATCGGAGGGCCGCCCGATGACGACACCCGCGATCGAGCTCGTCGACGTCGGCAAGCGCTACGGCGGCCTGCAGGCGGTCGAGTCGGTCACGCTGGCCGTGGCGCCGGGCGAACGCCGCGTGCTGATCGGACCGAACGGGGCGGGCAAGACGACGCTGTTCCATTGCGTCACCGGCACGGTGCGCGCATCCAGCGGACGCATCCGGCTGTTCGGCACCGACGTCACCCGCCTGGACGAAGCGAGCCGCACGCGCCTGGGAATGGGGCGCACGTTCCAGATCTCGAACGTCTTCATGGACCTCACCGTGGTCGAGAACGTGCTGCTCGCGCTACTGGGCAAGGATCGCCGCAAGTGGACCACGTACCGCACGCTGCGCACCTACGCGCAGATGCACGAGCAGGCGCTGGACCGGCTTGCCGTCGTCGGGCTCCAGGCGAGGGCGAACGAAACGGTGCGGCTGCTGTCCTACGGCGAGCGGCGCCAGCTCGAGCTCGCGCTCGCGCTGGCCACCGCGCCGCGCGTGCTCTTTCTCGACGAGCCGTGCGCCGGGCTGTCGCCGAGCGAGCGGCAGTTGCTGTCGCAGCTGATCGCCGGGCTGCCGCGCGACATCACGCTGCTGATGATCGAGCACGACATGGACGTCGCGCTCGCGCTCGCCGACCGCGTCACCGTCCTGCATCGCGGCAAGGTGATCCTGGAAGGCTCGCCCGACGAGGTGCAGGCCGATCCGGAGGTCAGGGAGGTGTACTTCGGCCATGTCTGATCCGCTGCTGCAGGTCGATGACGTACACACGTATTACGGCGACAGCTACGTGCTGCAGGGGCTGAGCCTGAAGCTCGAACCGGGGCGGATCGTCGCGATCCTCGGCCGCAACGGAATGGGCAAGACGACCCTGATCCGCACCGTGTCCGGGCTCACGCCGCCGCGTCGCGGCGACATCCGCTTCCAGGGGCGCTCGCTCGCCGGCGCGCCTCCGTACACGATCGCGCAATCGGGCATCGCGCTCGTTCCGCAGGGACGGCGCGTCTATCGCTCGCTGACGGTGCGCGAGAACCTGCAGCTGCCCACCAGCTCGCTGGCACGTCCGCGCAAGGGGCGCTGGAATCTCGATGCGATCCTGCGCGAGTTTCCACAGCTCGCCGAGCGCATCGGCCATTTCGGTGGCGAGCTCTCCGGCGGCGAGCAGCAGATGCTCGCCGTCGGGCGTGCGCTGATGGCCAATCCGTCGCTGATCCTGATGGACGAGCCCTCGGAGGGACTGTCGCCGCGTCTGGTGCTGCAGGTGGGCGAGATCATGAAGCGGCTGCGCGAGCACGGGCTGGCGGTGATGCTCGTCGAGCAGAACCTGTCGCTCGCGCTGTCGGTGGCCGATTACCTGTACGTGCTGGCCTCGGGACGCTTCGTATTCGAGGGGACGCCCGAGCAGCTGTCGCGCGAGCCCGACGTGCTGGACGAGCATCTCGGCGTCTCGCGGAGGAAGGTGCTGCAATGAATCCATTCGATCTGTCCGGCCGCGTGGCGGTCGTCACCGGCGGCAACGGCGGGATCGGCCTGGGCATGGCGCGCGGGCTCGCGCGTGCCGGCGCCCGCATCGTCGTCGCCGGCCGCAACGCGGGCAAGAACGAGGCCGCGGTGGCCGAGCTCGCCTCGCTCGGCCCCGGTGCGATCGGCGTCGAGATCGACGTCACCCGCGAGGACGACTGCCGCGCGCTCATCGCGCGCGCGGTCGACGCATTCGGGCGACTCGACATCCTCGTCAACAACGCCGGAATCGCGCTGCGCAAGCCGCCGCAGGACTACACGCTCGAGGAGTGGCATCGCGTCGTCGACACCAATCTCACGAGCGCCTTCCTGTGCGCGCACGCGGTGTATCCGCACATGAAGGCGGGTGGCGGCGGAAAGATCATCAGCATCGGCTCGATCCTGTCGCTGATGGGAGCGCCGTTCGCGGTGGCCTACGCGGCGAGCAAGGGCGGAATCGTCCAGATGACGCGCGCGCTCGCCACGGCCTGGGCGGCCGACAACATCCAGGTCAACGCGGTGCTGCCCGGGTGGATCGATACCGACCTCACGCGCAGTGCGCGCGTCGAGGTCGAGGGTCTCGAGTCGCGCGTGCAGTCGCGCACGCCGTGCGGACGCTGGGGCGACCCGAGCGATTTCGAGGCGATCGCCGTGCTGCTCGGCGGGCCGGGCTCGCAGTTCATCACCGGAACGGCGATCCCCGTCGACGGCGGCTATTCGATCCAGGCTTGAGGGAGGAGATCGTCGTGGTAACGCATCACGAGCTGGCGCCGAGTCCGGAAACCGTGCATTGGGGATTCTTCGACGCCGCGCTGCCTGCGGTGCTCGAGGTGGATTCCGGCGACACGATCACGATCGA
>DATGRE010000331.1:0-28772 GCA_035303885.1 Zeimonas sp. | reverse complement strand
GCGCCCCGCCGCGCCTTCGGCCGGCCCCGGCGCGTGCGGCTGCGCGGGCGCGTCCGCCGACGGCTTCCTTCGGGTGCCGCTCATCCGTGCAGCAGCGTGGCGATCGTTCGCCGGTAGACGTTCTTCAGCGGCTCGAGCTCGTCGACGCCGACCGACTCGTCGACGCGGTGGATGCTCTCGTTCACCGGGCCGAACTCGACGACCTGCGGACAGATGCGCGCGAGGAAGCGGCCGTCCGAGGTACCGCCGCTGGTCGAAGCGCGCGGCGCACGGCCGGTCTCGGCGCGGATCGCGGCGGCGAGCGCATCGGCGAGCGCCCCGGGTGCGCAGCGGAACGGCAGCGCCGGCGGCGACCATTCGAGCGAGTAGCGAAGCCCGTGGGCGTCGAGCCGTTCGGCGAAGCGCCGCTGCAGCGATTCGACGGAGCTGGCCGGCGAGAAGCGGAAATTGAAGTCGAGCGTCGCGCTCGCCGGGATGACGTTGCCGGCCCCGGTGCCGGCATGCAGGTTCGACGCCTGCCAGGTAGTCGGTGGGAAATCGTCGTCGCCGCGATCCCATTCGATGCGCACGAGCTCGGCGAGTGCGGGAGCGAGATCGTGCAAGGGATTGCGCGCGAGATGCGGATAGGCGACGTGGCCCTGCACGCCGTGCACGACGAGCCGGCCGGACAACGATCCGCGCCGGCCGTTCTTGTAGACGTCGCCGAAGCGCCGCTCGCTGGTCGGCTCGCCGACGATGCAGTAGTCGATGCGTTCGCCGGCGGCCGCCAGCCGCTCGACGACGCGTACGGTCCCGTCGACGGCGGGCCCTTCCTCGTCGGAGGTGAGCAGCACCGCGACGCGTCCGTGGTCGACGAGACCGCCGCCGATCGCCTCCTCGAGCGCAACGACGAAGGCCGCGATCGACGACTTCATGTCGGCGGCGCCGCGTCCGTACAGCCGCCCGTCGCGCAGCGTCGGCTCGAACGGATCGCTCGTCCACGATTCGACGGCGCCGGCCGGGACGACGTCGGTGTGTCCGGCGAAGACGAGAGTCGGGCCGGGCTGCGCGAGCGTGCGCACCGCCCACAGGTTGCGTACCCCGTTGGCGTCGATGCGCTCAGCGCGGAATCCGAGCGGCGCGAGCCGCTCGAGGACGAGGTCCTGGCAGCCGTGATCGTCGGGCGTGACCGACGGCCGGCGAATCAGCGATTCGGCGAGTCGCAGTACCGCGCTCACTCGAACAGGCCCGCGTAGAGCGCCTCGGAGAAGCCGACGACGATCTGGCCCGGCATCTGCAGCACCGGGCGCTTGACGAGCAGCGGCTCCTCGAGCATCAGCTCGCTCGCGCTCGCCTGGTCGGTGACCGCCGCGCGGCGCTGCGCGTCGAGCCGGCGCCAGGCGAGCCCGCGCCGGTTCAGCAGGGAATCCCACGGCACGCGCCCGAGCCAGCACGACAGGTGCCGGGCGTCGAGCCCGTCGCGGCGCAGGTCGTGGAACCGGTGCTCGATGCGTCGTGCGCGCAGCCACGCGCGCGCCTTGCGCACCTGGTCGCAATTCTCTATGCCGTAGACGACGACCTCGGGCATCGCTCAGATGTTGAGCAGGAACTCGGAGAACGATGCGCCTTCGCCCGATTCGTCGCGCCGCCCGGCGGCGGGCGGCTTCGGTGCGCCCGTCTCGGCGGCGGATAGGACGGCCGGGGCCGCTGCCGCCGGCGCATTGGTCGCGGCGCGTCCTTCGGCGTTCGGCGGCGCCGTGCCTTCGTTCTCGAGCAGCCACAGCAGGTTCGTCGGCGAATCCGCGTGGGCGAGCGCGTCGGCGCGTGCGACGCGGCCCTGGCGCACCAGCGTGGCGAGCGCGTAATCGAAGGTGCACGAGCCCGGCGCGAGGCTCTGGTCCATCGCGTCCTTGATCTCCGTCAGCCGTCCCTGCTCGATCATCTCCGAGATGTGGCGGGTGTTCGTCAGCAGCTCGATCGCCGGCAGGCGTCCGCCGGCGACCGAGCGCACGAGACGCTGCGAGACGACCGCTTTCAGCGTCGCGGCCAGGTCGGACAGCAGCACGCCGCGGTTGTCGGGCGGATAGAAGCTCACGATCCGGCTCAGGGCGTGGTGCGCGTTGTTCGCGTGCAGCGTGGCGAGCACGAGGTGTCCCGACTGCGCATAGGCGAGGGCGGCCGACATCGTGTCGGTGTCGCGGATCTCGCCGATCAGGATGCAGTCGGGCGCCTGGCGCATCGCGTTCTTCAGCGCGATCTCCAGCGAATCGGTGTCGGTGCCGATCTGGCGCTGGTTGACGATCGAGCGCTTGTTGCGAAAGATGAATTCGATCGGGTCCTCGAGCGTGAGGATGTGGCCGCCGCGCTGCTCGTTGCGATGATCGAGCATCGCCGCCAGCGTCGTCGACTTGCCCGAACCGGTGGCGCCGACGACGAGCAGCAGGCCGCGCTTCTCGAGGATGAGCTCGCCGAGGATCTCCGGCAGGTTCAGCTCGGCGATCGTCGGAATCTGGTGCGGCACGAAGCGGACGACGCCGGCGGCGGTGCCGCGCTGGCGGAACACGTTGATCCGGAAGCTGCCCACGCCGCTCAGTCCGTAGCCGACGTTCAATTCGCGTTCACGCTCGAAGCGCGCCCAGTCGGCTTCGTGCAGGATCTCGCGCAGCAGCGCCTCGACGTTGGCCGGCTCGAGCCGCTGCTGGTTCACGGCGACCATCGTGCCGTCGATCTTGATCTGGATCGGAGAGCCGGGCGACAGGAACAGATCGGAAGCCTTCTTCTCGGCCATCAGCTGCAGCAACCGCTCCATCGCCATCGCGTTTCCTCCCGTCGCCTGCGCGCTCAGTCGCCGCGCAGCAGCTCGTTGATGGCGGTCTTCGCGCGCGTGCGTGCATCGACGCGCTTGACGATGACCGCGCAGTACAGGCCGGGCCGGCCGTCGCCCGAAGGCAGCGTGCCGGGCACGACCACCGATCCCGCAGGCACCCGGCCGTAATGGACCTCGCCGGTGGCCCGGTCGACGATCTTCGTGCTCTGCCCGAGGAACACGCCCATCGAGATCACGGAGTTCTCCTCGACGACGACGCCCTCGACGATCTCCGAGCGTGCGCCGACGAAGCAGTTGTCCTCGACGATCGTCGGCGCGGCCTGCAGCGGTTCGAGCACCCCGCCGATCCCGACGCCGCCCGACAGGTGGACGTTGCGCCCGATCTGGGCGCACGAGCCGACCGTAACCCAAGTGTCGACCATCGTCCCCTCGTCGACGTAGGCACCGATGTTCACGTAGGAGGGCATCAGGACCACGTTCCTGCCGACGAAGGCGCCCCGCCGCGCGACGGCTGGCGGAACCACGCGTACGCCCGCCGCGGCGAAGTCGGCCGCGCTCCAGCCGTCGAACTTCGTCGGCACCTTGTCGTAGAAGCGCATCGGGCCGCTGCCCGAGGGCGCGGCGACGTGCAGCCGGAACGACAGCAGGACCGCCTTCTTCACCCATTCGTGCACGATCCAGTCGCCGGGCGCGGGCGAACGCTTCTCGGCGACGCGCAGCGTTCCGGAATCGAGCATCGCGATCACGCGTTCGACCGCCTCGTGCACGGACTCGGGCGCCGTCGACGGCGACAGGGCGTCCCGCCGTTGCCAGGCGTCCTCGATCGCGTGCTGCAGGGCGAGCCGGGGATCGTCCGGCGCGGCGCCGGTGCTCGCCGTGCGCGGGTTCATGGCCGCGTGCTGGCGCCCGGGGCGAAGCTGCCGACGTCGACGCGCGGCAGCGGCGCCCATCCGGGCTTGCGGTGCTCGGCCTCGACGGTGGTGAAAATGCCGCCGCGCACGTACCAGCGTGCGGTGAGGCGCAGGAATCGAGGTTCCAGCGCGGCGACGAGGTCGTCGAGGATGCGGTTGGTGACCGCCTCGTGGAACACGCCCTCGTCCCGGTAGCTCCACATGTAGAGCTTCAGCGACTTCAGCTCGACGTTGCGCGCGTCCGGGATGTAGTCGAGCACGATCGTGGCGAAGTCGGGCTGTCCGGTGAGCGGACACAGGCAGGTGAACTCGGGCACTTCGATATGCACGAGGTAGTCGCGCTCGGGAGCGGGATTCGGAAAGGTTTCGAGCTGCCGGGAGGGGCGGGTGGGCGGAGGCGGCATGGAGCGCGTCGTTGTGCCGGCGCGGCGCCGGGCGGTGTCTGGGGGCGCGGGGCCGATGCTACTATTATACGGAGCGACACAAGCCGCCGCAGCGCGGCTTTTGCTTAAGGGGTGCACGTAGACGCCCCGTGCCCAGCGGCGAGTGGCCGGACCGCGGGTCCGAGTCGGTGCCCGTCGATCCATCCAAAGGGCTTTCGGTGCGACTCAAACAGATCAAACTCGCCGGCTTCAAGTCCTTCGTCGATCCCACGTCCTTCGATATCCCCGGCCAGCTGGTCGGCGTCGTCGGACCCAATGGCTGCGGCAAGTCGAACCTGATCGACGCGGTGCGCTGGGTCCTCGGCGAATCGAGGGCTTCCGAGCTGCGCGGCGAGTCGATGCAGGACGTCATCTTCAGCGGCTCCTCCGAGCGCAAGCCGGCCGCGCGCGCCTCGGTCGAGCTCGTGTTCGACAACTCGCTCGGGCGCATCGGCGGCAGCTGGAGCCAGTTCGCCGAGATCTCCGTTCGGCGCGTGCTCACGCGCGACGGGCAGTCGAGCTACTTCATCAACAACCAGCCGGTGCGCCGGCGCGACGTGCACGACATGTTCCTCGGCACCGGGCTGGGGCCGCGCGCGTACGCGATCATCGGTCAGGGGATGATCTCCCGGATCATCGAGGCGCGCCCGGAGGAGCTGCGCGTCTTCCTCGAGGAGGCCGCGGGCGTTTCGAAATACAAGGAGCGGCGGCGCGAGACGGCCAATCGCCTGGCCGACACGCGCGAGAACCTCACGCGCGTCGACGACATCCGGCGCGAGCTCGACACGCAGATCGAGCGGCTGCAGCGCCAGGCCGAGGTGGCGCGCGAGTTCCGTGCGCTCGAGGCCGAGCGCGAGCGCAAGCAGCACACGCTGTGGCTGCTGCGTCGCGACGAGGCCGATGCCGAGCAGCGCCGGCTCGCGGCGCAGGCGGCCGAGGCGGCGAACCAGGTCGAGGCGCGCCTGGCCGAGCAGCGTGCGATCGAGGCCGAGATCGAGACGGTGCGCGCCGCGCATTTCGCCGCCGGCGATGCCGTGCACGCCGCCCAGGGCCGGTACTACGAGTGCAATGCGGAGGTCGGCCGCATCGAGGCCGAGATCCGTCTCGTCTCGGAGACGCAGGGACAGCTGCGCGAGCGGCTCGACAGCGTCGAGCGTGCCGCGCAGCGGGCGCAGGAGCAGCAGGAGAACGCCCGACGCGACCGCGAGACGGCGCAGGCGCAGCGCGCGCAGGCGCATGCGCACGCCGAGGAGCTGTCCCGCATCGTCACCGAGCAGGCCGCCGCGCTGCCCGAGTTCGAGGCCCGGGCGCGCGAGGCGCGCTCGGCCGTCGACGAGGCGCGCCAGCGGGTCGGCCAGACGCGCCAGGCGATCGAGCTTTGCGCCCTGAACGAGCGCCGGGCCAGCGAGGCGCTCGACGTCGCAACGCGCCGTCGCGAGCGGCTGCGCGCCGAGGCGGACGCGCTGCATCCCTTCGACCCCGAGGAGCTGGAGCGGGCGATCGAAGCGCTGGCCGCCGCCGAGGAGGCCGATCGCCTCACCGCCGAGGCGCTCGCCGCGGTCGAGCCGCAGTGGCGCGAGCTCGACGCGCAGCGCCAGCCGGCGCAGCAGGCGCTGCGCGAGGCCGAGGCGAAGCGTGCACAGATCGAGGGCCGGCTGCATGCGCTGCGCCAGCTGCAGGAGCGCGTCGAGAGCCAGGCCAAGGTGCAGCCGTGGCTCGCCCGGCACGGCCTGGAGCGGCTGTCGCGCTTCTACGAGAAGGTGCAGATCGACGACGGATGGGAGAGCGCCATCGAGTCGGTGCTGCGCGAACGCGTGCGCGCGCTCGAGGTGAGCCGGCTCGACGTCGTCGCCGGACTCGCGGCCGACGCACCGCCGGCGAAAGTCGGCTTCTTCGCGTCGCTGCCCGGCGCCGGAGGCGCGGCCGGCCGCGATTCGAACGAAGCGGCCGCGTCGCTGCGCCCGCTGGCGCAGCTGGTCCGTACCGCCGATGCGGGCGTGCAGTCGCTTCTCGCCGAATGGCTCGCCGGCTGCTTCGCCGCGGAATCGCTGGAATGGGCGCTCGCGCAGCGCGCATCGCTGCCGGTGGGCGGGCAGTTCGTCGTCGCCGACGGCCACGTCGTCGGCCGGCAGTCGGTCGGCATGTACGCCGCCGACTCCGAGCAGGAAGGCGTGCTCGCGCGCCGTCACGAGATCGAGAACCTGCAGCGCGGCCTGCGCGCGCAGTCGCTGCTCGTCGACGAGGCGCGCAGCGCCGCGGCGCGCATCGAGAGCGGGGCGGCCGAGCGGCTGGCCGAGCTCGCGCGGCTGCGCGACGAGCATTCGCGGCAGATGAAGCAGCTCAGCGCGCTGCGGCTCGACGTGCAGCGCCTCGAGCAGGAGCGTGATGCCACCGCGCAGAGCCGCGAGCGCATCGAGCGCGAGCTCGCGGAGCTCGCCGTGCACATCGAGGACCACGAGGCGACGATCGCGGTCGAGACCGAACGCTTCGAGACGCTCGACGCCGAGCTCGCGCAGCGCCAGGAGCAGGCCGAGGCGCTGCAGCTGGCGTTCGAGGAGGCCGAGCGCGAGCTGGGCGAGCGCCGCGAGGCGCTGCGCCGCGACGAACGCGAAGCCCAGGAGGCCTCGTTTGCCGTGCGTGCGGCCGAATCCGCGATCGAGCGGCTGGACGCGCAGATCGAGCAGGCGATCGCGCTCGGCGAGCAGGCGGCCGCCGAACGCGCGAACCTGCGCGAGAAGCTCGACGAGCTCACCGACGCGAGCGCGCGCCATGCGCTGCAGGAAGCGCTCGAGGCGCGCACGCGCGCCGAGCAGGCGCTCGCGGAGGCGCGTGCGCGGCTCGACGACCTCGGCCATTCGCTGCGCCAGCGTGAGGAGACGCGCCTGGCGGTCGAGCGTGCGCAGGAGCCGCTGCGCCAGCGCGTCACCGAGCTGCAGCTCAAGGAGCAGGCGGCGCGGTTGAATCGCGAGCAGTTCGCGCAGTCGCTCTCGGAAGCCGGGCTCGACGACGATGCCGTCGAGGCGCTGCGCGCCTCGCTCGCCGACACGCCGAAGCCGTCCTGGCTGCAGGGCGAGGTCACCCGGCTGTCGAACGCGATCGCGGCGCTGGGCCCGGTGAACCTCGCCGCGCTCGACGAGCTCGCGCAGGCCGAGGAACGCAAGGGCTTCCTCGATGCGCAGTCGAGCGATCTCGAGGAGGCGATCGCCACGCTGGAAGACGCCATCCGCAAGATCGACCGCGAGACGCGCGAGCTGCTCCAGCAGACCTACGACACCGTCAACGGGCATTTCGGCAAGCTCTTCCCCGAGCTGTTCGGCGGCGGCGAGGCGCGGCTGATCCTCACCGGCGACGAGATCCTCGATGCCGGAATCCAGGTTCTGGCGCAGCCGCCGGGCAAGCGCAACACGTCGATCCACCTGCTGTCGGGTGGCGAGAAGGCGCTCACCGCGATCGCGCTCGTCTTCGCGCTGTTCCAGCTGAATCCGGCGCCGTTCTGCCTGCTCGACGAGGTCGACGCCCCGCTCGACGACGCGAACACCGAGCGCTACTGCGAGATGGTCCGCCGCATGTCCGACCAGACGCAGTTCCTGTTCATCACGCACAACAAGATCGCGATGGAGCTCGCGCAGCAACTGGTCGGCGTCACGATGCAGGAACGCGGCGTCTCGCGCATCGTCGCCGTCGACCTCGACGCCGCGGCACGCTACGCGGAGGCCGCGTGAGCAGTCTGGGCGTCAGCCTGCTGCTGCTGGTGGTCGTCGCCATCGTCGTGGTCGTCGGCTACAACCTGCGCCAGGGCGCCTGGCCGCGCTGGCGCGGGATGGGCCGGAATCTGCTCGAGCGCGGCCGGGCCGCGCGTGACGATGCACGGCGCGCCGCCGCTTCCTCCGGGAACGGCCGGCGCAGCTCGTCGCGCGGCGAGCCGCGGCTCGGCGATGCCGCGTCCGCGACCTTCGAGGGGCAGGCGGGCGGCGATGCGCTCGAGTCGGGGGCATCGGACGGGAAGCGCACCGAGGGCGCGGCGCACGCGCCGCCCGATGCCGCTTCCGGGACGGCCGCGCTCGAGGAGCGCATCGGCGCCGATGCCCATTCGCCCGCCGTGCCTGCGGTCGATGCCGGTCCGGGCGACGATTCGACCTTCGCTGCGCCGGCCGCCGCTTCCGGCACCGATGCTCTGGCCGCCGCCGGGCCCGGCGCGTCCGCGTCGGGCACGCCGGGTGCCGGCACCGCGTCGGCGAGGGCGGCCGCAGACCGGGACGCGGCGCGGGGCGCGCCCGCCACCGGGCACCAGGGCGACGCAGCGCCGCGCTCCGCCGATGCGCCCGGGGGTGACGCCGCCGTCGTCGCAAGCGGCGCAACGGACGCCGCCGGCGCGGCCGAAGCGCCGGCCGGGGCGGCACCCGCCGGCGCCCGTCCCGCGGGCGGCCCGGCGCCGGCGGGCGTAGGGGCCGCCGTGCTGTCCGAGGCATCCGACTGTATCGTCGAGCTCGTACCCGCCGCGCCGCTGTCCGGCGAACGCCTGCTCGCGCTCGCGCAGCGCCTGCGTCGCGCCGGCTCGAAGCCGGTCGCCTTCGACGGGCGTGCGCAGGGCGTGCAGGACGGCTTCGAGGCGCTGTCGGCGGGACGCAGCTACGAGATCGTCCGCGTGGGCATCCTGCTCGCCAATCGCCACGGGCCGCTGAACGCGATGGAGTTCTCCGATTTCACCAGCGCCGTCCAGCAGATGGCGGAGTCGCTGTCGGCGCAGGCCGAGATGCCGGCGATGGGTTCGGTGCTCGCACGTGCGCGCGATCTCGATTCGACCTGTGCACAGCTCGACGTGCAGATCGGCGTGAACGTCGAGGCGCCCGAAGCGATCGAGCCCGCGCAGCTCGCGCAGCTCGCGCAGGCACTCGGGCTCGTCGAGCGCGGCAGCCATCGCTACGTCCGTCAGGGCCCGCACGGCGAGCCGCTGTTCTCGCTGGGCTTCTCCGATTCGCCGAGCCGGCTCACCTTCCTGCTCGACGTCCCGCGCGTGCCCGCGTCGCTCGAGCCCTTCGGACGCATGGTGCAGGCGGCCGGCACCTGTGCGCGGCGGCTCGGCGCGCGGCTGGTCGACGACAGCGGCAAGCCGCTGACGCAAGCCTCGCTCGAGCAGATCGCGCGCCAGCTCGAGCAGCGCTACGAATCGCTCGAGGCGATCGGCCTACCCGCCGGCTCGGCGCTCGCCTGCAAGGTGTTCAACTGAGCGAGGAGCGGGAGACGGGCGCCTCCGAGCCCGGGGCGCAGGATGCGCGCCGGCGCGCGGCGTGGCTGCGCGAACGGATCGCGCAATACGACCACGAGTATTACGTCCTCGATGCGCCCAGCGTGCCCGACGCCGAGTACGACCGGCTGCTGCGCGAGCTGCAGGCGCTCGAGCGGGCGGACCCCTCGCTGATCGTTCCCGACTCTCCGACGCAGCGCGTCTCCGGCGCGCCCAGCGCGGCATTCGCGCCCGTGCGGCATTCGGTGCCGATGCTCTCGCTCGCCAACGCGTTCGACGAGGACGAGGTGCGCGACTTCGACCGCCGCGTGCGCGACCGGATGCGCGAGCTCGGGCTGCCGGTCGAGGCGCTCGCCTACGCGATGGAGCCGAAATACGACGGGCTGGCGATCGAGCTGCGCTACGAACGCGGCGCGCTGGTGCGGGCGGCTACGCGCGGCGACGGCACGACCGGCGAGGACGTGACGGCGAACGTGCGCACGATCCGCACCGTCCCGCTGCGCCTGTCCGGCGTCTCGCCAGCGGTGCTCGAGGTGCGCGGCGAGGTGCTGCTGTTCCGGCGCGATTTCGAGCGCATCAACGAGCGGCAGCGCGCCGCCGGCGAGCGCGAGTTCGTCAATCCGCGCAATGCGGCCGCGGGCAGCCTGCGCCAGCTCGATCCGTCGATCAGTGCGCGTCGTCCGCTGCGCTTCTTCGCCTACGGCCTGGGCGAGACCGCGGGCGTCGATCTGCCTGCGACGCAGAGCGGCCTGCTCGACTGGTTCGCGGCGATCGGCTTCGCCGTCTCGACCGAGCGCGCGATCGCCGTCGACGTCGAAGGGATGCTCGCGTTCCATTCGGCACTGCTCGCGCGGCGCGCCGAGCTGCCCTACGACATCGATGGCGTCGTCTACAAGGTCGACCGCCTCGACTGGCAGGAAGCGCTCGGCACCGTGGCGCGCGCGCCGCGCTACGCCGTGGCGCACAAGTTCCCGGCCGAGGAAGCGGTCACCGAGCTGCTCGACATCGAGGTGCAGGTCGGGCGCACCGGCAAGCTCACGCCGGTGGCGCGGCTGCGTCCGGTGTTCGTCGGCGGCGTCACGGTGACGAGCGCGACGCTGCACAACGAGGACGAGATCCGCCGCAAGGACCTGCTGATCGGCGATCACGTCGTGGTGCGCCGTGCCGGCGACGTCATCCCCGAGGTCGTGCGTCCGCTCGTCGATCGCCGCGACGACGGCCGGCCGCGGCGCGCCTTCCGGATGCCGACGCGCTGCCCGGTCTGCGACTCGGCGGTCGTGCGGGAGGAGGGCGAGGCCGATGCGCGCTGCGTCGCCGGCCTGTACTGCGCGGCGCAGCGCAAACAGGCGCTGCTGCATTTCGCGCAGCGCCGCGCGATGGACATCGACGGGCTCGGCGAGCGCATCGTCGAGCAGCTCGTCGATTCGGGCCGGGTGCGCACGCCCGCCGACCTCTATGCGCTCGACGTGCCCACGCTGGCTGCACTCGATCGCATGGGTGAGAAATCGGCGCGCAACCTCGTGGCGTCGATCGAGCGTTCCAAGCACACGACCTTCGCGCGCTTCCTCTATGCGCTCGGCATCCGTCACGTCGGCGAGGAGGTCGCCCGACTGCTCGCCGCGCATTTCGGCGACCTCGACGCGATGCTGCAGGAGGACTGGGCGGCGCTCGCCGCCCGCAAGGCGGCCGTGCAGAAGGAGAACGCCCGCCGTCGCGTCCGCGGCGAGAAGCCCGAGCCGGTGCCGCTCGAGGGAATCGGACCGGAGATCGTCGCGAGCCTGCAGCGCTTTCTCGGCGAAGCGCACAATCGTGCCGTCATCGACGCGCTGCTCGCCGCCGGCATCGACTGGCCTCGCCCGGCGCCGACCGAGTCGGCCGCTCCGGACACGCCCGGGCCGCATCGAGCGCTCGCCGGGCGCACGTTCGTCGTCACCGGTACGCTGCCGACGATGTCGCGCGACGAGGCGCACGACTGGATCCGCCGCCACGGCGGATCGGTGGCCTCGTCGGTGTCGCGCAAGACCGACTACGTCGTCGCCGGCGAGGGCGCCGGCAGCAAGCTCGCCCGGGCGCACGAACTCGGCATCCCGGTGCTCGACGAAGCCGCGCTGCTGCGAATGGCAGCGCCCGCAACGGAGAACTGAACAGCCATGCTCGCGATCATCGGCGGCACGGGCCTCGCCCGACTCGCCGGCCTGCAGGACACACGACGCGAGGTCGTGCGAACGCCCTACGGCGACCCCTCGTGCGCGGTGACCTTCGGCCGTCTGGGCGGCACGCCCATCGTCTTTCTCGCCCGGCACGGCTACGGACACACGATCGCGCCGCACGAGATCAACTACCGCGCCAACCTCTGGGCGCTGCAGGAGGTCGGCGTCGAACGCGTGATCGCCGTGGCCACCGTCGGCGGCATACGCGGCGACTGCGCCCCCGGAGCGCTGGTCGTCCCGGACCAGATCATCGACTACACGAGCGGGCGCCATGGCACGTATTTCGAAGGCGCCGAGCAGCCGGTCACGCACATCGATTTCACCGAACCGTACGACGCCGAGATGCGCCAGCGGCTAGTCGCCGCCGCGCAACGGGTGCAGCGGCCGGTGATCGACGGTGCGACCTACGGCTGCACGCAGGGCCCGCGCCTCGAGACCGCCGCCGAGATCGGCCGGCTCGAGCGCGACGGCTGCTGCATCGTCGGCATGACCGGCATGCCCGAGGCGGCGCTCGCGCGCGAGCTGCAGTTGCGCTATGCGGCGCTGTGCGTGGTCGCGAACCACGCGGCGGGCAAGGGCTCGAGTCGCACGTCGATCTCGCTGGAGGGCATCCAGCGCGTCCTCGACCAGGCGATGGAGTCGGTGCGGATGGTGCTCGAGGAAGCCGTCGCGCGGGCGTGACGAGCGCCTGCCGGAGAAGAGCCCGCCGGACAGGCGCCCGCCGCTGGGCGCAGCGGCCCTAGCGCAGCGCCTCGAGCAGCTCGGTCTGGAAGCGGCGCGATTCGCGCGCTTCCTCGAGCGCCGCGCCGTCCACCAGAAACACGTCCTCGACGCGTTCGCCGAGCGTGGTGATGCGCGCGGTCTGCACGTTGATGCGGTAGCGCGCGAGCACCCGCGCGATGCGGTACAGCAGTCCGGTGCGGTCGTTCGCGACCACCGAGAGCAGGAAGCGGCTGCCCCGTTCGTCGGGCTGCAGCTCCACCGAAGGCTCGACCGGGAAATGCCGCGACCGGCGCGAGCTGCGCCCTTCGACCGGCGGCGCGAGCTCGTCGCGCGTGGCGAGCCGGTGCGCGAGCTCGTCCTGCATGCGCGCGAGCGTGTCGGCACGCTGCGCGGCGACGCCCGGTTCGACGAGCACGAAGGTGTCGAGCGCGTAGCCGTGGCGCGTGGTGTGGATGCGCGCCTCGAGCACCGACAGGCGCCGGCTGTCGAAGTAGCCGCAGATGCGCGCGAACAGGTCGGGCTGGTCGGGCAGGTAGACGACCAGCTCGATGCCCTCGCCGACGGGCGACAGCCGGGTGCGCACGATCGGCACGCGCGTGTCGACGTGCGCATGCAGCACGCGCACGTGCCACGAGATGTCCTGCGCCGCGTGCCGAAGGAAATACGGCACGTCCAGCTGCTGCCAGAAGCGCGCGTAGTGTGACGGCTCCAGCCCGTAGAGCGCGAGCACCCGCGCGGCTTCGTCCCGCACGGCGTCGACCCGGGTCTGCATCGACGGAGCGTGCCCTTGCAGCGCGCGGCGGGTGGCGAGGAAGAGCTCCTCGAGCAGCTTGCCCTTCCACGCGTTCCACACTTTCGGGCTCGTGCCGCGGATGTCCGCGACGGTGAGCAGATACAGCGCGACCAGCCGTCGCTCGCTGCCGACGAGCGCAGCGAAACGCGCGACGACCTCGGGGTCGCTGGTGTCCTGCTTCTGCGCGACCGACGACAGCGCGAGGTGATGCAGCACGAGGAACTCGACGAGCGCCGTGTCCTCGTCCGACATCCCGTGGTCGCGGCAGAAGCGGCGCGCATCGATGCGGCCGAGCACGGAGTGGTCGCCGCCGCGCCCCTTCGCGATGTCGTGGAACAGGGCCGCGACGTACAGCAGCCAGGGCTGGGCGAAGCCCGCCATCAGCTCGCTGCAGAACGGATACTCGTGCGCGTGCTCGGGCATCGTAAAGCGGCGCAGGTTGCGCACGACCATCAGGATGTGCTGGTCGACCGTGTACACATGGAACAGGTCGTGCTGCATGCGTCCGACGATGCGGCGGAACGGCGGCAGATAGTGTCCCAGGATCGACCACTGGTTCATCCGCCGCAGCTCGTGCGTGATGCCGCGCGGCGCCTGCAGGATCTGCAGGAACATCGCGCGGTTGGCGGGATCGCGGCGGAACGCCGCGTCGATGCGCGTGCGCGCGTTCCACAGCGCGCGCAGCGTCGGAGTGGCGATGCCCACGAGCTCGGGACGGTCCTGCATCGTGCGGAACGCCCGCAGGATGGTCGACGGTTCGCGCTCGAAGCAGTGCGGGTCCACTGCGTCGAGCAGGCCGTTCACGTTGCGGAACAGCGCATCGATCGGCTCGACCTGCGCCTGGCGCGCCGGAAAGAGCGCCGAGCGCAGGTTCTGCAGCACGATCGTGTTCAGCTGGACGACCGCCTTCGCCGCCCAGTAGTAGCGCTGCATCAGCTCCTCGGAGGCGCTGCGCGGGTCGGCGTCGCCCAGCCCGAGGGCGCCGGCGACCTGCGCCTGCAGGTCGAAGACGAGCCGGTCCTCGTGGCGCCCGGCGACGATGTGCAGCATCGCCCGGATGCGCTTGAGCCGTCGCTCGTTGCGGCGCAGCTGCGCCGCTTCGCGCGCCGTGATGAGTCCGTGCTCGGCCAGGTCGTGCCAGCGCCGGCCCAGCCCGGCTGCGCGCGCGATCCACACCAGCATCTGCAGGTCGCGCAGCCCGCCGGGGCTCTCCTTCGTGTTCGGCTCCAGGCTGTACGGCGTGTCGTCGTACTTCGCGTGGCGCTGGCGCATCTCGACGAGCTTGGCCGAGAAGAACGCCTGCGGATCGAGGATCGCCTGCAGGCGCTCGGCGGCCTCGAGGCAGCGCCGGCGGCTGCCGGCGAGCCAACGCAGCTCGAGCAGGCTGGTCTGGACGGTGACGTCGGCGCGCGCCTCGGCGACGCACTGGTCGACGCTGCGCACGCTGTGACCGATCGGCAGGCCGCAGTCCCAGCACGCGCCGATGAACGCCTCGATGCGCGAAGCCTGCTCCGGCTCGAGCGCCTCGCCGGTGAGCACCATCAGGTCGACGTCCGAGTGCGGGAACTGCTCGCGCCGTCCGAAGCCGCCGACCGCCGCGAGCGAGGTGTTGCGTCCCGGCGCGAACCGGCGCCACAACGCGCGCAGCGCCCGGTCGGCGGCGACGGTGAGGGCGCGCGTCAGCGCGTCGGGGTCGGGGTGCGCCCGGAAGCGCGCGATGGCCCGGTCGCGCTCGAGCCGATAGGCTTCGCGCACGTCCGCGGGCGCGCCGAGCGAGCGGGGCGGCGCGGGCAGCGTACGCATCGTCGCCGCCGCGCCCGGCATCATGCCGCCTTCGGCAGGGTCTCCGGCCGCGGCGGCGCGCCGGCGGACATCGTCAGCACCTCGTGGCCGGTCTCGGTGACGAGCACCATGTGCTCCCACTGCGCCGACAGGCTATGGTCCTTGGTGACGATCGTCCAGCCGTCGGCGAGCTCGCGCACCTCGCGCCGGCCGGCGTTGATCATCGGCTCGATCGTGAAGATCATGCCGGGACGCAGCGTCTCGCCGGTGCCGGCCCGCCCGTAATGCAGCACCTGCGGCTCCTCGTGGAATCGCTCGCCGATGCCGTGGCCGCAGAATTCGCGCACCACCGAGTAGCCGTTCGCCTCCGCGTGCTTCTGGATCGCGTGCCCGATGTCGCCGAGCGTCGCGCCGGGGCGGACCTGGTCGATGCCGATCCACATGCATTCGAAGGTGACGCGGCACAGCCGGCGCGCGGCCACCGACGGCTCTCCGACGAAGAACATCCGGCTCGTGTCGCCGTGGTAGCCGTCCTTGATGACCGTGACGTCGATGTTCAGGATGTCGCCGTTCTTCAGCTGCCGCTCGCCCGGGATGCCGTGGCAGACCTGGTGGTTGACCGACGTGCAGATCGAGCGCGGGTAGGGCGAATAGCCGGGCGGCGCATAGTTCAGCGGGGCCGGCACCGTTCCCTGCACCTCGGTCATGTAGCGGTGGCAGAGCTGGTCGAGCTCGTCGGTGGTCACGCCGACCTTCACGAAGGGCGTGATGTAGTCGAGGACTTCCGCGGCGAGGCGGCCGGCCACGCGCATCGCCTCGATCTGTGCGGGAGACTTCAGGATCACTGGCATGCTAGGATTATAGGCTTCGCTCGTTCCGGCGCCCGCGTGGGCGCACGGGCGCGGGCGTTACATCCCGCCGACGCGTTCCGGATTCACCGTCCGGGCTGGCGGCGGCCAGGACGCCGTGGGGACCCCCTTCGGCGAAATCGCGCGCATCGTCGATCGAGGGTGCCGCACCCGGGATTCTGTCCCGGGCGCGGTCAGCGCCGATGCGTCAGACCCAACCCATCGGAGTTCGTCATGTCCGTATCCATGCGGCAGATGCTCGAGGCCGGAGTGCACTTCGGCCACCAGACCCGATTCTGGAACCCGCGGATGGCGCCCTTTCTCTACGGGCACCGCAACCGCATCCACATCTTCAACCTGGAGAAATCGCTCGAGCAGTACAACGAGGCGATGAAGTACCTGCGCCAGCTCGCGGCCAACCGCGGCACGGTGCTCTTCGTCGGCACCAAGCGCCAGGCGCGCGAGATCATCGCCGAGGAAGCCCAGCGCGCGGGCATGCCCTACGTCGACCAGCGCTGGCTCGGCGGCATGCTGACGAACTTCAAGACGG
This sequence comes from Zeimonas sp., assembly GCA_035303885.1. Taxonomy (GTDB): domain Bacteria; phylum Pseudomonadota; class Gammaproteobacteria; order Burkholderiales; family Burkholderiaceae_E; genus Zeimonas. The sequence goes on along the minus strand of DATGRE010000331.1, from coordinate 12,482 downwards.
TCAAGACCTCGATCAAGCGGCTGAAGGACATGGAAGCCACGGTGGCCGAGGGCGGAATGGACCGCATGTCGAAGAAGGAATCGCTGCTGTTCCAGCGCGAGCTCGAGAAGCTGCAGAAGAGCTTGGGCGGCATCAAGGAGATGGGAGCGCTGCCCGACGCGCTGTTCGTCATCGACGTCGGCTTCCATCGCATCGCGGTCACCGAGGCGAACAAGCTCGGCATCCCGATCGTCGCCGTCGTCGACAGCAACCACTCGCCGGTGGGCATCGATCACGTGATCCCCGGCAACGACGACTCCGGCAAGGCGATCCGGCTGTATGCGCGCGGCGCGGCCGACGCGATCCTCGAGGGACGGGCCGCCGCCCTGCAGGAGATCGCCAAGACCGCCGACGACGAGGAGGAGTTCGTCGAGATCGAGGGTGAGGACGAGTGAGCCCAATCGGAAGCGGGAACGAAGGAATCAGGGAGTGAACCGATGACCGCGATCACTGCGAGCATGGTCAAGGCGCTGCGCGAGAAGACCGACGCGCCGATGATGGAATGCAAGAAGGCGCTGGCCGAGGCCGGCGGCGACCTCGCGCGCGCCGAGGAAATCCTGCGCGTGAAGCTCGGCAACAAGGCGAGCAAGGCCGCTTCGCGCGTGGCGGCCGAGGGCGTCGTGGCCGTGTGGATCGCCGACGACGCCCGGCTCGGCGCGATCGTCGAGGTCAACAGCGAGACCGACTTCGTCGCCAAGAACGACGATTTCCTCGCCTTCGCCCGCACGCTGGCCGAGCGCGTCGGCACGCAGGCGCCGGCCGACCTCGACGCGCTCGCACAGTTGCCGATCGACGGCGGCACGGTCGACGAGGTCCGCACGGCCCTGGTCGGGCGCATCGGCGAGAACATTACCGTGCGCCGCTTCGCGCGCCTGGAGGCGCAGGGGCGGCTGAACGCCTACGTGCATGGCGGCTCGAAGATCGGCGTGCTGGTCGACCTGGTCGGCGGCGACGACACACTCGCGCGCGACGTCGCGATGCACATCGCGGCGAGCAAGCCGAAGGCGCTGTCGCGCGACGGCGTTCCGGCCGAGGACATCGAGCGCGAGCGCTCGATCGCGCAGCAGAAGGCCGACGAGGAGCAGGCGAAGGCGAAGGCCGAGGGCAAGCCGGGCAAGTCGCCCGAGATCGTCGCGAAGATGGTCGACGGCGCCGTCCAGAAGTACCTGAAGGAGGTGACGCTGCTCGGCCAGCCCTTCGTCAAGGACGACAAGCAGACCGTCGAGCAGCTGCTGAAGTCGCGCGGGGCGCAGGTTGCGCAGTTCGCGCTCTTCGTCGTGGGCGAGGGCATCGAGCGCAAGCAGGCCGATTTCGCCGCCGAGGTCGCCGCGCAGGCCGCGGCCGCCGCCGGGCGGTGAGCGCGGCCGACGGCGCGGCGGTCCGCGCGCGCCCGGCTCCCGCCGCGCCGGCCGCGCCCGAAAAGCCCCATAATCGCGGGCGGCGGCGCTCCGCCTCGCGGGAGGCGTCGCCGACGCATCAGGAGGGTTCGTGAGCTCGAACGACAGCCCGGCCGCTTCCGCGGTGGTGCGCCCCGCAGCGACGCCGGCCGCCGCGGCGGCCGCGCCGGTGCCCACGCTGCGCTACCGGCGCGTGCTGCTCAAGCTCTCCGGCGAGGCGTTGATGGGCGACGACGCCTACGGCATCAACGCCGGCACCCTGCAGCGGATGGTGCGCGAGATCGCCTCGGTGGTCGCGATGGGCGTCGAGCTGGCGATCGTGATCGGCGGCGGGAACATCTTCCGCGGCGTCGCCGGCGGTGCGGCCGGCATGGACCGGGCCACCGCCGACTACATGGGCATGCTCGCCACGGTGATGAATTCGCTGGCGCTGCAGGACGCATTGCGCCAGCATGGCGTCGTCGCGCGCGTGCAGTCGGCCCTGAAGATCGAGCAGGTCGTCGAGCCGTACATCCGTCCTAAGGCGCTTCGCTATCTCGAGGAAGGCAAGGTCGTCATCTTCGCCGCCGGAACCGGCAACCCCTTCTTCACCACCGACACCGCCGCCGCGCTGCGCGGGGCGGAGATGGGTGTCGAGGTCGTGCTGAAGGCGACGAAGGTCGACGGCGTGTACAGCGCCGACCCGATGCTCGATCCGTCGGCGCAGCGCTTCACCCGGATCAGCTTCGACGAGGCGATCGCACGCCACCTGAAGGTCATGGACGCCACCGCCTTCGCGCTGTGCCGCGACCGCAAGCTGCCGATCAAGGTCTTCTCGATCCTCGGCGAGGACGCGCTGCAGCGGGCGCTGTGCAGCGACGACGAGGGCACGCTGGTCCATGTCTGAACGCGCCTGCAGCCGTCGACGCGCGCGGCCCCGCCGCGCGGCGCGCGCAGCCGGCGCGATCCGTCGTTCGGAGGAATCATGAGCATTGCGGAAGTCCGGCAGTCCGCCGAGCAGAAGATGCAGAAATCGATCGAGTCGTTGCGCGCCAGCCTCGCGAAGATCCGCACCGGGCGCGCGCACGCGGGCCTGCTCGACCACATCCACGTCGACTATTACGGCAGCTCGGTGCCGATCAGCCAGGTCGCCAACGTCACCGTGCAGGACGCGCGCACCCTCGGCGTGCAGCCGTGGGAGAAGAAGATGGTCCAGGTCGTCGACAAGGCGATCCGCGAGTCCGACCTCGGCCTGAACCCGTCCACGAGCGGCGACCTCATCCGTGTGCCGATGCCTCCGCTGTCGGAGGAGCGCCGCCGCGAGCTGACCAAGGTCGTCAAGCACGAAGGCGAGCAGGCGAAGGTCGCGGTGCGCAACCTGCGCCGCGACGCCAACGAGCAGCTGAAGAGGCTCGTCAAGGACAAGGAGATCTCCGAGGACGACGAGCGCCGCGCGATGGACGAGATCCAGAAGCTCACCGATCGCTTCGTCGTCGAGATCGACCGCATGCTCGACGTCAAGGAGCGCGAGATCATGACGGTCTGAGTCCGCGCAAGAGCCCGCGCCGCTTCGATGATTTCGAGCACGACGATCACGGTTCCGCGCCCACGCGACGTGCCGCGGCACATCGCGATCATCATGGACGGCAACGGGCGCTGGGCCACCCAGCGCCGGCTGCCGCGGGTGGCCGGGCACGCCAAGGGCGTCGAGGCGGTGCGCGCGACCGTCGAGGCCTGCGCGCGGCGGGGCGTCGAGTACCTGACGCTGTTCGCCTTCAGCTCCGAGAACTGGCGCCGGCCGGCCGAGGAGGTCTCGCTGCTGATGCGGCTGTTCGTCAATGCGCTCGAGCGCGAGGTCGCGCAGTTGCGCGCCAACGGCATCCGCCTGCGGGTGGTGGGCGAGCTGTCGGCCTTCGAACCGCGGCTGCGCCAGCTCATCAGCGAGGCCGAGGCGTGCACCGCGGCCAACCGCCGACTGACGCTCACCGTCGCGGCGAACTACGGCGGGCGCTGGGACATCCTGAAGGCGGTGCAGTCGATGCTGCGGGCGCAGCCCGAGCTCGCCGCCGATCCCGACCGCATCGGCGAAGCCGCGTTGGCGCCGCACCTGGCGATGGCCTACGCGCCCGAGCCCGATCTGTTCATCCGCACCGGCGGCGAGCAGCGCATCAGTAATTTCCTGCTGTGGCAGCTCGCCTACACCGAGCTGTATTTCACCGACACGTTCTGGCCCGACTTCGACGTCGTCGCGCTCGACCGCGCGATCGAGTCGTTCCGCCGGCGCGAGCGACGCTTCGGCCGCACGAGCGAGCAGGTTTCGGCCGCCGAAGCGGGCTGAGGCGCCGGCTCGTGTCGCCGCTCTGATCGGGTCCGCACCGATGCTCGGCACGCGAGTCGTCACTGCGCTGGTGCTGCTGGCGATCCTACTGCCCCCGATCTTCGTTCTCGATCCCTGGGTCTGGGGCGCCGTCACGCTCGTCTTCCTGACCGCGGCCGCCTACGAGTGGGTGCGCCTGCTCGGCGGCGGCCGCCGCGCCGCGCTCGCCGCCGGCGCCGTCGCGCTCGTCGGCGCCGCGCTGCTCGCCTGGCGCGAGATCGCGGGCTGGCCGCCGGCCTTCGTCATCGCCGTCTGCGCGGCGGCCACGCTGGGATGGCTCGTGCTCGGCCCGATGCACCTGCGTGCGCACGACGCCCGCGGCGGCGGCGTGGGGCTCGCCGCCGCCTGGCTGCTCGCCTGCTGGGTGGCGCTGGTGGCGCTGCGTGCGCTCGGGCCGCTGCCGCTGCTGGCGGCGATGGCGATCGTCTGGATCGCCGACATTGCCGCGTACTTCGTCGGGCGCGCCTTCGGCCGGCACAAGCTCGCGCCGTCGATCAGTCCCGGCAAGAGCCGGGAGGGCGCACTCGGCGGCTTCGTCGCCGTCGCCGGAATCGGCCTGGCCGCAGCCGCGGTGCCCGCGCTGTCGTCGACGCTTCCGGCCCGGCTCGTCGACGAGTGGAGCGTCGTCGGCGCCGCGCTCGCGCTGGTCGCGCTCGCCGCGCTGTCGATCGTCGGCGACCTGCACGAATCGCTGCTCAAGCGCCAGGCCGGGGTGAAGGACAGCGGAACCGTGCTGCCCGGCCACGGCGGCGTGCTCGACCGCATCGACGCGCTGATTCCGGTCATGCCGGCGGCCATGCTGCTGCATCGGCTGCTGGGATAATCGGTCGCCATGCAGTCGCTCACGATCCTCGGCGCCACCGGCTCGATCGGGCGCAGCACGCTCGACGTGGTCGCACGCCATCCGGACCGCTACCGCGTGTTCGCGCTCGCCGCGCAGCGCCGCGCCGACGATCTCTACGAACAGTGCCTGCGCTTCGCGCCGCGCTACGCGGCGCTCGCCGATGTCGACGCCGCGCACGGGCTCGCCGCGCGCATCGCCGCCGCGGGGCTCGACACCGAGGTGCTGGCCGGCGACGAGGCGCTCGCCGCGCTCGCCGCGCACGAGGACGTCGACACGGTGATGGCGGCGATCGTCGGCGCCGCGGGCCTCGCGCCGACGTTGGCGGCGGCGCGGGCCGGCAAGCGGATCCTGCTCGCGAACAAGGAATCGCTGGTGATGGCCGGCGAGGTCTTCCTGCGCGCGTGTCGCGAGGGCGGCGCCACCGTCCTGCCCATCGACAGCGAGCACAACGCGGTGTTCCAGTGCCTGCCGGTCGACGGCACCGGTCGCTGCGCGCGGGGCGTGCGCCGCATCGTACTCACCGCTTCGGGCGGGCCGTTTCGCGGCGCGACGCTCGCCGAGATGGCCGCGGCGACGCCGGAGCAGGCCTGTGCGCATCCGAACTGGTCGATGGGGCGCAAGATCTCGGTCGACTCGGCGACGATGATGAACAAGGGACTCGAGCTGATCGAAGCCTTCCATCTGTTCGGCGTCGCCGGCTCCCGGCTCGAGGTCCTCGTGCACCCGCAGAGCATCGTGCATTCGCTGGTCGAGTACGACGACGGGTCGGTCCTCGCCCAGATGGGCAACCCGGACATGCGCACGCCGATCGCGCAGGCGCTCGCGCATCCGGAACGCATCGCCAGCGGCGTCACGCCGCTCGACCTGGTCGCGATCGGACGGCTCGAGTTCGAGGCGCCCGACGCGCGCCGCTTTCCGTGCCTGCGCCTGGCGCACGAAGCGCTCGCCGCCGGCGGGGCGGCCCCCTGCGTGCTGAACGCGGCCAACGAGGTGGCGGTCGCCGCATTCCTCGGGCGCGCGATCCGCTTCACCGACATCGCCTCGGTCACCGAGGCCGTGCTGCACGCGATCGGCGATCGCGCGGCGGGCACGGCGATCGAGGAGGTCTTCGCCATCGACGACGAGGCGCGCTCGCTCGCGCGAGAGCAGCTCTCGAGGTGCACCGCATGAACACGATCCAGACGATCGTCGCCTTCCTCGCCGCGCTCACGCTGCTGATCTTCGTGCACGAGCTCGGCCACTACCTGGTGGCTCGCTGGTGCGGCGTGAAGGTGCTGCGCTTCTCGATCGGCTTCGGGCGGCCGCTGCTGCGCTGGCGCGCCAAGCCCGACGCCACCGAGTGGGTGATCGCGTCGATCCCGCTCGGCGGCTACGTCCGCATGCTCGACGAGCGCGACCCGGACTGCATGCCGATCGCCGCGAAGGACGTGCCGCACGCCTTCACCCGCAAGTCGCTGCTGCAGCGCTCGGCGATCGTCGTCGCCGGCCCGCTGGCCAATTTCCTGCTGGCGATCGCGCTGTACGCGACGATGGGCTGGATCGGGCTGCAGGAGCCGGCCGCGCTCGTCGACGCACCGCCGCCGGCGTCCGCCGCCGCGCAGGCGCGGCTGCAGGCGGGCGACCGCGTCGTCGAAGCCGACGGCACGGTGGTGCGTTCGTGGCACGAGATGCGCCTGGCGCTGCTCGAGCCGGTGATCGAGCAGCGCGCCACAACCCTGGTCGTCGAGCGCGACGGCGCGCGCGAGGTGCTGCAGCTGGACGCGAGCGGGCTCGCATCGGACGAGGCCGAACGCGATTTCCTGGGCACGCTCGGCATCCGCATCGCGCCGGGTGAGGTCGCCGTGGGCAACGTGATCGAAGGCGGCGCGGCCGAGCGCGACGGCCTGCGCGCCGGCGACCTGATCCGTTCGATCGACGGCGTCGCCATCGAGCGGGCGTCCCAGGTCATCGAGGCGGTACAGCGCAGCGCCGACGAGCCGTTACGCTTCGAGGTGCTGCGCGACGGCGTCGAGATCGTGGTGTCGGTGACGCCGCAGTTGCAGGACGGCGTGGGGCGGATCGGCGCGGGCCTGCAGGACCGACTCGCGATGCAGTTCGTGCGCTACGGACCGATCGAGTCGCTCGGCCACGGCGTGCGCCAGACGTGGGAGATGTCGGCGTTCTCGCTGCGGATGCTGGGCAAGATGATCACCGGCGAGCTGTCACTGCGCAACCTGAGCGGGCCGGTGACGATCGCGGATTTGGCGGGGCAGACGGTGCGGGTGGGATGGATCGCCTATGCGAGCTTCCTCGCGCTGATCAGCATCAGCCTGGGCGTGCTGAACTTGCTGCCGATACCCATTTTGGACGGAGGGCATTTGGTATATTACGCGCTCGAAGCGCTCAAGGGCAGGCCGCTGTCCGAGCGCTTCATGATCATCACCCAGAAGGCCGGCCTGGCGATCATCATGATGATGATGGCGGTCGCGCTGTTCAACGATTTCACTCGGTTGATCGGTTCCTGAACGAATGCGATTCGCTCGACGCCGACCGGGGCGCAAGCCGGGTGCGGCGCGACGGGCGCTGGCTGCATGGGTTCTCGCGATGCTGCCGGTCGTCGCCGGCGCGTTCGAGCCCTTCACGATCCGCGACATCCGCGTCGAAGGCATCCAACGCACCGAGCCCGGCACGGTCTTCAGCTATCTCCCGGTTCGCGTCGGCGACACGATGACCGACGAGAAGGCGAGCGAGGCGATTCGCGCGCTGTTCGCCACCGGTTTCTTTCGCGACGTGCGTCTCGAGGCCGAGGGCGACGTGCTGGTCGTGCACGTCGAGGAACGGCCCGCGATCGCCTCGGTCGACATCACCGGCGCGAAGGAATTCGACAAGGACACGCTGCGCAAGGCGTTGCGCGACCAGGGCCTGGCCGAATCGCGCATCTTCGACCGCGCCGTGCTCGAGCGCGCCGAGCAGGAGCTCAAGCGCCAGTACCTCGCGCGCGGCAAGTACGGCGTGCAGGTCACCTCCACGGTCACTCCGCTCGAGCGAAACCGTGTCGGCATCACGCTGGCGGTCGAGGAGGGGCAGAACGCGCGCATCACGTCGATCCGCTTCGTCGGCAACGAAGACTTCACCGACAAGCAGCTGCTCGACGAGATGCGGCTCACCACGCCGGGCTGGTTCACCTGGTACTCGAAGAACGACCAGTACGCGCGCGAGAAGCTCGCCGCCGACCTCGAATCGCTGCGCTCGTTCTACCTCGATCGCGGCTATCTCGAGTTCGCGATCGAATCGACGCAGGTGTCGATCTCGCCCGACAAGGAAAGCGTCGAGATCACGATCGACCTGCACGAGGGCGAGCAGTACCGGGTCTCGGAGGTGCGCTTCGGCGGCGAGCTGCTCGGGCGCCGCGACGAGTTCGCCGAGCTCGTCGAGCTCGCGCCCGGCGACGTCTTCTCGGGCAGCAGGCTCAGCGAGTCGACGCGCCGCATCTCGGAGCGCCTGGGTGCCCTCGGCTACGCGTTCGCCAACGTCAACGCGGTGCCGGAGATCGATCGCGAGAAGCGGCAGGTGGCCTTCGACATCCTCGTCGACCCGGGCCGGCGCGTGTACGTGCGCCGCATCGACATCGCCGGCAACCTGCGCACGCGCGATGAAGTCATCCGGCGCGAGATGCGTCAGTTCGAGGACGCCTGGTACGACGCCGAGAAGATCCGCCTGTCGCGCGAGCGGATCGACCGCCTCGGCTATTTCACCGAGGTGCGGATCGATTCGCGTCCGGTGCCCGACGCGCCCGACCAGGTCGACCTCGAGGTGATCGTCACCGAGCGGCCCACCGGCAACATCACGCTCGGCATCGGCTTCTCGAGCACCGACAAGGTCATCCTGTCGGGCTCGATCGTGCAGCACAACTTCCTCGGAACCGGCAAGTCGCTCGCGCTCGAGGTGAACACCAGCCGGCTGTCGCGCACCGCCGTGCTGTCGTACACCGATCCGTATTTCACGCCCGATGGCATCAGCCGTTCCTTCGACCTGTACACGCGCAGCTTCGACGCCGACGAGCTCAATCTCGGCGACTACCGGACGCGGGCGAGCGGCGTGGGCCTGCGCTTCGGCATTCCGTACACCGAGTTCGACCGCATCAGCCTCGGCACCACCTTCGAGCGCAACGACGTGCGCCTGGGCGAGCGTCCGCCGGTGCGCTTCCAGCAGTTCGTCGACGACTTCGGCTCGTCGAGCACCGCCTGGCTGGCCAACATCGGCTGGGTGCGCGACAGCCGCGACAGCGCGATCGTGCCGACGCGCGGCCGCGTGCAGACGGCCAACCTCGAGGTGACCCTGCCGGTGGCCGAGCTGCGGTACTGGCGCGCCACCTACCTGCACCAGTGGTACTACCCGCTGGGACGCGATTTCACGCTCGCGTTGAACGGCGACATCGGCATCGGGCGTGGCTTCGGCGGCAAGCCTTACCCGGTGTTCAAGAACTTCTATGCCGGCGGCATCGGTTCGGTGCGCGGCTACTATCCGAGCTCGCTGGGCCCGAAGGAAGAGGAGTTCCGCCCCGGCGGCGGCTCGCGGCTCGTGCCCACCGGCGGGCAGACGCGCATCGTCGGCAATGCCGAATTCATCTTCCCGCTGCCCGGCACCGGTCGCGACCGTACGATCCGCTCATTCGTGTTCGTCGACGCCGGCACGGTCTTTCCCAGGGACGAGTCGATCAGCCTGAGCGACCTGCGCTATTCGACCGGCGTCGGGCTGACCTGGCTGTCGCCGATCGGGCCGCTGAAGCTCAGCATCGCGGTGCCGCTGCGCAAGCGGGAAAACGATCGCACGCAGCGGTTGCAGTTCCAGATCGGCACCGGCTTCTGACCGCTGTGCGACAATTCGTGCCACCCCTCCACACAGGAAGCGCCGGATGAAGTTCCTCGGTTGGCTTGCCGCGTGCGCGCTCGCCGTCGCGTGCGTTCCCGCCTTTGCGCAGGGAACGGCGAAGATCGGATTCGTCAACACCGAACGCATCCTGCGCGACGCGACCCCGGCGAAGTCGGCGCAGCAGAAGCTCGAGCAGGAATTCAGCAAGCGCGAGAAGGAACTGCAGGACATGGGTTCGCGATTGAGGGCGCTCGGCGAGCGGATCGATCGCGACGCATCGGTGATGAGCGATGCCGACCGGCTGCGCCGCCAGCGCGAGTTCGCCGATCTCGAGAAGGAGTTCCAGCGCCGCCAGCGCGAGTTCCGCGAGGATCTCAACCAGCGCCGCAACGAGGAGCTCGCGCAGGTCATCGACCAGGTCAATCGCGCGATCAAGCAGATCGCCGAGCAGGAGAACTACGACCTGATCCTGCAGGAGGCAGTCGTTGCGAGTCCGCGCATCGACATCACCGACAAGGTGCTGCGCGCACTCGCCAACGGCAAGCCCTAGACGCGCGGTGCGCCGGCTCGACCCGCCGCTGAGCCTCGGCGAGCTTGCGAGGCTCGGCGGCGCCCGACTCGTCCGCGGAGAAGCGTCGTTCGGGGTGCGCTCGCTGGCGAGCCTCGAGAACGCCGGCCCCTACGATCTCGCCTTCCTCGCATCGCGGCGGCTCGCCTCGGCCGCCGCGTGCACGCGCGCCGGCGCCGTGCTCGTCGCGCCGGGCCTGGCGGAGCTTCTGCCCTCGCACACCGCGCTGCTCGAGAGCGACGACGCGCATCGCAGCTTCGCCGCCATCGCGCGGCACGTCGCGCCCCGAGTCGCACCGCGCCCGGCGCCCGGCGTGCATCCGCAGGCGGCGCTCGGCGCCGGCGTACGGCTCGGCCGCGACGTCCACGTCGGCGCCTTCGTCAGCGTCGGCGACGGCGCCACGATCGACGACGGCGCCGTTCTCGAGGCGGGCACGCACGTCGGCGCCGGCACGCGCATCGGCGCGCGCACGCGCCTGCACGCGCGCGTCACGATCGAGCACGACTGCGTTCTCGGGCGCGATTGCGAGATCTTCTCCGGAACGGTGGTCGGCGCCGACGGCTTCGGCTTCGTCGACACCGAGGCCGGATGGGAGAAGGTTCCGCAATTGGGGCGCGTCGTGATCGGCGACGCCGTCGAGATCGGCGCGAACTGCGCGATCGACCGCGGCGCCCTCGACGACACGGTCATCGGCGACGGCTGCAAGCTCGACAACCTGATCCAGGTCGCGCACAACGTCCGCATCGGCGAGCGCACCGCGATCGCCGGCTGTGTCGGCATCGCCGGCAGCGCGCGCATCGGGCGTCGCTGCCGCATCGGCGGCGGCGCGGGTATCCTCGGTCATCTCGAGATCTGCGACGACGTGACGATCTCGGCGATGAGCCTGGTCACGCGTTCCATTCGCAGGCCCGGCTTCTATTCGGGCGTTTTTCCGCTGATGGACAATGCCGACTGGGAGAAGGCCGCCGCGCTCGTGAGGCGGCTGCCGCAGTCGCGCGCACGCGAACGCGCGACGGCGAAGAACAGTCACAGGAACAAGGAATGACCGTGCTCGACATCCAGGCGATCCTCGAACACCTGCCGCATCGCTATCCCGTGCTGCTGGTGGATCGCGTCGTCGAACTCGAGCTCGGCAAACGCATCGTTGCGATCAAGAACGTGACGATCAACGAGCCGCATTTCCAGGGGCACTTCCCGCACTTCCCGGTGATGCCGGGCGTGCTGCAGATCGAGGCGCTCGCGCAGGCGGCGGGCATCCTGTCGTTCCAGACGATGGGCCGCACCTCCGACGCGCGCTCGGTGTACTACTTCGTCGGGATCGACAGCGCGCGCTTCAAGCGTCCGGTGGTGCCCGGCGACCAGCTGCGCCTGGAGGTGGAGATCGTGCGCATCGCGCGCTCGATCTGGAAATACGCGGGCAAGGCCTCCGTCGACGGGCAGGTGGCCGCCGAAGCGGAACTGATGTGCACGCTGCGCGAGATCGCGCCGGCCGAGGCGGCGCAGCCGGCGAAATGACGCGCGTGCATCCGAGCGCGCTCGTCGATCCGCGCGCGCAGCTCGACGACGACGTCGAGGTCGGCGCCTTCAGCATCGTCGGCCCGAACGTGCGCATCGGTGCACGCACCCGCGTCGGGGCGCACGTCGTCATCCATCGCAACACGACGATCGGAACCGACAACCGCATCTTCCCCTTCGCGTCGATCGGCGCCGATCCGCAGGACAAGAAATACGGCGGCGAGGAGACGTGGCTGGAGATCGGCAACGGCAACACGATCCGCGAGTGCGTCACGCTGAACCGCGGCACCGTGCAGGACCGCACCGTCACGCGCATCGGCGACGACAACTGGATCATGGCCTACGTGCACATCGCGCACGACTGCACGATCGGCGACCACACGATCTTCGCCAACAGCACCAATCTGGGCGGCCACGTCGAGATCGGCGACTGGGCGATCCTCGGCGGCGCCTCGCAAGTGCACCAGTTCTGCAAGATCGGCGCGCATGCGATGACCGGCACGGGCACCGTCGTGCTGCACGACATACCGCCGTACGTGATGGCTTCGGGGAACACGGCGGCGGCGCACGGGATCAATTCCGAGGGCCTGCGCCGGCGCGGTTTCTCCCCGGAACGCATCGAGGCGATCCGGCGCGCATACCGGACGCTGTACCGCAGCGGGCTCACGCTGCAGCAAGCGATCGCCGAGCTGCGCGAGCGGCGATCGGAGGCGGGGACCGTCGCTGCCGAGACCGACGAAGATCTCGCGCTGCTGGTCGGGTTCCTCGAGCGCGTGACCCGCGGCATCGTCCGCTGATGCCGGCACAGGCCGCGCGCCGCGAGGAGGTTGCGCGACGCGAAGCGCTCGCGCTCGGGATGGTCGCCGGCGAAGCCTCGGGCGACGTCCTCGCTGCGTCGCTGCTCGCCGGCCT
>DATGRE010000330.1:0-3277 GCA_035303885.1 Zeimonas sp. | reverse complement strand
GCGCCGTGCGAGCGACACGCAGCGTGCCGTGATCGCCTGGTGCACACCCATCACCACGTCCTCGGGAAGGATGCCCTTGGCGAGGTGGCTGATGATCTCCGATTCGGCGAACACGGTGCACGTGGTCGTGATGCGCACCGGGTTCTGCGAGCGCAGCGCGAGCGTGCCGAGCTCGGACAGCGGCAGCTCGAGCGCGTACGAGGCGGCTCCGAGGAAGCGCCCGGTACCGGCGGCGCACTTGTCGTTCATCGTGAAGTCGTCCACCTGCCCGTCGGGCTTGACCGCGATCGCCTTCGTGTCCTGTCCGCCGATGTCGATGACCGTGCGCGTGTTCGGAAACAGCGAGACCGCGCCCCGGGCGTGACAGGTGATCTCGGTGACCTGCTCGTGGCCGAACTTGACGTTGTAGCGGCCGTAGCCGGTGCCCGCGATGCGAACGACCTTCGACTGCTCGATGCCCGCGTTCTCCAGCGCCGCCTTGAACGCGTCCTCGGCGACGGTGACCATGCTGGTTTCCATGTCGAGCAGTGCCCGTCCGACGACCTTGCCGGTCTCGTCGATGATCACCGCCTTGGTCTGCGTCGACCCGACGTCGACTCCGCCAACGTATTTCATGCGTGACTCCCGATGGTGTGCGCGCTGGACTTGGACGCGCCGGGGGCTGTGCCGCCCCGGCTCTGCAGCGACTCGAAGAACGCGTCGACGCGGTTCTTGATCTGCGCGTCGGACCAGTAGCGCGGGTCGATGAGGTCCGATTCGATGTACAGGCTCGGCAGCCGCAGGCGCTCGTTCAGGTAGTTGCGCGTGTCGGCCATCCCCGAGGAGACGAAGCGGCAGCTCTTGATGCCGTGGAAGACGATGCCGTCGACGTCGTAGTCCTTGACCTGCTGCGCCAGGCGCTCGTGCGAGAAGAACTGGTTCGACAGGCCGCGCTGGGCGGCGAGCGCGGTGACCTCGGCGAGGCTCTCGAGCGGACGCGAGGTGTCGTAGCGGATCTCGGCCGCATCCATTCCGCCCGCCGCGAACGTGAGGTAGTCGGAGTACGCGAAGACGCCGCCCCAGGTCTCGAAGAGCTCGATCAACCGGCGCATCGAGACGTAGCAGGGCGTTCCGGAGAACAGCAGCCGGAAGCGTTCCTCGGCGACGCGCCCCTCGCCGCGCGCCACCTTCGCGCGCAGCGATTCCTCCAGCCGGCGCATGAACTCGGTGCCCTCCGGCGTGCCCCGGTAGATGTTCATGATGCCGATGTAGGTGAGCCCGTCGAGCATCGCGTTGTACGGCGCCGGGCACGTGCGGTTCAGCGCCATCACGTTGTTCCAGTGCTCGACGGTCTTGTTGACGTTGTCCTCGATCTCGGCGAGCCGGTCCATGTCGAACTTGCGGCCGGTGATCTTCTCGCAGCGCGCGATCAGGTCGCGGAACTGCGCCTCGACCCACTGCGCGTCGGCCATGTGCTGCGCGTCTCCGGGGCGCACCTGCCAGTTCGCCGAGCGCTGACCGGGCAGGTCGAGCGTGAAGGTCGGCGTGTTCAGCATGTGCTCCCAGATCTCGCCCCACTTGATGAACGTGCTGCACATGTTCGAGGTGATGGCGATGTCGGCCTTCGGCAGGACGGCGGCCGGGTGCTTGTGCTGGCGCAGGATGAGGCCGACGTCGGCCTTCACGTACGAGCAGACGTCGGGCGAGTAGCCGTAGTCCTCGGATTCGCGCAGATAGTCCTCGGAGACCTTGCGCACGCCCATCTGCAGCGACGTGATCTCGGGGAACACGAGCCGGAAATCGAAGGCGCGCAGGATCTCGACGGCGTTGCCCATGACGAACACGTTCGCCACGTGTTCGCCGCGCTGGTTGGCGCCCTCGAGGCCCGAGTACCACTGCTTGAAGAGCCTCTGTCCCTCCTGGTGTGCGTTGAACTCGCCGGGTGCGGCGGCTGCGGTCTTGTCGACGGTTGCGGTGGTCATGGTTGCAGTCTCCGGTCAGGCGATCGAGAACAGGAGCGATTCGGCGAAGGTTTCCAGCTGCATCGACATCTGCTCGAACGACGTCATCTTTTCCTCGAACTCGAGGATCAGGTGCTGCACGCCGACCTTGTCGAGGTGCTTCGACCACGTCACCTGCTCGTCGAGGCCCGGCTCGCAGAACTTGGCGGCGGTGACGACGGCCGCGTCGGCGCGGCTCGTCTCGATCATCTGCATCAGGTAGCCGGCCTTCGTCTTGCGCTCGTCGTGCTGCACGGGGCTCGCCGCCGAGCGGTCGATGAAGCTCTCGGCCAGCGCCCAGACCGGGTCGCCGGTCTCGGGAACGTCCGACGTGATCCAGCGCAGTCCGATCAGCAGGTCGTCGTCGACGACGTAGCAGGTGTCGTCGAGCGCCTCGAGCATCTCGAGCGGCGGCTGCTCGCAGAAGCCGCCGACGAAGACGACGCGCGGCTTGTCCTGGGCGGCGCGCTTGCGTGCGCGCAGCAGGCCGAGCGCCTCCTCGAGCAGGACGCTGTGCTGCTCGGCGGGCATGCGGGTGCGCGCGCGCATCATCAGGTACAGCTCGCTGGTGGAGACCTTCCAGGGCTCGTCGCGGCGCAGCGCGTAGAGCTCGCGCAGCAGCGCGCGGTTGCGGTTGTAGATCCGGATGCTGCGCCAGAGGGCGTCGTCTTCGATCCGGCGGCCGATCTTCTTCTCGACGTCGCTGCGCAGCCGCTGGTATTCGGCGCTGGTGTAGCGCACCGAGCCGGGGGTGTTCGGGTTCTGCGGCAGGTACAGGATCTGCCCGAGCTTGTCGGGGAAGTTCCGCGCCCAGATCCCGCCCAGGTGCTTGGCGGCGTCGCAGATCGGGTGCGTGACGAAGCCGGTCAGGCCGTCGAGCGATCCGTTCAGCCCGAGCTCGGTCGTGGAACGGCAGATCGAGCAGATGAACGAGCCCATGTGCGCGTCGGCGTGCTTGAGCTCGAGCTTGTTGCCCCCGCCCAGCACGCTCACCGGCAGCAGCCCCGCGGCGTGCACGATCTCTTCCGGGAAGTAGACGGGGAAATGCCCGAAGGTCCCGGTGTAGCCTTCGGGCAGCGAATCGATCGAGGGGATCGGCCCGAGCCGAAGATTGTTGCAATGCTCGAGGATCTCGCCGAGACGCTGCTCGGGATCGGTCGGGGCCGGCTTGGCCTGGTCGGTCATGGCGCCTCCTTCGGGGCTAAATCGGTATTCCGGTACCGGAATGCTTGAATTCTCCCCGGCTCACCCCCGCCAGCCTTGATCCGCATCAAGAATCGGGGGCCTGCGCCGCGGAA
>DATGRE010000329.1:0-11192 GCA_035303885.1 Zeimonas sp. | reverse complement strand
GATGCGGGTAGCGGGGGCTGCTCACTCGATTGCGTATCCCGGTCGGGTGCGCGCCGGATTGCTCCGGCGCCCTCGCGTATGCGGTTGCGCGCCCGGTGGCGCGCTCGGTGGCGTTCTCGCTTGCGCGCTCAGTTGCGTGACTTGTCGACGAGCTTGTTCGCCTTGATCCACGGCATCATCGCACGCAGCTTCTCGCCGACCTGCTCGATCGGGTGCTCGGCGAGCATGCGGCGACGCGACAGCAGCGTCGGCGCGCCGGCGCGGTTCTCGAGAATGAACTGCTTGGCGTACTCGCCGCTCTGGATCCGCTCGAGCGCGACCTTCATCGCCTTCTTCGTCTCCGCGGTGACGATCGTCGGGCCGGTGACGTATTCGCCGAACTCGGCGTTGTTGGAGATCGAGTAGTTCATGTTGGCCAGGCCGCCCTCGTAGATGAGGTCGACGATGAGCTTGAGCTCGTGCAGGCACTCGAAATAGGCCATCTCCGGGGCATAGCCGGCTTCGGTCAGCGTCTCGAAGCCGGCCTTGATGAGGTCGACCGTTCCGCCGCACAGCACCGTCTGCTCGCCGAAGAGGTCGGTTTCGGTCTCTTCGCGGAAGTTCGTCTCGATGATCCCGGCACGGCCGCCGCCGATCGCCGCGGCGTACGACAGCGCCGTGTCGCGCGCGATGCCCGAGCGGTCCTGGTGCACGGCGACGAGCATCGGCACCCCGCCGCCGCCCGCGTAGGTGGACCGCACGGTGTGGCCGGGCGCCTTCGGCGCGATCATCACGACGTCGAGGTCGTCGCGCGGCACGACCTGGCCGTAATGGATGTTGAAGCCGTGCGCGAAAGCCAGCGTGGCGCCCTGCTTCACATTCGGCTCGATCTCGTTCGCCCAGACGCTCGCGATATGCTCGTCGGGCATCAGCAGCATGACGAAATCGGCGTCCTTCACCGCGGCGCCGATCTCGGCCACCTCGAGCCCCGCCTTGCCGACCTTGTCCCACGACGCGCCGCCCTTGCGCACGCCGACGACGACCTTCACCCCCGAATCGTTCAGGTTCTGCGCATGCGCGTGCCCCTGCGATCCGTATCCGATGACCGCGACCTTCTTCGACTTGATGAGTTTGAGGTCGCAATCCTTGTCGTAGAACACTTTCATTCGATTCTTCCTTGTGAAATGGAGAAGGGAGAAGGGAGAAGGGGGAAGGGGAAAACCGCGACGCCGACGGCCGGGCTTGCCCCTTCTCCCTTCCCCCTTCCCCCTTCTCTAGACTTTCAGCACCCGCTCCCCGCGCGCGATGCCCGAGCTGCCCGTTCGCACGGTCTCGAGGATCGACGCGCGGTCGAGGGCGTCGATGAAGGCGTCGAGCTTGCGGCCGTCGCCGGTCAGCTCGATCGTGTAAGTGCGGTCGGTGACGTCGATGATGCGCCCGCGGAAGATGTCGGCCATGCGCTTCATCTCCTCGCGCTCCTTGCCGGTGGCGCGTACCTTGATCAGCATCAGCTCGCGCTCGATGTACGTGCTCTCGGTGAGGTCGACGACCTTCACGACGTCGATCAGCCGGTTCAGCTGCTTGGTGATCTGCTCGATCACCTCGTCGGAGCCGGAGGTGACGACCGTCATGCGAGACAGCGAACGGTCTTCGGTGGGAGCGACGGTGAGCGTCTCGATGTTGTAGCCGCGCGCCGAGAACAGACCGACGACGCGCGACAGCGCGCCGGGCTCGTTTTCCATCAGGATCGAAATGATGTGTCGCATGGCCGGCACCTCAGAGATCCTCGGAACCGAGCAGCATCTCGGTCAGCCCCTTGCCGCCCTGCACCATCGGCCAGACGTTCTCGGTCTTGTCGGTGATGACGTCGAGGAAGACGAGCCGGTCCTTGTACTTGCCGAACGCCTCCCGCAGCGCCGGCTCGACGTCCTTCGGGCGCTCGACACGGATGCCGACGTGGCCGTAGGCCTGCGCGAGCGCGACGAAATCGGGCAGCGCATCGACGTACGACTCCGAATAGCGGCTGCCGTACTCGATCTGCTGCCACTGACGCACCATGCCCAGATACCCGTTGTTCAGGTTGACGATCTTCACCGGCAGCCGGTACTGACTGCACGTGGAAAGCTCCTGGATGCACATCTGGATCGAGCCTTCGCCGGTGACGCAGGCGACCTTGGCGCCCGGGTTCGCCAGCAGCACGCCCATCGCGAACGGCAGCCCGACGCCCATCGTGCCCAGGCCGCCCGAGTTGATCCAGCGGCGCGGCTTGTCGAACGGGTAGTACTGCGCCGCCCACATCTGGTGCTGGCCGACGTCAGAGGTGATGAAGGCGTCGCCGTCGGTGACCTCCCACAGCTTCTGGATCACCATCTGCGGCTTGATCACCTCGTCGCTCTTGCGATAGTCGAGGCAGCGTCGTCCGCGCCATTCGTCGATCTGCCGCCACCAGTTCTCGACGGCGGCCTCGTTCGTCTTCTGGCCCGCCGCGAGCGTCTGCTCGAGCAGCGCGATCATGTCGCCGAGCGTCTCGCGCACGTCGCCGACGATCGGGACGTCGACGCGCACGCGCTTGGAAATCGACGAGGGATCGATGTCGAGGTGGATGATCTTGCGCGGATTCTGCGCGAAGTGCTTGGTGTTGCCGATGACGCGATCGTCGAAGCGGGCGCCGATGCCGATCAGCACGTCGCAATGCTGCATCGCCATGTTCGCTTCGTAGGTGCCGTGCATGCCGGGCATGCCGACCCACTTGCGCTCGGTCGACCGGTAGGCGCCGAGCCCCATGAGCGTGGTCGTGACCGGGAAGCCGAGCAGCTCGACGAAGCGGTTCAGCTCCTCCGCTGCGTTCGCCAGCACGACCCCGCCGCCGGCGTACACCATCGGCCGCTCGGCGGTGAGGAGCAGGCCGAGCGCCTTCTTGATCTGCCCGTGGTGCCCACGCGTGACCGGGTTGTACGAGCGCATCGAGATCGTCTTCGGATACTCGAATCGGCAGCGGTTGCGCGTGACGTCCTTCGGGATGTCGACGAGCACCGGGCCGGGCCGGCCGGTCGAGGCGATGTGAAAGGCCTTGCGGATCGTCATCGCGAGATCGCGCACGTCCTTCACGAGGAAATTGTGCTTCACGCAGGGCCGCGTGATGCCGACCGTGTCGGCCTCCTGGAACGCGTCCTCGCCGATCGCGTGCGTGGGCACCTGGCCGGTGAGCACGACCATCGGAACGGAGTCGGTATAGGCGGTCGCGATGCCGGTGACGGCGTTGGTGACGCCCGGTCCGCTGGTGACCAGGCACACGCCGACCTTCCCGGAGGAGCGTGCGTACGCGTCGGCCGCATGCGCGGCGGCCTGCTCGTGGCGCACGAGGATGTGCTGGATCTTCTCCTGGTTGAAGATCGCGTCGTAGATGTAGAGAACCGCGCCGCCCGGGTAGCCGAAGACGTGCTCGACGCCTTCCTCCTGCAGACAGCGGACGACGATTTCCGCGCCGGTGAGTTCCATAAAAAATCCTTTCAAGGGCAGGAGGGTCCGCCGCCGGCGCCATGACCGCCCGGGTTGGTGCTCCCGGAGCCACGACGCAGACCTCGACACGGGGCCTGCGAGTTTTGATCGGATGCGCCGGGAGAGCCTCTCGTGAAGACGGCCCGGTGCAAGCTGCGCGAGTAGGGATAACCGAAGGAGAATACTGCGGCGCAACACCGGCGGTCAAGAAGCGAATCGGTGCCCGGGCGACCCTTCTGCTAGCATGCGCAGCTTCTTTCCCCCGGCCGAGGATCGCTCCGCCCCCTGAATGGCCAGCCGCCAGGAGTTGTCCGACTTTCTCGCCGGAGCGGAGCGCAGGGCATTCAAGCATGCAATGTTCGCGCTGCGCGACAGCGAAGCGGCGCTCGACGTCGTGCAGGACGCGATGCTGCGCCTGGCCAGCCGCTACGGAGGGCGGCCCGCCGCGGAGCTGCCGATGCTGTTCCACCGCATCCTGCAGAACGCGATCACCGATCACTTCCGGCGCCAGCGGGTGCGCAATCTGTGGACGACGCCGCTGTCGGAGCTGCAGGGCAACGACGGCTCCGAGCACGGCGAGGCGGAGGCGCTCGAGGCGCTCGACCCGCACGATCCCGACGAGCCCGCTACGCTGGCCGAGCGAACGCAGCTGCGCGCCATCCTGGAGGCGGAGATCGCCCGGCTGCCGCGGCGTCAACGCGAAGCGTTCCTGCTGCGTTATTGGGAGGATCTGAACGTTGCCGAAACGGCGCTCGTCATGGGCTGCTCGGAAGGAAGCGTGAAGACGCACTGCTCGCGCGCCGCGCGCGCGCTCGCCGAAGCCCTCGCAGCGCGCGGAATCCAACGATGACCGAACGAGAACTCGCCCGAATCGTGCGCGCCGCGCTCGACGAATCCGCCGAGCGTCTGCCCGCGCCGATCGCGCATCGGCTCGCGGCGGCGCGCGCCGCCGCGCTGGCGCGCGCCGAACGCGGCGACCGGCGCCGCATCCACGAGGCGCCCCGCGCGCGCGCCCTTCCCCGCACCGAGCGTCCCCGCCCGCAGGCGCCCCGGCTCGCGTGGCGCATCGCCGCGATCGTCGTGCCGATCTCGCTGGTCGCCGGCGGACTGTTCGGAATCTCGGTCTGGGAGTCGCAGCAGCGCGCCGAAGACCTCGCCGAGCTCGACGCGGCGATGCTCGTCGACGAAGTTCCGATCGCCGCCTACGCCGACCGCGGATTCGGCGTCTTCCTGCGCAACGTCTCGTGGGAAGAATCGCGGCAATGAGACGAGCCCTGCGCTCGGCCTCGCCCGTGCAGCGCGCGCGCACGGCGCTCCTGCGTGCGAGCGCGGCGCTCGCGGCCGCCGCCGGGTTGCTCGTCGCCGCGCCGCTGTGGGCGGACGAGGCATCGGCGGCCGGCGCCGCGCACCGCACGCCGCTGCTGCCGCTGGTGCAGCCGCTGTGGAGCGAGCTCACGCCTGCCCAGCGCGAGGTGCTCGCGCCCTTCGAGTCGCAATGGAACGGGTGGTCTGCGACGGAGAAGCGCAGCTGGGTGAAGCTCGCCGACCGGGTGCCGAAGATGTCGCCGAAGGCACGCGAGCGCGCCGGCGCGCGCATCCGCGAATGGGCCGCACTCAGTCCCGAACAGCGGCGGCTCGCACGCCAGAACTATCGGCTCGCCAAGCGCCTCGCGCCCGACGAGCGGCAGGCGCAGTGGGAGCGCTACCGCGAATTGACGCCCGAGCAGCGCGCGGTGCTGCGCACGAGCGGCCCGACGAGCAACACCGCCGCGCGCCACGCGGGCGCGCGCACCGGGCTGGCCAAGCACGCGGCGCAACCGCTGGCCGAGATCCTCCGGCGCGATCGCGATCGCGAGCCGCGCGAGCGCGTGCGGCGCGGCTTCTACTGATGGCGCGGCGCCACCCCGCGCCGCCGGCCCATCCCTGGCGCCGATTCATGGGCTTCGCCTACGAGGCGGTCCTGCTGTTCGGCGTCGTCTGGTTCGCCGACTACGCGTTCTCGGCACTCACGCAGTTCCGCGGCCATCCGGGCGCACTGCGCACGGCCTTCCAATGGTTCACCCTCGCGGTGCTCGCCGTCTATTTCACCGGCTTCTGGAGCGAGGGGCGCCGCTCGCTGCCGATGAAAACGATGTCGCTGCAGCTGCAGACCCGCGACGGCGGCGACGTCTCGATCCCGCGCGCCTTCGCGCGCTTCGCCGCAGCCGCGACGCTCGCCGTCGGCGCACTCGCCGCCGGACACTTCGTGCACCCCGCCCTGTACGCGCTGCTGCTCGCCCCCTACCTCTGGACCCTCGTCGACCCCGACCGCCGCGCCCTCCACGACCTGATCGCCGGCACCCGCCTGGCCCACGTCGACCCCGCCCCGAAACTGCGCTCGGTCGACGTCTGAACGCACGGCACCGCAAAGGATTCGCCGCGTGCAACGTGCGACAACCGCCGCACGCAACTCCTCCAAAAGCAAATGCGGTCCCCGGCAAAGGCGCGGGCCGTCGGCCGCGGGCGCGCCTTTGCGCGGGCGAGAAGCGCAGCAGCGCCGGCGCGCGCGCGAAGCGCGCGTCAATTCACTCTCGCCGCGTCTGTCCGAGCGGAGCGCGCGGAGCGCGCGCAGCGAGTTACGCGGCGCCAGCCGGCGCTGCGAGCATCGCAGGGCACCCCCGCGAAGCGGGGGCTGCGCACCCAAGCGCCCGCGGCCGACGGCCCGCGCCTTTGCCCGCGCCCGTCAGTCCCGCACGCAATCGACGTAATACCGCATCATCCCCGCCTCCGGCTCGCAGACGAGCCCATGCACGTCGGTCTCGAACCCCGGGAACCGTGCATTGAAATCGCGGGCGAACTTCAGGTACTCGACGATCGGCTTGTTGAAGCGCTCGCCGGGGATCAGCAGCGGGATGCCCGGCGGGTACGGCGTGACGAGCATCGTCGTGATGCGCCCCTCGAGCTCGTCGATCGGCACGCGCTCGACGCGCCGGTGCGCCAGGCACTCGAAGGCCTCCGAAGGCCGCATCGCCGGCTGCATGTCCGACAGGTACATCTCGGTGGTGACGCGCGCGATCCCGTAGCGACGGTACTGCTCGTGGATCTGCGAGGCGAGGTCGCGCAGGCCGATGCGCTCGTAGTCCGGGTGGGCCTGCACGAACTCGGGCATCACGCGCCACAGCGGCTGGTTGGTGTCGTAGTCGGTCTTGAACTGCTGCAGCTCGGTGACGAGCGTGTTCCAGCGCCCCTTCGTGATGCCGATCGTGAACATCACGAAGAACGAATAGAGCCCCGTCTTCTCCACGACGACACCGTGCTCGGCGAGATACTTGGTGACGATCGACGCGGGGATGCCCGAGGGCGAGAAGCGCCCGTTCATGTCGAGTCCGGGCGTGACGATCGTCGCCTTGATCGGGTCGAGCATCGTGAAGTTCGTCGCGAGCCTGCCGAAGCCGTGCCACTTCTCGCCCGAGCGCAGGAACCAGTTCTCGCGCCGGCCGATGCCGGTGTCGACGAGGTCCTTCGGCCCCCAGACCGTGAACCACCAGTCCTGGCCGTACTCGTCGTCGACCTTGCGCATCGCGCGGCGGAACTCGAGCGACTCGAAGATCGACTCCTCGACGAGCGCCGTACCGCCCGGCGGCTCCATCATCGCGGCGGCGACGTCGCACGAGGCGATGATCGCGTACTGCGGGCTGGTCGACGTGTGCATCAGGAACGCTTCGTTGAAGCGGTGCCGATCGAGCTGGCGGTTGATCGGGTCCTGCACGAGGATCTGCGAGGCCTGCGACAGCCCGGCGAGCAGCTTGTGCGTGGACTGCGTCGAGAAGATCATCGACTCGGCGCTGCGCGGGCGGTCCGGGCCGATCGCGTGAAACTCGTGATAGAACGGATGGAAGGCGGCGTGCGGCAGCCACGCCTCGTCGAAGTGCAGGTTCTCGATGTAGTTGCCGAGCGTGCGCTTGATCATCTCCACGTTGTAGACCACGCCGTCGTAGGTCGACTGCGTGATCGTCATCACCCGCGGGCGGGCGCTCTTGTCGGCGATCAGCGGGTTGGCGTCGATCTTGCGCTGGATGTTCGCCGGGTCGAACTCCTCGAGCGGGATCGGACCGATGATCCCCAGGTGGTTGCGCGTCGGCTGCAGGAAGATCGGGATGGTCCCCGTCATCGTGATCGCGTGCAGGATCGACTTGTGGCAGTTGCGGTCCACCAGCACGACGTCGTTGTTGCCCACCGTCGCGTGCCAGACGATCTTGTTCGACGTCGACGTACCGTTGGTGACGAAGAACAGGTGATCGGTGTTGAAGATGCGCGCCGCGTTGCGCTCCGAGGCCGCCACCGGCCCCGTGTGGTCGAGCAGCTGGCCGAGCTCGTCGACCGCGTTGCAGACGTCGGCGCGCAGCATGTTCTCGCCGAAGAACTGATGGAACATCTGCCCCACCGGGCTCTTCAGGAAGGCCACGCCTCCCGAGTGCCCCGGACAGTGCCACGAGTACGAGCCGTCGTACGCGTAGTTCACGAGCGCCTTGAAGAACGGGGGCGCGAGCGAGTTCAGGTAGTTCGTCGCCTCGCGGATGATGTAGCGCGCGACGAATTCCGGCGTGTCCTCGAACATGTGGATGAAGCCGTGCAGCTCGCGCAGGATCTCGTTCGGGATGTGCTGCGAAGTGCGCGTCTCGCCGAACAGGAAGATCGGGATGTCGGCGTTGCGGCGGCGCGTCTCGCGGATGAACTTGCGCAGCTCGGTGACGGCCGCCGGCTCCGTCGTGGTGTCCTCGCCGAGCTCCTCGTCGTCGATCGAGACGATGAAGGCCGACGCACGCGCCGCCTGGTTCGCCACCATCGACACGTCGGTGTAGGTGAAGCCGCCGACCACCTCCCAGTGCTGCTCCTCGATCGCCTTCGCGAGCGCACGGATGCCCAGGCCGCTGGCGGAATCTGCGCGCCAGTCCTCGTCGATGATGACGATGGGGAAACGAAACTGCATCGGTGAGAGCCTTCAGGGAAGCGGATGCGAAAGCGGGTGCCTTCGGGCGCGGGCGCGCGGAGCGCGCGAGAACCGGATCATAAGACCTGCGACCCGCGAGCGGTCCCCGCGTCGCACCGGGCGTGCCGCGACCGCAACGCCGCGCGCTTCGACTACCATCGGCCCCGCCTGTACTCCTTGCGGAATCGACCGTCATGCCTGTCGTGGATCGGCCGGACGACCGGCCGCAGCGCGTCGTCGTCTTCGGCGCCGGCGCCGTCGGCTGCTATTTCGGCGCGAAACTGGCCGAAGCGGGAACGCCGGTCACGCTGATCGGGCGCGCGGCGCACATGGACGCGGTCCGGCGCGACGGACTGCTGTTCGACAGCGGCGGCGTGCAGCGCCGGATCCGCCTCGACACCGACACCGGCGCCGAGTCGGTGCGCAAGGCGCACTGGGTGCTCTTCTGCGTGAAGACGCGCGACACCGAGGCCGCGGCCCGGCAGATCGCGCCGCTGCTGCGCCCGGACGCCGTCGTCGTCAGCCTGCAGAACGGTGTCGACAACGTCGAACGGCTGCGCACGTCGGGCATCGACGCACTGGGCGCGGTGGTCTACGTGGCCGCCGCGATGGCCGGACCCGGGCACCTGCGCCACTCGGGCCGCGGCGATCTCGTCGTGGGCGAGTACGGCGGCGCGCGCGGAGAAGCGGCGATGGCCGGCGCCGCCCAGCCCTCGGCGCGCACGCTCGCCGTCGCGCGTCTCTTCGAGGGCGCCGGCGTTCCCTGCCGGGTCGAGGCCGACGTGCGTGCCGCCCTCTGGGACAAGCTCGTCGCCAACTGCGCGTTCAACGCGATCTCCGCGCTGACGCGCTCGCGCTACGGGCCGATGATCGACGACGCCGACGTGCGCCGGCTGATGCGCGAGACGATCGACGAGTGCGTGAGGGTGGCGCACGCCGACGGCGTCGCACTGGCCGGAACGGATGCGCAATACGACGCCGCGATGCGCCTGGGCGAGGCGATGCGCGAGGCCAGCTCGTCGATGGAGCAGGATCTGTCGAGCGGGCGACGCACCGAGATCGATTCGCTGAACGGCTACGTCTGCCGGCGCGGCGAGGCGCTGGGAATCGCGACGCCTGCCAACCGCACGCTCACGACGCTGGTGCGCCTGCTCGAACGGTCGGTGACCGGCGGCTGAAGGCGCGGCCGCGCCCGGCGCCGCGCGCGACGCAAGGCGCGCGAGCGCGAAGGGAAGGCGCCCGGGGCCGAGGCCCGGGAGCGCCGGATCAGCGCTTGAGCGCGCGCAGCAGCGCGTCGCCGAGCACGGTCGATCCGGCATCGGCGGCGCGTCGGCTGCCGTCGCGCGCGCCGGGCTTCGCACGCGAAGCCCCACGGTGGTCGTCGCGCGGCCGCCCACCGTCGTTGCGCCCGCCCGGCCGTCGCGCTCCGGCGCCGGCGCCCGTGATGGAGGCGCTTCGCTCGCCCTTCGCGGCCGACTTCATCGACAGCGCGATGCGCTTGCGCTGCGCGTCGACCTCGAGCACGGTCACGGAGACGACCTGCCCGGCCTTGACGACGTCGCGCGGGTCCTTGACGAATCGGTCGGCGAGCTCGGAGATGTGCACGAGCCCGTCCTGATGCACGCCGACGTCGACGAAGGCGCCGAAGTTCGCGACGTTGGTGACGACGCCCTGCAGCTTCATCCCGGGCTTCAGGTCGGCGATCTTCTCGACGCCTTCGTGGAACGACGCCGTCACGAACTCGCCGCGCGGATCGCGCCCCGGCTTCTCCAGCTCGGCGAGGATGTCGCGCACGGTCGGCTCGCCGAAGCGCTCGTCGACGAAATCGCGCGGCTGCAGGCCGCGCAGCACCTGGCGATTGCCGATCAGCTCGCGCGCGCTCTTTCGCGTCTTCTCGAGGATGCGCTGCACGACCGGATAGGCCTCCGGGTGCACCGCCGACGCATCGAGCGGGTTCTCGCCGTCGCGGATGCGCAGGAAGCCGGCGGACTGCTCGAAGGCCTTCTCGCCGAAGGAGCGCACGCGCATCAGCGACTCGCGGCTCGGGAACGGGCCGTGCGCGTCGCGATGCTCGACGATACGCTGCGCGACCGAGCCGCCCAGCCCCGAGACGCGCGCGAGCAGCGGCGCCGAAGCGATGTTGACGTCGACGCCGACCGCGTTCACGCAGTCCTCGACGACCGCGTCGAGCTGGCGGGCCAGCGCGCGCTGGTTCACGTCGTGCTGGTACTGCCCGACGCCGATCGACTTCGGATCGATCTTCACGAGCTCGGCGAGCGGATCCTGCAGGCGGCGCGCGATCGACACCGCGCCGCGCAGGCTCACGTCGAGCTCGGGGAACTCCTTCGCGGCGAGCTCACTGGCCGAGTAGACCGACGCACCCGCCTCCGAAACGACGAGCTTGCGCAGCGCGAGCTCGGGATGGCGCGCGATGAGCTCGGCGACCAGGCGGTCGGTCTCGCGCGACGCGGTTCCGTTGCCGATCGCGACGAGCGACACGGAATGCTTCGCGGCCAGTGCGGCGAGCGTCGCCAGCGCGCCTTCCCGGTCGCGCCGCGGCTCGTGCGGATGGATGGTGGCGGTGTCGACGAGCTTGCCGGTCGCGTCGACGACGGCGACCTTCACGCCGGTGCGCAGGCCGGGATCGAGGCCGATCACCGCACGGGCGCCGGCCGGCGCGGCGAGCAGCAGGTCCTTCAGGTTGGCACCGAAGACGCGGATGGCCTCGGTTTCGGCGGCCTCGCGC
>DATGRE010000328.1:0-2240 GCA_035303885.1 Zeimonas sp. | reverse complement strand
ACCAGCTGCAGCGTGCGCGGATGCAGCAGGTTCACGGTGTTGCCGCAGCCGGTGAAGTCGGTGTACAGGCGCGGGTCGGACGGATCGAGCCGGTAGTACGCGGCGTTGTCGATGCCGCGCAGGCCCAGCGTCGGCCCGAGGTGGTTGCCCTCGCAGGTGTGGTTGTAGACCACGTCGATGACCACCTCGATGCCGGCCGAGTGCAGCGCCTTGACCATCGACTTGAATTCCTCGACGCGTCCGGTGGCGCTGTAGCGCGCCTCCGGGGCGAAGTAGCCGAGCGTGCTGTAGCCCCAGAAGTTGCGCAGGCCGCGCTCGACGAGCAGCCGCTCGTCGACGAACGCGTGCACCGGCATCAGCTCGACGGTGGTCACGCCGAGCCGCCTGAGGTGGTCGATGACCGGCTGCTGCGCCAGCGCCGCGTAGGTGCCGCGCAGCGGCGGTGGGACGTCGGGGTGCCGCATCGTGAACCCGCGCACGTTGAGTTCGTAGATGACGGTCTCGTTCCACGGCACGTCGGGCCGGCGATCGGCACCCCAGCTGAAGGCGGTCTCGATCACTCGCGCCTTCGGCACGAACGGCGCGCTGTCGCGCCGGTCGAACGACAGGTCGCCGCGCTCGTGGCCGCGCGTGTAGCCATACAGCGCGTCGTGCCAGCGCAGCGTGCCGACGATTGCCCTGGCATACGGATCGAGCACCAGCTTGTGCGGATTGAAGCGCAGCCCGAGCACGGGCTCGTACGGTCCGTGTACGCGGTAGCCGTAGACCTGCCCCGGACGCGCCTGCGGCAGGTAGCAGTGCCAGACCTGGTCGGTGCACTCGTCGAGGACGATGCGCCCGGTCTCGTTGCGGCCTTCGGCGTCGAACAGGCAGAGCTCGACCTGCAGCGCGTCGCCGGCGAAGAGCGCGAAATTGACGCCCTCGCCGTCCCAGGTCGCGCCCAGCGGATACGGCCGGCCCGGCCAGGGTCGTTCAGTCACCGTCGATCTCCCTCAGCACCACGTTCGCCAGCCGGGATGCCATGGCCGCCACGCGTGCGTGCCTTCGCGGAACAGGTAGATGGCGTGGGCGGTCAGCAAGCGGGGATCCCGGTTTCCTTGCGCGATGGTAAGGCAGCGAAGCCCGGCCCGCCGCGCATGGCTCTTCCGGGTCTGGCTCCTCCGAGCCATTGTGGCACGCGCTTCGCCGGCGCAAAGTCGCCTCCTCGACACAGTGGGCAAGGCGGACGCGAACCGGCCGTCACCCGAAGCACAAGGAAGGGACATGAAGCCAGCGAACGAATCCGATCCGCGCCTCTCGATGCTCGAGACGATGATGACGATCCGAGCCTACGAGCAGAAGCTCGTTGCGATCAACGCGCAGACCGGCGCCGCCGGCACCTGCACTTCGGTGGGCCAGGAGGCCGGCGCGGTCGGCGTGGTGCGCGCGCTCGAGCGGCGCGACCGCATCGTGACCAACCACCGCAGCGCCGGGCACCTGCTGGCGCGCGGCGCCGACGCCGGCCGGATGATGGCCGAGGTGCTCGGGCGCGTCGACGGCTACTGCAAGGGCAAGAGCGGTTCGCTGCACATCTCCGCGAAGGAGCTCGGCGTGGTGCTCACGTCGACGATCGTCGGCGGCGAGCTGTCGATGGTCACCGGCGTCGCGCTGGCGCAGAAGATGGGCATGGGCGAGCCGGGCGGCATCGTCGCGACCTTCTTCGGCGACGGCGCGGCCTGCGAGGGCATCTTCCACGAGTCGATGAACCTCGCGGCGCAATGGCAGCTGCCGATCCTGTACGTCTGCGAGAACAACCAGTGGCAGGCCTACGTGCGTCGCGACGAGACGATGCCGATCGAGCACATCCGCACCTGGGCCGCCGCGCACTGCGTCGAGTCGGTCACGGTCGACGGCAACGACGTCGAGGCGGTGCACGCCGTCGCGCGCAAGGCGGTCGCGGCGATCCGCGCGACCGGCCGGCCGTACTTCGTCGAGCTCGACACCTACCGGCTGCGCGGGCACTTCGAGCCCGACGACCAGAGCTACGTCGATGCGGCCGAGCTCGAGGCGCGTCGCGCACGCGACCCGATCCACGTGACCGCCGAACGGCTGATCGCCGCCGGCGTCACCAGCCGCGGCGAGATCGAGCACATCCAGCAGCGCGTCGACGCGACGATCGAGGCGGCCGCAGCCTTCGCCAACGGCTCGGCCTGGCCCGACCTGCGCGAGCTGACCACCGACGTCTACGCCTGAAACCGATA
>DATGRE010000327.1:0-18078 GCA_035303885.1 Zeimonas sp. | reverse complement strand
CTTCTTCGTCGCGCCCTACGCGCAACTCGGCCAGTACACGCGCGGCGTGTACGCCCGCGATCGGCGCGTCGCCGAGTACCGGATCCGCGAATGGCGCGGCGGGCTCGATCTCGGCGCGACGCTCGGCACGTCGGCCGAAGTGCGCGTCGGACCGCTGCTTCGCAGGATCGAAGCGCGCACGCATACCGGAAGTCCGATCCTGCCTTCGCTCGACGCGACGACGAGCGGCCTGCGGCTGCGCGTCTTCGCCGACCGGCACGACGCGCCGTGGTTTCCGCGTTCCGGCTACCGCGGCGTGCTGAGCGCCTTCGCGACGAGCGACGCGTTGGGCGCCGACGACCGCTATCGCAGGCTCGAGGGACTCTGGACCGCGGCGACGAGCGTGCGCGAGCACACCTTCGCCGCGACGCTGTACGGCGGCAGCCGGCTCGGCTCGTCGCTGCCGGCGTACGAGCTCTTCTCGCTCGGCGGGCCGTTTCGTCTGTCCGGCTACCGGATCGGGCAATTCGCCGGGCAGAGCCTTGCCTTCGCGTCCCTGCGCTATTACGACCGCATCCATCAGCTGCCGTCGCTGCTCGGATCGGGCATCTACGTCGGCGGCTCGCTCGAGGTCGGTCGCGTCCAGCGCCTGATCGACGGCCGCGAATCGAGCGGCACGCGGCATTCCGCGTCGGTCTATCTCGGCGCCGAGACCTTCCTCGGTCCGGCCTTCCTGGGCGTCGGGCTCGCCGAAGGCGGCCGGCAGACGCTGTTCCTGGTCCTCGGCGTGCCGTAGGCGCGCCCGGCGCCCGGAGACCTCCCGAAAGCCGTCTCGTGCGCTTCGTCGATGCCCCTGCACACCTCCTGTCGAGACGTCCCTACAGACGAGTCCGGGACGACTTCGTAGAGTTCGGCCCGGGCTTCGCGCCGCGATCGGACGCTACGCAAAGAAGGAGGAAAGACGATGCCGACATTCGAACGCAGCGTGTCACGCGCCCGCTCGTCGGGGCGAGACCTCGGCCATCGCGAGGTGCTCGCCCGGCTGCTCGACATCACGCGCCGGCACGTTCTCGCCTCGCGCGCGCACGCGCGGCTGCCCGTATGCGATGGCGCCGGATTCGAGGATCGCCTGCACGCGCGACTGCTGACGCTCGCGGGCGACCGCGTCGCCGACGTCGCGCACCGATTCCGGGACGCGTCGCCCCTGCGGCCGCCCGGCCGGCGGCGCGAGAGCAGGCGGCTCGAGGAGCCGGACGGCCTGGTCGCATGGATCGAGCTCGATGCGCTGGAAGCGATCGATCCGCGTCGCGCCGCGTTCGCGGCCGACGATCTTCGCGAGATCGTCCGCGCGACGATCGAGGGCTGCGCGGGCACCGGCGATGCCGTGCTCGGGCAGTACGGCCCCGAATCCTTCGCCTGGATGCACAGCGGGGCGATGAGGCTCGAGCAGGCCGTCGCGCTCGCCGACGCGGCCCTCGAATCGCTGTCGGCGCCCTGCCGGGTCGCCGGCACGGATCGCGCGCTGCGTCCGAGCCTGGGCTTCACGTACTTTCCGCAGGACGGCACGAGCGTGACGATGCTGCTGACGCGCGCCTGCGCCGCGATGCGAAGGGCGAGGCATTACGGGATGGGATATGCGTTCTACAGCCCGATCCTCGATGCGGCCTTCGCGATACCGGCCCGCGCCGGGCGCCGAGTGGCGCACAATGCGGCCCGCGCCCGCACGACGGGCGCTGCCGCGAGTTCGGCGT
The DNA here is from genome assembly GCA_035303885.1 of Zeimonas sp. Taxonomy (GTDB): domain Bacteria; phylum Pseudomonadota; class Gammaproteobacteria; order Burkholderiales; family Burkholderiaceae_E; genus Zeimonas. The sequence continues at coordinate 16,348 of DATGRE010000327.1, read as the reverse complement.
GGGCGTAAAGCGGGCGCCGCCTGCGCCGGGCTCGGGGCGCACGAGCCCGGAGCGCTGAAGGACGTTGCGTGAGGTCTTTGCCGCTCGATCGCCAGGTACTGCTCGGATTCGCCTTCGCCGCGCTGGCGACGATCGTCGTCGGCGCGCTCTCGTACCAGATCACCGGCCGCTTCGTCGAGACCGGGCGCCAGGCGGTGCACAACGCCGAGCTCGTCGCGCCGCTCAAGCGCGTGCTCGCCTTCCTCTACGAGGCGGAGGCCGCACAGCGCAGCTACCTGTACACCGACGAGCGGTCGCATCTGGAGCAGCGCGACGAAGCGATCGCGGCGACACGCCGCACGCTGGCCGAGCTGCGCGAGCTCGCGGCGGACAACCCGCAGTTGCTCGCGCGCATCGAACGGCTCGGTCCGCTCGTCGAGACCCGGTTCGGGATGCTCGACGAAGTGCTCGCCGCGCGCGAGCAGTCCGACGACGACTCCCGGGCGCTCATCGCCGGCGGCCTTGGCCGCGAAGAGATGGCGGAGCTCGCGCACGAGGTCAACGCGATCGCCGACGAACAGTACGCGCAGCTGCGCGCCAATGCGGAGGCCGCACGCAGCTACGGCGACCGTGTCTTCTCGATCTTCTTCGTCGCGCTCGCCGGCGTCGTCGCCCTGCTGCTCGTGCTGCAGTACCTGATCCGCCGCCAGATCGACGCGCGGCAGAAGGCGCATGCCGAGCTGGCCGAGAGCGAGGCGAAGCAGGCGACGCTGCTGCGCGAGCTGCAGGCGGCGAACGAGGAGCTCGCCAACTTCGCATACGTCGCGTCGCACGACCTGAAGGCGCCGCTGCGCGCCATCGGCTCGCTTGCGCAGTGGATCTCGGACGACTACGCCGAGCGCCTCGACGACGAGGGGCGCGAGCAGATGGCGCTGCTGCTCGGCCGGGTGAAACGGATGGATCGGCTGATCGACGGCATCCTGCAGTACTCGCGCGTGGGACGGGTGCACGAGGCGCCGAGCGCGGTCGACCTGAACGAGCTGGTCGCGGAGATCGTCGACCTCCTCTCTCCGCCGCCGAACGTGTCGGTGCGGGTCGGCCGGCTGCCGACGTTGAACATCGAGCGCACGCGCGCGCAGCAGGTGTTCCAGAACCTGATCGGCAATGCGATCCAGTACCTGGACAAGCCGGAAGGCCACGTGCAGGTCGACTGCGAGCGCCGCGGCGGCGACTGGCATTTCCGGGTCCGGGACGACGGGCCGGGCATCGAGCCGCGCCACTGGGACCGGATCTTCCTGATGTTCCAGTCGCTCGCGCCGCGCGACCGCACCGAAAGCACCGGGATCGGTTTGTCCTTGGTCAAGAAGATCGTCGAAACCTACGGCGGACGGATCTGGGTCGAGTCTAAAATGCAGAAAGGAAGCATCTTTCACTTCACGTTGCCATCGTCGGCCGTCGGAGGCGGCTACGAGGAGTCCGATGCACCTGACCAACAGCAGGATCCTTCTCGTCGAGGACGACGAAGTGGACGCGATGACCGTTCGCCGGGCGTTCCGCGAGTTGAAGGTCACCAATCCGCTGGTCCAGCGCGCTAACGGCGAAGCCGCCGTCGAGTTCCTCGATACCGCCACCGCACACGAGCTGCCCTGCCTGATCCTGCTCGACCTGAACATGCCGGTGATGAACGGCATCGAGTTCCTGCAGGTCGTCAAGCGGCACGCCACGTGGCGACGCATTCCGGTCGTCGTACTCACCACCTCCGAAGAAGAGCAGGACAAGATCGCCAGCTTCGATCTGAGCGTTGCCGGCTACATGACCAAGCCCGTCGACTATCGGAAGTTCGTCGAGGCGATGCGTACGATCGACGCGTACTGGACGCTCAGCGAAGTGGCGCCGATGAGCTGACGCACGGGAGGCTCTGCTCGGCGGCATGGCGCGCCCGCTTCGCATCCTGATCGTCGACGACGACGAGGTCGACCGCCGCATCTGCCGTCGGGCGCTGCGCACGCTCGAGCCGTCGCCGGCCTTCACCGAGGCGCAAACCGCCGAAGAAGCCGAAAGGCAGGTCCGGGAGCAGGCCTTCGATTGCGCGCTGCTCGACTACCGGCTGCCCGACATGGACGGGCTCGAGCTGCTCGTCCGGCTGAATCATCGCGACGTCGATCAGCGCATCCCGGTGGTGATGCTCACCGGCGCCGACGACGTGTCGGTCGCCGTCGAGGCGATGCGCAGCGGAGCCAGCAACTACGTCGTCAAGGACGTCGAGGGCCGCTACCAGGCACTGATGCCGACGATCGTGCAGCGCGCGCTCGCCGACCGCGAGCTCCAGCTGGCACGCTGGCGCGACGAGCAGGCGCTTGCGCGCTATCGCAAGGACCTCTCCGACCTCGCGCAGCGGCTGATGGCCACCGAGAAGACGACCACCCGGAACCTCGCGCAGATGCTGCACGACCGGCTCGGCCAGACGCTGGCCGCGATCCGCCTCGGCTTCGATGCGGTGACGGCGATGTGCACGGCGACCGCCCCACCCCAGGCGCAACGGCAGGCGGCACGCGTCAGCGCGTTGATCGACCAGGCGGTGCGCGAAGTGCGGCACGTGCTCGTGACGCTGCGTCCGGCGCTGCTCGACGAGCACGGGCTCGCGGTCGCGCTCGAGAACGAGCTGCGCAGCCATCCGCTCGCGCGCGACGACGTCGAGCTGCAACTCGACTCGAAAGCGGTCTCGCAGACCCGCTGGCCGGCCGACGTCGAATACGCGGCGTTCATGATCGCGCGCGAAGCGATCGCCAATGCACTGCGGCACGCCCGTCCGCGTCGCGTGCACGTTTCGCTCGAGGGCGACGCCCGCACGCTGCGCCTGCGCGTACGCGACGACGGCAGCGGCATCGCCTTCACCTCCCGCCCCGGCCATCTCGGCATCGTCGGCATGCGAGAGCGCGCCCTGGCGATCGACGCACGGTTCGCACTCGAATCCACGCCCGGCGACGGCACCACGGTCCGGCTCGAATGGAGTGCCGCCCGATGAGCCGGCTGTACCTCGTCGACGATCACGTGATGGTCCGCGAAGGGCTGCGCGCCGTGCTCGAGGCCGCCGGGCACTGCGTCGTCGGCGAATCGGCCGACCCGGTGCAGGCGCTGGCCGATCTCGTTCGCGAAGCCCCGGACCTGCTGCTGCTCGACCTGAACCTCGGAGACCGTTCCGGACTCGAGCTGCTCGCCGAGGTGCGGCGCCGCGCCCTGCCCGTGCACTGCATCGTGCTGACGATGTCGGCGCAACCGCAGTCCGTCGGCGAGGCGCTTCGCATGGGCGCGCTCTCCTACGTGCTGAAAGGATCGCCGACGACGGAGCTGCTGCGCGCGATCGACGCGGCGCTGCAGGGCCGGCGCCACCTGGCCCCGGACGTCGCCGATCTGGCCGTGCAGGCACTGACCGCCGAAGACGGCGACGACGGCTTCGCGATGCTGTCGCCGCGCGAGCGGCAGATCGTCGCGATGGTCGTGCGGGGCCACAGCAGCGCGGCGATCGGTCGCGCGCTGCACCTGTCGCCGAAGACCGTCGACACCTACCGCAGCCGCCTGATGGGCAAGCTGGGCGTGCGCGACGTTCCGGCGCTCGTGCGGCTGGCGATCCGCCACGGGCTGATCGAAGCCTGAGGCGTCCCGGCCGCGTACGGCGAATCGGATCCGCCGCACGCGATCCGTCGAGAGCTCCCTACAGACCGTCTCGCTTCCTGCACCTAGAGTTCGGGAGCGGTTTTCCCGACGAGCGAAGAGGTGCACGAAATGCGGTTCGGTGGTTCCTGGTTCGGTTCGCGGCGCCCCGTTGCCCCTTCCCGCTGCCCCCGCAGCGCGTTGCGCGTCGCCCCGACCCTCGCGCCCGCCACACCGCGCGCCGTCGTCCGTTTCGGATCGAGGCGCGAAGACAGGCTCGGGGGGCGCGCTGCACGCGCTGCGACGCGAGCTGGCCGCCGTGCAGGCGCAACTACGCGAGAGCCGCGCGCAGGAGGCACGCGCCCGGACACTGGCCGCGATCGACGTGCTGACGCCGCTCGAGAACCGACGCGCGTTCCTGCAGCGGCTGCAATCGGCGCTCGCCGCTCGCCCTGGGCGGCCGAAGAGCCTCGCCGTGCTCTACATCGACCTGGACGAGTTCAAGGCGGTCAACGACCGTCATGGACATCACGTGGGCGACGAGCTGCTGCGGATCGTCGCGGACCGCCTGTCGAGCTGCGTACGCGCGAGCGACGCGGTGGGCCGCTTCGGCGGCGACGAATTCGTCTGCCTCGTGCACGGGGAAGCCACGCGCGAGCGCATCTCGCACATCGCCTGCAAGCTGTTCGACGCGCTCTCGGAGCCGTACCAGCTCGGTGCGCTGCGGCTGTCGGTGCGCGCGAGCATCGGAATCGCCCTGGCGCCGACCGACGCAACGACGGCCCAGGGATTGCTCGAACGCGCCGACGCCGCGATGTATCGCGCGAAGCGTGCCCATCTCGGCTACGCGTTCGTCTCGCCCGAGCGCGATGGCGACGCGACGAAAGACACCCGGGAAGGCTGCACGTCCTTCCGGACGAGCGCCGAAGGACGCGTGCGTCGATGAGCGGCGCCACGACCCGCCTCCGGCGCCGCGCTTTCGAGAGCGGCAGCTTCCCCGGCGCGATCCCGTGGCAGCGCCTCGCCGTCGTCGCCCACGAATTGCGCCGCCCATTGCAGCCGATCGGCATCGCCGCCGCGCAGATGTCCCGCTCGGCAGACGACCCGAAGAAGCTCGCCCGCCTTCAAAGGATGATCGAGCGCCAGGTCGAGCTTCTTTCGCGCGTGGTCTCCGATCTGACCGACACGACGCGGGTGGCGACCGGATCCCTTTCGATCGAGCGCCGGTCGATCGTGACGACCGCATTCGTCGAGCGTGCGGTCGACGCGTGCCGACCCGCGATCGACGGCCGTCGCCAACGCTTGCAGGTACGGCTGCCGCAGGAGCGCTTCGAGCTGTACGCCGATCCGGAGCGGCTCTCGCAGGTGGTCGTCAACCTGCTCGAGAACGCGTCGAAATTCAGCGAAGAAGGCACGACGATCCGTCTCGACATGCGCCTGCCGTGCGACGGCGCCCTGCTGTCGGTCTCGGACGAGGGCATCGGCATGGAACCCGACGAGTGCGTCGCGATGTTCGAGCTGTTCGCGCAGGGCGAGCGCGCAAGGCGGTTCCGCAACGGCGGGCTGGGGCTCGGATTGTGGGTCGTTCGGCAGATCGTCCGTGCGCATGGCGGACGGGTGTCGGCCCGCAGCGCCGGCGCGGGCCGCGGGACCACGTTCACGATCACGCTTCCCCGGGTGCTGCGCGCCTCTCCCGCCTGATGCGCCGCCCGACGGCTTCGGTCAGACGTCGATGTTGCGCGCGACCAGCGCGTTCTCGGCGATGAACGCGCGCCGCGGCTCGACGTCGTCGCCCATCAGCGTGGTGAAGATGCGGTCGGCGGCGATCGCATCGTCGATGCGCACGCGCAGCAGACGACGTGCGGCCGGATCCATCGTCGTCTCCCACAGCTGCGACGCGTTCATCTCGCCGAGCCCCTTGTAGCGCTGGCGCGTGACGCCGCGCTCGGCCTCGGCGAGCAGCCAGCGCATCGCCGTGCGGAAATCGGTGATCGGCTGCACCTTCTGCTTGTCGCCCTCGCCGCGGCGAATCTCGGCGCCGACGCCGATCAGCCCGCCGACCGTCTCGGCGAAATCGGCGAGCGCCTCGTAGTCGGCCGAGACGACGAACTCGGCGTCGATGACGCTCGTCTTCACGTTGCCGTGGTGGCGCCGCTCGATGAGCAGCATCCACTTCTCCTGCTTCTCGTCGAAGCGGGCGTGCGCGGCGGGCGGGCCGCCGTTGTTCGCCGGCGCGTAGCGTGCCATCGCGGCGGCCAGCCGCGCGGCCGACGCCTTCGCGCTCTGCTCGTTGGAGAGGTCGATCTCGCAGCCGTCGACGATCGCGCGCAGCGCGTCCTCGTCGATGATGCGCGACACCCGCTCGATGACGCCTTCGGCGACGAGATACTTGCGCGCGAGCTCGGCGAGCGCATCGCCCGAGATCGGCTCGGCGCCGGCGGCTGGCAGCAGCGACGCACCCTGCAGCGCGAGCCGCAGCATGTACTGGTTCAGCTCCGCGTCGTCCTTCAGGTAGCGCTCCTCGCGGCCGTGCTTCACCTTGTAGAGCGGCGGCTGCGCGATGTAGATGTGGCCGCGCTCGATGAGATCGGGCATCTGCCGATAGAAGAACGTGAGCAGCAGCGTGCGGATGTGGCTGCCGTCGACGTCGGCGTCGGTCATGATGATGATGCGGTGGTAGCGCAGCTTGTCGACGTCGTAGTCGGGGCCGATGTTCGTTCCGAGCGCGGTGATCAGTGTGGCGATCTGCTCCGACGAGATCAGCTTGTCGAAGCGCGCCTTCTCGACGTTGAGCACCTTCCCGCGCAACGGCAGGATCGCCTGGAACTTGCGGTCGCGGCCCTGCTTGGCCGAACCGCCGGCCGAGTCGCCCTCGACGATGAACAGCTCCGAGAGCGCCGGATCCTTCTCCTGGCAGTCGGCGAGCTTGCCGGGCAGGCCGACGCCGTCGAGCAGCCCCTTGCGCCGCGTCATCTCGCGCGCCTTGCGCGCCGCCTCGCGCGCGCGCGCAGCGTCGACGATCTTGCCGCAGATGATCTTCGCGTCGACCGGCTTCTCGAGCAGGAACTCCTCGAGGCTCGCGCCGACGACCTCCTCGACCGCCGGACGCGCCTCGGACGAGACGAGCTTCTCCTTCGTCTGGCTCGAGAACTTCGGATCGGGCATCTTGATCGACAGCACGCAGGCAAGCCCTTCGCGCATGTCGTCGCCGCTCGTCTCGACCTTCGCCTTCTTCGCGAGCTCGTTCTGCTCGATGTACTTGTTGATGACGCGCGTCATCGCCGCGCGCAAGCCGGTGAGGTGCGTGCCGCCGTCCTTCTGCGGAATGTTGTTCGTGTAGCAGAGCACCTGCTCGTTGTACGAGTCGTTCCACTGCATCGCGACCTCGACGTAGACGCGCCGCGTCTCGCCGCCGACCTCGACCTCGCGCTCGCCGGACGCGTGGAACACGTTCGGATGGATCGTCGTCTTCGCGCGGTTGATGTACTCGACGAAGCCCTTCACGCCGCCGGCGAAGGCGAAGTCTTCCTCCTTGCCCTGGCGCTGGTCGACCAGCCGGATGCGCACGCCGTTGTTCAGGAAGCTGAGCTCGCGCAGCCGCTTGCTGAGGATCTCGTAGTGGAAGTCGATGTTCTCGAAAATCTGCTCGTCGGGCAGGAAGTGCACCTCGGTGCCGCGCAGCTGCGTCTCGCCGATGACCTGCATCGGGGAGACGAGCACGCCGTCGCGCTTCTCGACGACCCGGTTCTGCACCAGGCCGCGCGTGAACTCCATGTAGTGCACCTTGCCGTTGCGCCGGACGGTGAGGCGCAGCCATTTCGACAGCGCGTTCACGCAGGAGACGCCAACGCCGTGCAAGCCGCCCGACACCTTGTAGCTGTTCTGGTTGAACTTGCCGCCCGCGTGCAGCTCGGTCATCGCGATCTCGGCCGCGCTGCGCTTCGGAACGTGCTTGTCGTCCATCTTCACGCCAACCGGAATGCCGCGGCCGTTGTCGACCACGGAGATCGAGTTGTCGGTGTGGATGGTGACGACGATCTCGTCGCAGAAGCCGGCGAGCGCCTCGTCGATCGAGTTGTCGACGACCTCGAACACGAGGTGGTGCAGGCCGGTGCCGTCGGACGTGTCGCCGATGTACATGCCCGGGCGCTTTCGCACCGCCTCGAGGCCTTCGAGAATCTGGATCGCGGAGGAGTCGTATTGTCGTTCGGCTTCGGTCATGATCACCTTCGAAATCAGATGCGCATCGGCATCACGACGTAGCGGAAGCGCTCGTCGCCGGGCACCGTGAGCAGTGCGCTCGTGCCCGAATCGCCGAACTCCATCTGCACGGAGGCGGCGTCGAGATTGGCGAGCACGTCGAGCAGGTAGCCGACGTTGAAGCCGATCTCGAGCCGCTCGCCCTCGTACTCGATCTCGAGCTCCTCGACGGCCTCTTCCTGCTCGGCATTGCTCGTCTGGATCTGCATCATCCCGGGCGACAGGCTCAGCCGCACGCCCTTGAACTTGTCCGACGTAAGGATCGACGCGCGCGCGAGCGCCGCGGCGAAGGCCTCGCGCGAGAGCACCGCGCGCTTCGTGTAGCCCTGCGGAATCACGCGCTGGTAGTCGGGGAACTTCCCTTCGACGATCTTCGAGACCATCTCGACCTCGCCGAAGCGAAAGCGCACCTGGTTGGCCGCGACGTCGATCGTCACCGGGTCGTCGCTGTCGGCGAGCAACCGCTGCAGCTCGAGGACCGTCTTGCGCGGAACGATCACCTCGGTGCGCGCGAGCTCCGCGCCCTCGATCTCGGCCTCGCAATACGACAGCCGGTGACCGTCGGTGGCGACCACCTTCACCATCGAGCCGTCGGTGACGAGCAGCAGACCGTTCAGGTAGTAGCGGATGTCCTGCTGCGCCATCGCGAAATGCACCATGCGGATCAGGTGCTTGAGCTGGCGCTGCGGCAGCGCGAAGGACGCGACGAAACGGTCGGCGACCGCCACGGTCGGAAACTCGGCGGCCTCGAGCGTCTGCAGCGCAAAGCGGCTGCGGCCTGCCTGGATCGTGGCGCGCTTGTTCTCGACCTTGATCGAGACGTCGGCGCCGTCGGGCAGCGAGCGCAGGATGTCGATCAGCTTGCGCGCCGACACGGTGGTTCCGCCGTCCTGCGGACCCACGCCCAGCTGCGCACGCGTCTCGACCTGGATCTCGACGTCGGTGGCGAGGAAAGAGACGTCGGGTCCGGTCTTGCGCAGCAGCACGTTCGCCAAGATCGGCAGCGTATGGCGACGTTCGACGATTCCGGCCACGGTCTGCAGCGGCTTCAGGATCGCATCGCGGTTTGCCTGGATGAACTGCATTCGTTCAATTTCCTGTTGCTGTTATTGAATGTAGTGGCAACAACTCTGGGGACAACCGTGCCGTAGCCGCGCCGGTGCTCGCTTTGCGGGCGACGCCGGCATGTGGAAAGCGCGTTCCGGCCACTGTGGATGCACTCGAACAAGTTCGCGTTGCCCGGAAAAGGGGCGAGTTGTTCACAATCGCTCCCGCGCTTGTGCAGCCCTTTCCCGGGGCCTGTTCGGGCCGTTGTACGGTGCGGCGCTCAGCCACGAAGCGTCTGCTCGAGCACGTGGAGCTGCCGGTTCCATTCCTGGTCGTGCTGGCGCAGCTCGGCGATGCGCTTCACGGCGTGCATCACGGTGGTGTGGTCGCGGCCGCCGAAGGCTTCGCCGATCTCGGGAAAGCTCTTCTGCGTGAGCTCCTTGGCGAAGTACATCGCGATCTGACGCGCGCGCGCGATGTGCGCGGGCCGCCGCTTGCTGTACATGTCGGCGACCTTGATCTTCAGGAAGTCGGCCACCGTCTTCTGGATCGCCTCGATCGAGATCGGCGGGCGGTTCAGCTCGAGAAGGTCCTTCAGCGCTTCCTTGGCGAGATCGGCGGTGATGGCCTTTCCGCGGAACCGGGCGAAGGCGATCACGCGCAGCAGCGCCCCTTCGAGTTCGCGCACGTTCGAGCGCAGGTTCTTCGCGACGAAGAACGCCACCTCCTCGGGAAGATTCTCGCCCGACTGCTCGGCCTTCTTCAGCAGGATCGCCACCCGCATCTCGAGCTCGGGTGGCTCGATCTCGACGATCAGCCCCGAGCCGAAGCGCGAGACCAGCCGGTCTTCGAAGGCCGACAGCTCCTTCGGGTAGGTGTCGCTGGTGATGATCAGCTGCTTGCGCGCGGTGAGCAGCGCCTCGAAGGTGTAGAAGAATTCCTCCTGCGTGCGGTCCTTGCCGCCCAGGAACTGGATGTCGTCGACGAGCAGCAAATCGAGCGTGTGGTACTTCTGCTTGAATTCGTGCAGCGACTTGCGCTGGATGCCGCGCACCATCTCGTCGAAGTAGTCCTGCGCGTGGATGTAACGGACGCGCGCGCCGGGCATCCGTTCGCGGATCGCGTTGCCCACCGCGTGCAGCAGGTGCGTCTTGCCGAGCCCCACTCCGCCGTACAGGAACAGCGGGTTGTACGAGGTGCCGGGCCGTTCGACGACCTGCAGCGCGGCCGACCAGGCGATCTGGTTTGCCTTGCCGTGCACGAAGTTCTCGAACGTGAGCTCCGGGCGCAGGCGCGTGCGCGCATCGGGTGCCGCCATCGGCGGAAATCCGATGGCGGCTTCCGGCATCGTTTCGGGGACCGCGGTGACGACGTCGCTGTCGTCGAGTCGACTCGCTTCGTTCGGGGCGGGCGAGGCGCCCGGCGCCTTCCATGCGCCGGTGCCGGCCAGCGCATCGAGGCTCGGCAGGGCCGGCGCGACCGGCGCCGGCTCGCGGTGGATTTCGAAGGTCACGCGCAACTCGGGCTCGATCGTTTCGCGCGCGATCGACTCGATGCGCGACTCGAACTGCGACTTGACCCAGTTGAGCTTGAAGTGGTTCGGCACGCCCAGACGCAGCACGCGTTCGGTTGCGTCGTAGCCGAGAAAGACGAGCGGCTTGATCCAGGGTTTGAACTGCTGAGCGGGAATCTCGTTCTCGAGCCTTGCCACGCAGGCGAGCCAACGGTCCATCATGTTTTCGATCGATTCGCGCGTGGGGGCAGGCGGGCCGTACGGACGATGCATGCCGCATCGGAGGGTCGGCGCGACACGCGGAACGCGCGCGCTGCTCGAAGCGGCAATGCGGCGGGGAATGACGTCATTTTACCTCGCAACGGCAGGGAAGCGCCATCGTCAAATTGACAGAGGGCTCGGTAATGCGTTGTAATGAAAGGCTTTTCGCTTCACTTCGAGCCCAACTTCGAGGCATTCGCCGATGAAACGCACCTATCAACCTTCCGTCGTGCGCCGCAAGCGTACGCACGGCTTTCTCGTACGCATGAAGACCCGTGGTGGACGAGCCGTCATTCGTGCGCGCCGGGCGAAGGGCCGCAAGCGTCTCGCCGTCTGACCGTCCCGCCGAACACCGCATCGAAGGCGAAGCGCAGCGGCGGTCGGCGCGGAACGACCGGCCCGCCGCACGCGCATCGGACCGGGTGCCGCCGGGCATCGTACCGATGCTGCTGCGCACTCGTCCAGTCGCCTCCGGGCCCCATTTCCTGGTGCACGCACGCCCCGCAGCCGAGGCCGGCGATGTGCGCGGGCGCCTGATCGTCACCGCGCCGAAACGCGTGTTGCGGGGCGCGGTGGAGCGCAATGCGATGCGCCGTGTCGTCCGCGAAGCCTGGCGTGCCGCCGGCCTGAATGGCCGGCCGGTAGTCGCGCTGGTGCGCGTGCGTGCCGCGATCGACGTTTCCGACACGCCCGGCGCAGGGCTGCCCAGACGCAAGCGGCTGGCGCGCGAGGAGCTCGATCGGCTGTTCGCCGTCGCGCGCTCGGCGCTGGACAGACAGGGAAGAGCACAAGGGAGAGCGCGATGAAGCTCGTTCTTTCGTTCGCGATCCGCTTCTATCGCGCGGCGATCAGCCCGTTTTTCGCTCCGCGCTGCCGATTCCTGCCCACCTGTTCGGAGTACGCGCTGCAGGCGGTCGAGCGGCACGGCGCCTGGCGCGGCGGCTGGCTGGCGCTTCGGCGCGTCGCCCGCTGCCATCCGTTCCATCCCGGCGGCATCGACGAAGTGCCCCTGCATCTGCCGTCGCGCTGCGCGTGCCGCTGGCCCGCCGGGCTGCGCGACGAGCCCCCCGTAGAACGCTGACCGTTTTCGAGCCATGCAGACCCAACGAATGATCCTCTGGATCGTGTTCTCGATGTCGCTGCTGTTCCTGTGGGACAGCTGGCAGCGGCATCAGGGGCAGCCGTCGCTGTTCGGCGGCCCGCCGCCCGCCGAGCAGGCCGTGCACGACGGCCCCAACGGACGCCCTGCCGCGAGCGGACCCGCCTCGGACGCCGCGATCCCGCCGCCGCCCGCTTCGCCGTCCGCCTCGAGCGCGGCGAGCGCGCCCGCCGGAAGCGCTCCGTTGCCCGTGGCCGGCGGGGCGACGCTGGCCACCGACCGGACCATTCGGCTCGCCAACGACGTGCTGTCGCTCGACATCGACCTGATGGGCGGGCAGGTGCGTCGCGCCGAGCTGCTCGAGCATCTCGCGTACGAATCGAAGGACGAGAATCTCGTGCTGCTCGACTACGCGCCGGGTCGGGTCTATCTCGCGCAGAGCGGGCTGATCGGCGATGCGCCGGCCGGTACGTCGTTCCCGACGCACCGCACGCCGATGACGCCGGTGGACGGCGATGCCACGGCGCGCACGCTCGGCACCGGCGACACCGTGCAGCTGCGGCTCGCCGCCGAGAGCGGCGGCTTGCGGCTGGTGCGCACCTACACGCTCGCGCGCGGCGAATACGTCGTGCACGTGAAGGACGAGGTGACGAACATCGGCGAATCGCCCGTGCATCCGACGCTGTACCTGCAGCTCACGCGCGACGGCGACCCGCCGGCCGGCGGCTCGAAGTTTTACAGCACGTACACGGGTCCGGTCGTCTACACCGACGAGGACAAGTTCCAGAAGGTGTCGTTCAGCGACATCGAGAAGGGCAAGGCGACCCACACGCAATCGGCCGACGACGGCTGGGTCGGCATCATCCAGCACTACTTCGTCTCCGCCTGGGTGCCGCAGCCCGGCGTGCAGCGCGAGTACTACGCGCGCAAGGTCGACACGAACCTGTACTCGGTCGGCGTGAAGGAGCCGCTGGGCGTGCTCGAGCCGAACGCGACGGTGTCGACCGAATCGCGCCTGCTCGTCGGACCGCAGGAGCAGCGCATGCTCGAGCGGGTGGCGCCGGGCCTCGATCTCACCGTCGACTACGGCCTGCTGACGATCGTCGCACAGCCGATCTACTGGCTGCTCGAGAAGCTGCACGGGCTCGTCGGCAACTGGGGCTGGGCGATCGTGCTGCTCACCGTGCTGATCAAGACGCTGTTCTTCCCGCTGCAGGCCGCGAGCTACCGCTCGATGGCGCGGATGAAGGCCGTCACGCCGCGGCTCACGGCGATTCGCGAGCGCTACGGCAACGATCGCGCGAAGATGAACCAGGCGATGATGGAGCTGTACAAGACCGAGAAGATCAATCCGCTCGGCGGATGCCTTCCGATCGTCGTGCAGATCCCGGTGTTCATCGCGCTGTACTGGGTGCTGCTGGCGTCGGTGGAGATGCGCAATGCGCCGTGGATCGGCTGGATCCACGATCTTTCCGCGCCCGATCCGTATTTCATCCTTCCGCTGGTGATGGCGGCGACGATGTTCGTCCAGGTGAAGCTGAACCCGACGCCGCCCGATCCCATTCAGGCGAAGATGATGATGATCATGCCGCTGGTGTTCTCGGTGATGTTCTTCTTCTTCCCGGCGGGCCTGGTGCTCTACTGGCTGGTGAACAACATCTACTCGATCGCGCAGCAGTGGGTGATCAACAAGAAGATGGGAGAGGCGAGGAAGCCCGGGTGAGGCGCGCGGGCGGCTGCTGTCGTCGCGCGCGGCATGTCGTCGCCGGAGGGCGGCATGTCGTCGCCAGAGGGCGGCATGTCGGGATCGAAAGGCCCCGAAATCGGGACATTCGTCCGGCGATGGAGTCGGCGCAACCGGAAAGTCCCGAGTAGCGGGACTTTTTGGCTGCGACGGCTGCAGCGTGAGCGAGAAGTCCCGAATATCGGGCACTTTCTGCGGTAGGCGGTTGTGTCCGTCGAGTCGTGCAAATCGACAGGCAGGGTCCAGAGGCTGGGCTGCTTGGGCGGCAAGCTTCATTGCCGCCTCTTGCTGCTCGCGCGGGCGGGTCCATCGCGATGTAGCGGTTGTCCTCCAGCCAGGTTTGGTGGATCTCGGCGCACAAGGCTCGAACCAGCGGCGGGCATGACTGCTCGTTGGGGAAGATTCGAACGACGCGCGTGCGCCGCTCGATCTCCTCGTTCACGCGCTCGAGCAGGGTCGTGCTCTTCAAGTGCGTGTGGTGCTGGCGCGGCAGCCGGTAGAAGGTCAGCGTCCGGCCGACGTGCTTCTCGGGCCCAGTCGGTGAGCTTCGGATGGCGCCGTTCCCAGCGCTCGAGGCACGCCCAGAGGTCGGTTTGCGCCTCCTTCAGGTTGTGCCGCTCGTTTGTGCCGCTCGTAGATCCAGCGCAGCTCGGGCAGGCCGCCGTCGTCGGCCTTGCGCGGCAGGTGATCGAGCGCGTTGCGCAGGAAGTGCACGTAGCAGCGCTGCCGGGCGGCGTCCGTCGGCAGCTCGGCCACGGCCTTGCCTTGCGTAGAAGGTCGATCCCGTCGACGACGGCCTGCTCCTGCGGTACGTGGGCGGTCGGACGATGCCCCAGGCGGATTGAGCCGGGCGCGGTCTTCGGGGCCGGCGCTTCCCGGGCGGGTGCTGTCGTTGCGGGCGCGATGGTGTGCTCGTGGGCGGCATGTCGTCGTCGGGGACGGGATGCCGCGATCAAAAGGCCCCGAAATCGGGACATTCGTCCAGCGATGGAGTCGGCGCAACCGGAAGGTCCCGAGTAACGGGACTTTTCGGCTGCGACGGCCGCAGCGTGAGCGAGAAGTCCCGAATATCGGGCACTTCCTGCGGCCGGCCGTGTGGCAGGCCGTATTGCTAAAGCAAGGCGCCGCGGCGGCGGTCTCCCGTCCCGCTGTCGACCCCGCCTAGCTTTCGACCCCGGCGCTGTCGTCGATCCCCCGCCCCGCCGTCGACCCGCCCCGCCGTCGACCCCCGCTCAGGCAGGCTGCGCGACCTGCCCACGACGGCGTACGCGGATCGCCTCGACCGTGTCGCGCAGTGTCTGCTCGATCGTGATCTCAGAACGCCAGCCTCGCTTCGACCAGCTCGATGTCGCCGAGCGCGCGCCGCCGTGCGGTTCGCGACGGATCGTCGAGCGAGCGAACGCTGCCGCGGACGCGATGCCCGTCGGCGAGCAGTCGCGCGACCAGGTTGTAGCCGAGATGGCCGTTGGCGCCGGTGATGAGTGCATGCATCGGGGCCTCCGCGTGCAGCGAGCCACGATAATGATGGGGCGTTCCTGTCGAATTCGGAAGACCTTGCCTGCGCCCGATACCGCACCCCCGCCCGAACCCATCGCCGCCATCGCGACCGCCCCCGGGCGCGGAGGCATCGGCGTCGTGCGCCTTTCGGGCAGCGGGTTGCAGGCGGTGATCGACGAGGTGCTGCGGCGCCCGCTCGCCCCCAGGCACGCGACCTACGGCCCCTTCTTCGCCGGCGACGGCAGCGTCCTCGATCGCGGCATCGCGATCTTCTATCCGGCGCCGCATTCGTACACCGGCGAAGACGTGCTCGAGCTGCAGGGGCACGGCGGCCCGGTCGTCCTGCAGCTGCTGCTGCGCCGAGTGCTGGAGGCGGGACGCGCGATCGGTGCGCGGCTCGCCGAGCCGGGCGAGTTCACGCAGCGTGCGTTCCTGAACGACAAGCTCGATCTCGCGCAGGCCGAGGCGGTGGCCGACTTGATCGATGCGAGCACCGAGCAGGCGGCGCGATCGGCCGCGCGTTCGTTGTCCGGCGAGTTCTCCGATGCGGTGCATGCGCTCGTCGACGGGTTGATCGAGCTGCGCACGCTGGTCGAGGCGACGCTCGATTTCCCGGAAGAGGAGATCGATTTCCTCGAAGCGTCCGATGCGCGCGGGCGGCTGGCGAGGCTGCGCACGTCGCTCGATGCGCTGCTCGGGCAGGCGCGCCGCGGCGCGTTGCTGCGCGAAGGATTGAACGTCGTGCTGATCGGCGAGCCGAACGTGGGAAAGAGCTCGCTGCTCAATGCGCTCGCCGGCGCGGAGATCGCGATCGTCACCGACGTTCCGGGGACCACGCGCGACCGCATCGCCCAGGCGATCCAGATCGACGGGGTTCCGTTGAACGTCGTCGACACCGCGGGGCTGCGCGACACCGAGGATCTCGTCGAGCGCCTGGGCATCGATCGCACGTGGTCGGAGGCGGGCAGGGCGGACGTCGTCGTCCACCTGCTCGATTGCCGGAACGTCGATGCGGCGGGCGCTCGCGCGATCGAGGAACAGCTCGAACGCAGGCTCGAGCGGCACGTTCCCGTCGTGCGCGTCCACAACAAGATCGACCTGATCGGTGCGCAGGCGCGCATCGAACGCGGGCCGACCGGGACCGATGCAGGCGAGGGCGGTTCGCCCGACGAGGCCGCCGATACGGACGGCGAGGTTCCGGTCGAGGCATCGGTCTGGCTCTCGGCGAAGACCGGCGAGGGCATCGAGCTGCTGCGCACGCTGCTGCTCGAGCTCGCCGGCTGGCAGACGGGCGGCG
>DATGRE010000326.1:0-7941 GCA_035303885.1 Zeimonas sp. | reverse complement strand
CCCTCAAGCGGAAGACAGGAGAGCGAGTCATGAAGGTGATGACGATCGGTCTCGATCTGGCCAAGAACGTGTTCCAGGTTCACGGTGTCAACGAGCGAGGTGTCGCGGTTCTTCGCAAGCAGCTGAAGCGTGATCAGCTCGTACCGTTCTTCGCGCGTCTCGAGCCGTGTCTGATCGGGATCGAAGCCTGCGGTGGCGCGCATTTCTGGGCGGCGAAGCTCGCGGCACTGGGCCATCAGGTCAAGATGATGGCTGCGCAGTTCGTGAAGCCGTACGTCAAGACCAACAAGAACGACTCGCTCGATGCGGAAGCAATCTGCGAGGCCGTTACCCGACCAAACATGCGCTTCGTTCCGATCAAGTCGGCCGAGCAGCCGTCGGTGCTGTCTTTGCACACGGCGCGTGAAGCCTTCCTTCGGAAGACGGGCAGGTCGATCGGCTGGCCTTCGAGCGCTACGCGGATACGGCTCACCGAGATCTGGTCGCGCAACTCCGCGTGCGTTGAACTCTGCGTGGATCGCGTGGATGCGTGCCAGCGGGTCCATTCCAGAACGCTCGTGTTGCAAAGCGCTCGCAGTTTCCTGGTGGACCGGGGCCGCGCCGTTGCGTGGGGTTTGCTGTGCATCGTGCGCGGCATGCGGGGCATCCGTCGCGTACGGAGTGCATTGCGCTATTGCATGCGTTGCGTGGCGCGTGCGCCCGTTGGAGCGTGCGCCCGGTCGAGCGTGCTCTGCCTGGCGAACGTCGCGCGGAACGCTCGCGTTTCGAGCGATGCCTCGCGTGGAATCTGATCCACGATTGAAAACGCTCGTATTCCGAGCGTCCGCCCTTTTCGGTGGACCCGGCTGCGGCGTTTGCCGTGGACCGCCGCCGTGGAGTTCTCGGTGGACCGCCGCCCGCCGCCCGCCGCCCGCCGCCCGCCGCCGCGCCCTCGCCCGCCCCAGCCCCGATCAGCCGAAGCGGATCGTCGTATCCGGTTGCGGGAACGGCTGCGCGCGATACAGGCCGTTCGCCAGGTTGTGCGGATCGCGCGCGGCCTCGATGAAATCGAGCACCGGCGCCAGGCAGGCGTCGCGCTCGTCGGCGACCCTGGCCCAGTCGTCGCGCGTGCGGGTGGCGAAGCGCTGCTCGAATTTCCGCGCCGTTTCCGGCCAGGTCGCGGCTTTGTACTGCTCGCTCGCGTCGATCTCGCCCGCGAGCCCGGTGACGTCGAGCAGCTCGCGATAGAACTTCGGTTCGAGCGCGCCGACCGCGACGAAACGGTCGTCGGCGCAGCGGTAGACGCGGTAGAACGGCATCGCCCCGTCGAGCAGGTTGTTCGCGCGCTCGAGATTCCAGACGCCGCCGGCCAGCAGGCCGTAGAACATCGGCGTCAGTCCGACGGTGCCGGCGAGGATGCTCGTCTCCACGGTGCCGCCGCGTCCGGTGACCGAGCGCTGCACGAGGCTGGCGAGCACGCCGACGAGCAGGTGCATCGCGCCGCCGCCGAAGTCGGCGACGACGTTCAGCGGCACCACCGGTTCGTTGCGTGTGCCGATCGCGTGGAGCACTCCGGCGCGCGCGAGGTAGTTGATGTCGTGGCCGGCGCGCGGCGCGAGCGCGCCGCGGCTGCCCCAGCCCGAGAGCCGGCCGATCACCAGCCGCGGATGCCGCTCGAGCAGCGTGGCCGGCGCCAGGCCGAGGCGTTCGAGCACGCCCGGACGGAAGCCTTCGAGCAGCACGTCCGCGCCGGCGAGCTCGGCGTGCAGCGCCTCGAGGCCGGCGGCCTCCTTCAGGTCGAGCGCACGTTCTTCCTTCCCGGTGTTCAGCAGGTCGTATTGCGGCGGCACGCGCACGCCGAGGCCGGGGTCGGCGGGCGGCGACACGCGCAGCACGCGCGCACCGAGCGAGCGCAGGAGCTGGCCGGCGAAGGGCACCGGGCCGATCGCGTGGAGCTCGACGACGGTCAGTCCGGCGAGCGGTTGGCTGGATTCGATCTTGGTCATGGCGCGCCAAGCGTAGCACCGTGCGCAGCATCGACGTCGAGCGCCCGACGATAGCCGACCGCTTCGGCGACGTGGCGCGCGTCGATCCGCTCGGCGTCGGCGAGATCGGCGATCGTGCGCGCGAGCTTCTGCACGCGATGCAGCGTGCGCGACGACCAGTGCTGGCGGCGCGCGACCTGGCGCAGCAGCGATGCGGCGGCCGTGTCGAGCGCGCAGTGCCGGTCGATCTCGGCCGGCGGCAGGAACGCGTTGGCGATGCGTTGGCGGGCGCGCTGCCGGTCGCGCGCCGCCGCTACGCGCGCGGCGATCGCCGCACTCGGCTCTCCGTCGGACGGACGCATCAGCTCGGTTTCGCTCACCGGGACGACGCCGATCAGCAGGTCGATGCGATCGAGCAGCGGCCCCGACAGGCGGGCGCGATACCGTTGCACCTGCTCCGGCGTGCAGCGGCAGCGCGCGCTGCCGTAGTAGCCGCAGGGGCACGGGTTCATCGCGGCCACGAGCTGGAAGCGCGCGGGAAACTCGATCCGGCGCGCGGCGCGGGCGACGGCGATGCGACCGGTTTCGAGCGGCTCGCGCAGCGCCTCGAGCACGGTGCGCGAGAACTCGGGCAGCTCGTCGAGGAAGAGCACGCCGTTGTGCGCGAGGCTCGCCTCGCCCGGCCGTGGGTTCGATCCGCCGCCGACGATCGCCGCTGCGGAGGCGCCGTGATGCGGCGCCCGGAACGGACGGCGTCCCCAGTCGCGCACGCGGAAGGCGCCGTGCAGGCTCGCCAGCGCGGCGCTCTCGAGCGCTTCGCTCGTGTCCATCGGCGGCTGGATGCCCGGCATGCGCTGCGCGAGCAGCGACTTGCCGGCGCCGGGCGGTCCGATCATCAGCAGGTTGTGCGCACCGGCCGCGGCGACCTCGAGCGCACGCTTGGCGAATGCCTGGCCCTTGACGTCGGCGAGGTCGTCGCCTTCGCGCTCGAGGGCCGCGGGGGTGCGCGGCGCGATGCGCACGAGCGGACTGGCGCCGCCCAGATGCGCGGCCACGCCGGCGAGGTCTTCGACGCCCAGCAGGCGCACGCCGTCGACCAGCGCGGCTTCGTCGCCGTTGGCCGCGGGCAGCAGCAGCGTGCGGGGCCGCGTCTCGTGCGCGACGGCCAGCGCCATCGCGAGTGCGCCCCGGATCGGGCGGACGGCTCCGGTGAGCGAGAGCTCGCCGACGAACTCCAGCTCGTCGAGCGCATGTGACGGCACCTGCCCGCTCGCCGCGAGAATGCCCACCGCGATCGGCAGGTCGAAGCGCCCCGACGCCTTCGGCAGGTCGGCCGGCGCGAGATTCACCGTGAGGCGCCGGTTGGGGAAATCGAAGCCGGCGTGCAGCAGCGCCGCGCGCACGCGGTCGCGGCTCTCGCGGACCTCGGCTTCGGGAAGTCCGACGACGTGGAAGGCCGGCAGGCCGATGCCGATGTGCACCTCGACGCTGACCTGCGGCGCGTCGAGCCCGACGAGGCCGCGGCTGTGCACGACGGCGAGTGGCATCGCGGGCCGCAAAGAGCGAGCGCGCCGCGCGGGCCGGCGGTGCGAACCGGCGCCTAGATCACCGGGCCCGCGTCATCGGGCGACGCGCTCGGGCCGGGCATGGGGATCGCGCCGGCGCCGGCCGCGCCCGCCCCCGCGGCACCGGCCGCGACGGCCGCACCCGTCGGCGGTGGCTCGGAGGCCGAGGTCGTTCCGGTCTGCGCGGCACCGCCGGCCGCATCGGTGGCGTATTCGGCCAGGCGCCGCTCGAGCGACTCGACGCGCTCCTGCAGCCGCGACAGGCGCTCGAGCTGCGTGTCGAATTCGTCGCGCGTGACGAGCTCGACGCGCTGGAAGGTCTGCGCGAGCATCGCCTTCAGGTTGCGCTCGATGTCGGCCGCCGGGCTGCTTCGGAACAGCTCCGATACGCGTTGCTGCAACTCGGCGAGCAGCGATTGCGGTGTCTTGTCCATGTGAAACGAGTCTAGCACCGCGAGCCCGCCGCGCAGCGCTTCGTCCCTGCGGCGATCAGCCGATGCGAACGGCCGATGCCTGCCGGCAGGACACCGAGCCGAGGGCGCGTTCCCCGTGCACGAAGCGCAGCCGCAGGCGCCGATCGGGTGCATCGAAGCCCTCGCACATGTCGCGCGGCGGGCGCGCATGCACCGAAGCCGCGCAGCGTGCGCGATGGCACGAAAGCTGCCTCTTCCTGGACGAGACCACTCCGGGAGGATCCCCGATGCGTGTGCCGTTCGCCGTACCCGTTCTCGCCGTCGCCGGCTTGATGTCCGCCGTTCCCTGTGCGCAGGCGCAGGCGGGCGGCGAAACCGCCTCTCCGCATACGCTCGGCGCGAACGTCTCGATCGCCACCGAGTATCGCTATCGCGGCATCGCGCAGACCGACGGCGATCCGGCGCTGCAGGGCGGCCTCGACTACTCGCACGCGAGCGGCCTGTATGTCGGCACCTGGGGATCGAACGTCAGCTGGCTCGCCGATGCCGACGACGACGTGAGCAGCAGCCTCGAGCTCGACCTCTACGGCGGCTGGCGCGGCGCGTGGCGCGGCTTCGGCTACGACGTCGGCCTGCTGCGCTACTTCTATCCGGGCAGCTATCCGGCGGGCTTCACCTCGCCGCACACGACCGAGCTCTACGTCGCCGGCAGCTGGCGGATGTTCACGCTGAAGTACTCACACGCACTGACCAATCTCTTCGGTGTGCCCGACAGCGAGGGAGCCGGCTATCTCGACCTGGGCGCGAACGTCGATCTCGGGCGCGGCTTCGCGCTCGTCGCGCACGTCGGTCACCAGCGCGTGCCCTCCGGTTCGCTGCAGGGCGTGCGCATCCGCTTGTCGAGCGACTGCAGCTACACCGACTGGAAGCTCGGCGTCGCCACGTCTTGGGCCGGGCTGGACTGGAGCCTTTCGTACATCGACACCGACGCGAAGGGGGGCGCCGGCGAGTGCTACCGCAGTGCGCGCAACCGCGACCTCGGCAAGGGTACGGCGGTGCTGACGGTCGGTAGGTCCTTCTGAGCAACGAACCGGGAGACGACGATGAAGATGATCACCGCAGTGCTGAAACCCTTCAAGCTCGACGAGGTGCGCGAGGCGCTCTCGGCGATCGGCGTGCAGGGCATCACGGTCGCCGAGGTCAAGGGCTTCGGGCGACAGAAGGGACACACCGAGCTGTACCGCGGCGCCGAGTACGTGATCGATTTCCTGCCGAAAGTGAAGATCGACGTCGCGATGCCCGACGAGCTCGTCGACCGGGCGGTGGAGGCGATCCAGATGTCGGCGCGCACCGGCAAGATCGGCGACGGGAAGATCTTCGTCTACGACCTCGAGCAGGTCGTGCGCATCCGCACCGGCGAGACCGGTAACGAGGCGCTGTGATCGTGATGCGCATCCTAGGAGAACGAAGAATGCCCGCGTATCGCACCGCGCTCGCCGCCGCCCGCGGCGTCGGCGATCGCACCTTCGCCCTTCGCGGCGCCGTCGTCCGTGCCGCCGCCGCTGCCGCGGCGCTCGTTTCCGCCGCACCCGCCTTCGCCGCCCCCGAGCCGGCCAAGGGCGACGTCGCGTGGATCACCGTCGCCACGTTGCTCGTCGTGATGATGACGATCCCCGGCCTCGCGCTCTTCTACGGCGGGATGGTGCGCGCGAAGAACATGCTGTCCGTCCTGATGCAGGTGCTCGTCGTCTTCGCGCTCGTCGTCGTGCTGTGGACCGTCTACGGCTATTCGCTCGCCTTCGGCGGCGACGGCCTCTTCTACGGCGATTTCTCGAAGCTCTTCCTCGCCGGTGTCGGCGCCGACGCGACGGCGGCGACCTTCAGCAAGGGCGTCGTGCTGCCCGAGCTGAGCTTCGTCGCGTTCCAGGCGACGTTCGCGGGGATCACCTGCGCGCTGATCGTCGGCGCCTTCGCCGAGCGCGCGCGCTTCGGCGCGGTGCTCGTCTTCTCGGCCTTCTGGTTCACGTTCAGCTACCTGCCGATCGCGCACGCGGTCTGGTACTGGGCCGGGCCCGACGCGATCACCGACGCGGCCTCGCTCGACGCGGTCACCGCGGGCGCGGGATTCCTGTGGCAGCGCGGCGCGCTCGATTTCGCCGGCGGCACCGTCGTGCACATCAATGCCGGCGTCGCCGGGCTGGTGGGCGCGTACGTGATCGGCAAGCGGATCGGCTACGGCCGCGAGTCGATGGCGCCGCACTCGCTCGTCTCGACGATGATCGGCGCGTCGCTGCTGTGGGTCGGCTGGTTCGGCTTCAACGCCGGCTCGAATCTCGAGGCGAACGCGGGCGCGGCGCTCGCCTTCGCCAACACGCTGATCGCCACCGCGGCGGCGACGCTGTCGTGGACCTTCGGCGAGTGGTGGTTCAAGGGCCGGCCGTCGATGCTCGGCGCGGCGTCGGGCGCGGTCGCCGGCCTGGTCGCGATCACGCCCGCGTGCGGCTTCGTCGGTCCGATCGGCGCGATCTTCATCGGGCTGGTCGCCGGGCTCGTCTGCCTGTGGGGGGTCAACGGGCTGAAGCGCTGGCTCGACGTCGACGACGCGCTCGACGTGTTCGGCGTGCACGCCGTCGGCGGGATCGTCGGCGCGCTGCTCACCGGCGTCTTCGCCGCGCCCGCGCTCGGCGGCGTCGGCGTGTACGACTACGTGGCGAACGCGACGTCGTCCGAGTACTCGATCGTCGGGCAGGTGTGGGTGCAGCTGCAGGCGGTGCTGCTGACGATCGCCTGGTCCGCGGTCGTCGCCTTCGTCGGTTTCCAGGCGATCAAGCACACGATGGGGCTGCGGGTGGCCGAGGACGAGGAGCGCCAGGGACTCGACATCGTGGCGCACGGCGAGACCGCCTATCATCGTTGACGTGATTCCGCGGCTGCCCGATCCCGATGCGCTCGCCGCCTCGCCCGTCGTTCGCGCGCTGCCCGGCGTGCTGCGGCGGGCGGCGCCGTTCGGGCTCGCGGTGGCCGTCGCGTTGCTCGTGCGCCATCTCGTCATCGAGCCCGCGCCGATCGCGCATGCCTGCGACCCGGCCCCGTGGTCGGGCGCCTGCGCGCTGCGCACGCTCGTGCTGCTCGCTTTCCTCCGCCAGGGCCTGGGCTGGGCGGCGCTCGGCGTCGGCCTGCTCGCGACGGTCGTTCGCAGCGCGCGGCTCGCGCAGGCGGCGCTCGTTCTCGGCGGCGCCGGGCTCGTCCTCTATTCGTTCGCGCCCTCGGCCTTCGCCTCGCTGCTCGGCATGCTCGTGCTCGTGCGCGAGTGCGGCGCACCGGCGCAGGCGAGCGCGAACAGTGCGAGCCCGCCTAGGAACACGATCGCCTGAGCGTTGAGCAGCGTCTCCTGCGCGAGCGCGAGCGCGGCGCCGGCGAGCACGACGAGGCACAGCGCGCGCTCCTCGCGCGCATCGGCGAGCAGCCGTTCGCCGCGCAGCGCGACGAGTCCTTGCAGCAGCAGCGGCATTGCGAAGCTCGCCCACGCGAAGCCGCGATAGCGCGCGTCGAACACGAGCAGCACGACGGCCATCGCCGCCGCGAAGAGGAAGCCGAAGCGCAGCAGGCCGAGCACGCGTGGGCCCCGTCCGGCGCTGCGCCCGCGCAGCGCGGCGTGCACTCCCGGCAGCGGCGCGGCCGGCGTCCCGTCGGCGCTCGTCGAAAGCCGCGCGACGGCGAGCCACGCGTAGGCGATCGTGCCGAGCGCTCCGGCGAGCGCCGGCAGCTCGTGCGAGAGGTCCTGGTTCCAGTGCACCGCGTGCCGCCATTGGGCGACGAGCAGCGCGCCGGCCGCCGCGCCGGCGAGCGCCTGCGCGAGCACGAAGCGTGCCGCGCCGGGCCCCCCTCGACGGCGCCGCGCGCCGACGGCGGCGACGAGCGCGAAGGCGAGCGCGCCCGCGCCCGCGCCGAGCCATCCTTCGTGCCAGCGCGGATCCTCGCGCACCGGGCCGCGCCACG
>DATGRE010000325.1:0-7675 GCA_035303885.1 Zeimonas sp. | reverse complement strand
CTGCGAAGAACGAGAAGGCCGGGTGCGGGTACGATGCGCGCCCGTGTCCCTCCCGAATCGTTTTCCCGGAAGCGCTCCATGACCGATCCAGGCACGCCGCGCGACGGCCCGCCGGGCGACGGCGGTGCCGACGGCGCGAATCGCGCCGCCCGCGCGACGACCGCTCCGACAACGTCCGCCGCCGTCGAATCCTCCGCCGATCCGCGCTGGCAGCGCGACGTGCTCGAGCGGCTGCTGTTCGCCACGCTGCGCGAGCAGCGGCGCGCACGCCGCTGGACGATCTTCTTTCGCCTGCTCACCTTCGCCTGGATCCTGTTCGCGCTGGTGCTGGCGAGCGGCTGGTACGCGCGCGACGCCCGCGTGTCGACCGGTCCGCACACCGCACTGGTCGAGCTGCGTGGCGTGATCGCCGCCGAGGGCGATGCATCGGCCGACGAAATCGTCGAGGCCCTGCAGGCGGCGTTTCGCGACGCCAACACGGCGGCCGTGGTGCTGCGCGTGAACAGTCCCGGCGGCAGCCCCGTGCAGGCGGGCATCATCCACGACGAGATCCGGCGGCTGCGTGCCGAGCACCCCGACACGCCGCTGTACGCCGTCGTCGAGGACGTCTGCGCCTCGGGCGGCTATTACGTGGCCGCCGCCGCCGACCGGATCTTCGTCGACAAGGCGAGTCTCGTGGGTTCGATCGGCGTGCTGATCGAAGGCTTCGGATTCGTCGGTGCGATGGACAAGCTCGGAATCGAGCGTCGCCTGCTCACCGCCGGAGAGAACAAGGGCTTTCTCGATCCGTTCTCGCCGCTGCCCGAGGAGCAGCGCGAGCATGCGCAGCGCATGCTCGGCGAGATCCATCGCCAGTTCGTCGACGTCGTGCGGCGAGGGCGCGGCGAGCGGCTGAAGGAGACGCCGCAGATGTTCAGCGGACTCGTCTGGACCGGCGAGCGCAGCGTCGAGCTCGGACTGGCCGACGCCCTCGGTTCGCTCGAATCCGTCGCACGCGACGTCGTGCAGGCCGAGCGCGTCGTCGATTTCTCGCCGCGCAGGAATCTCCTGGAGCGGCTTACGCGCCGGATCGGGACTGCCGCCGGCGAGGCGATCGCGCGCACGCTCGCCGGCGGACTCGCGCAGTCGCTGCCGCGCTGACGTCCACCGACATCTTCCGCGGCGTGGCGTTGCCTCAGCGGCGTGCGGGCGTGGCCGCGCGCGCCTGCAGCGCGAACACTGCCGGCGCCTTGGGCACTTCGCGTCGTGCACGGCGCCATCCGGCGACGGTGTCGACGACGATGCGTTCGGCGGGCGTGGTCAGCTCGCTGGCGAGGAGCAGGCGCGTCGTGGGAGCGAGCGCGAGCAGCGCGGCGTCGAGCAGGGCGCGGTTTCGATACGGCGTCTCGATGATCAGCACGGTCTCGTCCTCGCGCTGCGAGCGGCGCTCGAGCTCGCGCAGCCGGCGCAGACGCGCCTCCGGCTGCGTCGGCACGTAGCCGGCGAACGAGAAGCGCTGTCCGTTCATCCCGGACGCCATCAGCGCGAGCAGCATCGCGCTCGGCCCGACGAGTGGGCGCACGGGGATGCCGGCCGCGTGCGCCGCCGCGACGAGGGATGCGCCCGGGTCGGCGACCGCGGGCGCACCCGCTTCCGAGAGCAGTCCGGCATCGCGCCCGTCCAGCACCGGCGCCAGCAGCTCGGGGATGCGCGCGGCCGGCGTGTGCTCGTCGAGCTCGACGAGCTCGAGCGCCTGCAGCGGCCTGGCGGTACCCGCCGCCTTCAGGAAGGCGCGCGCGCTGCGCGCGTTCTCGACGACGAAGTAGTCGAGCCGGGCCACGCACGCGAGCGTCGCGGGCGGCAGCACCGTTCGTGCGTCATCGGCGGGCCCGATCGGCGTCGGGATGAGCCACAGCGTGCCGGTCGTCATTCGCTGCGTTCGGCGAGCGGCGACAGGCCCGCTTCGCGCAGCATGCGACCGAGTGCGATCAGCGGCAGGCCGATCAGCGCGGTCGGGTCGTCCCCCTCGATCGCTTCGAGCAGCACGATGCCGAGTCCTTCGGCCTTGGCGGCGCCGACGACATCGTAGGGACGCTCCAGCTGCAGATAGCGCTCGATCTCCGCGTCTTCGAGCGTGCGGAAGCGAACCCGGGTCTGCACGAGGGCCTGTGCGCGGAATCCGTCGACACGTCGCACGCAGGCGAGCGCCGTGTGGAAATGCAGGGTGCGCCCCGACGCTTCGCGCAGCTGCGCACGCGCGCCTTCGTGATCGCCCGGCTTGCCGATCGCATGCGCGCCGTCCATCGTCGCCGTCTGGTCCGATCCGATGACGAGCGCCTGCGGGTACCGCGCGGCGACGTCGAGCGCCTTCTCGAGCGCGAGCCGTTGCGCCGTCGCGCTTGGCGGCTCGCCCGGCTTCGGCGTCTCGTCGACGTCCGGCGCCTGCACGTCGAAGTCGTGCGTGATCCGTTCGAGCAGCTCGCGCCGGTACCGGGAGGTCGAGGCGAGGATCAGCGGGGCGGGCGGGCGTGTCATGGGACGAGGTCGCGGGGGCGGGCGGGGCAGTCGCTATGATAAGGACGCGATGGCGAACACGATCGATACCGCGCGCCTGGCGCGCAGCGGCCAGACGCTCTCGGGCGAGCTCGAGGTCGAGGGGCTGCCGCGCCTGGCGTCGCTGCTCGCGTCGCCGCAGGGCCGCATCGAATGGACCCTTCGCGGCTGGCGCCATGCGCGCCCCGAAGGCGGGAGCGACGAGTTCATGGAGCTGTCGTTCTCGGCGTCGCTGCATCCCGCCTGCGTGCGCTGCCTGCAGCCGGTCGAGGTGTCCGTCGGCGATACGCGGCGCTATCGTCTCGTGGCGAGCGAGGACGAAGCCGAGCGGCTCGATCCGGAGGACGACGAATACGACGTGCTCGCCGGCGGCACGCGCTTCGACCTGGGCGCGCTGATCGAGGACGAGGCAATTCTCGCGCTGCCCCCGATGCCGCGGCACGAGGGCTGCGAGCCGGCGCGCGCCCTGCGCGAGGAGGTGCCCGAGGCCGAGGCGCCGGAGAAGCCGTTGGCGGGGCTGCGGCGACTGCGACGCAATGGGCCCGCGGGAGGCGACGAAACCCCGCAGTGAGCAGGTATAATCGTCGATTGTCCTTCGAGGCTTCACCATGGCTGTCCAGCAGAACAAGAAGTCGCCGTCGAAGCGCGGAATGCACCGCTCGCACGACTTCCTCGAGAATCCGCCGCTCGCCGTCGAACCCACCACGGGCGAGGTCCACCGTCGCCACCACGTGAGCCCGACCGGCTTCTATCGGGGCCGGAAGGTGCTGCGCACCAAGTCCGACGACTGAGCGAACACGCCGAGGAACGCGTCGCGCGGTCCGGTCCCGCACCTGCGATGCTCGCCGTACCCGCGTACGGATCCGCTACCGGGCGCAACCCTGGGCCGCTCGCGACGGCGGCCTCCGACGTTCCGATCGGCCCGACAACGCATCGTCGCTCGCGGGCGGCCTCGCGTCGATGCCGCGTTTCGCCTGAACAGGCCCCGTGACAGTACGCATCGCCATCGACTGCATGGGCGGTGACCATGGTTGTCCGGTCACCGTTCCCGCCGCGCTGCACTTCCTCGCCTCGGTGCCCGACGTGCGATTGCTGCTCGTCGGGCGCACCGACGCGATCGAGGCGGCGCTCGCGCAGGAACAGGCGCGACTGCGGCATCGCGGCAAGAGGGTCCCGGTGCCCGGCGAGCGCCTGGAGCTGCGCCACGCCGACGAAGTCGTCGAGATGGACGATCCTCCGGCGGTCGCGCTGCGCACCAAGCGCAACTCGTCGATGCGCGTGGCGATCGACCTCGTCAAGAAGGGCGAGGCCGATGCCTGCGTGAGTGCCGGCAACACCGGCGCGCTGATGGCGATCTCGCGCTTCGTGCTGAAGATGCTCGAGGGCATCGACCGTCCGGCGATCGCCTCGCAGATGCCGAACCAGCGCGGCGACAAGACCACGATGCTCGATCTCGGCGCGAACGTCGACTGCGAGCCCGAGCACCTGCTGCAGTTCGCGATCATGGGCTCGGCGCTCGTCGCCGCGCTCGACGGACGCGAGCAGCCGAGCGTCGGACTGCTGAACATCGGCGAGGAGGCGATCAAGGGCAACGACACGGTGAAGCTCGCCGCCGAGCTGCTGCGCGCGAGTCCGCTGAACTTCTACGGCAACGTCGAGGGCAACGACATCTACGAGGGCACGACCGACGTCGTCGTCTGCGACGGATTCGTCGGCAACGTCGCGCTGAAGACCTCCGAGGGGCTGGCGCGCATGCTGGGCGGCTACATCCGCGAGGAATACAAGCGCCACGTGTTCACCCGCCTGATCGCGCTGCTGTCGTTTCCGGTGCTGCGACGCTTTCGCAAGCGGCTCGATCCGCGGCGCTACAACGGCGCGGTGCTGGTCGGCCTGCGCGGCGTCGTCATCAAGAGCCACGGGTCGGCCGACGCCTTCGCTTTCGAATTCGCGTTGCGCCGCGCCTACGACGCGGTGCGCAACGGGCTGTTGCACGGCATCGAGGAGCGGCTGCCGAAAGTGGTGCAGGCCGACGCTTCCGCGCCGCCGCGCGTCGGATCCGATGCACGCGTCGGGCCCCCCGTGAACCAACCTACCACCTCATGAAGCACCGCCACTCGCGCATCGTCGGTACCGGCAGCAGCCTGCCGCCGCGCATCGTCACCAATCACGAACTGGTCGCGCAGCTCGGTGCGCGCGGCATCGACACCTCCGACGAGTGGATCGTCGCCCGTACCGGCATCCGCCAGCGGCACATCGCCGCCGAGGGCGTGACCTCGAGCCAGTTGGCCACCGAGGCGGCGCGCAACGCGCTCGATGCGGCCGGGCTCGCCGCCACCGATCTCGACCTCATCATCGTCGCCACCTCGACGCCCGATTTCGTCTTCCCGAGCACGGCGTGCCTCGTGCAAAAGGCGCTCGGTGCGCCGGGCGGCGCCGCCTTCGACGTCCAGGCGGTGTGCACCGGATTCGTCTATGCGTTCGCGGTCGCCGACTCGATGATCCGCACCGGGCTCGCGAACCGGGCGCTCGTGGTCGGTGCCGAGGTGTTCTCGCGCATCCTCGACTGGAACGATCGCGGCACCTGCGTGCTGTTCGGCGACGGCGCCGGAGCGGTCGTGCTCGCCGGCGCCGACCAGCCCGGCGTGCTCGCGGCGAAGCTGCACGCCGACGGCCGGCACGAGTCGATCCTGCGCACCGCGGGCAACGTCTGCAACGGCGAGGTCACCGGCCATCCGTACCTGACGATGGACGGGCAGGCGGTGTTCAAGCTCGCCGTCTCGGTGCTCGACACCGTGGCGCGCGAGACGCTCGCCGAAGCGGGCCTGCCGATCGAGGCGGTCGACTGGGTGATCCCGCACCAGGCGAACGTGCGCATCCTGAACGCCACGGCGCGCAAGCTCGGCCTGCCGATGTCGAAGGTCGTCGTCACCGTCGACGAGCATGCCAACACGTCGGCCGCGTCGATCCCGCTCGCGCTCGATCGGGCGGTGCGCGACGGGCGGATCCGGGCGGGCCAGAACGTGCTGATGGAAGGCGTCGGGGGCGGCTTCACCTGGGGCGCCGCGCTCGTGCGCTTCTGAGTTTCGCGCCCCTTCACGGAACGCTCCACGATGACCGTAGCATTCGTGTTTCCCGGGCAGGGATCCCAATCGGTGGGGATGCTCTCCGCCTTCCTGGCGGCCTCGCCCGAGGCCCGTTCGCTGCTCGCCCGCGCCGACGACGCGCTCGGCGAGAAGCTCTCCACGCTGATCGCCGAAGGTCCGGCCGAAGCGCTCGCGCTCACCGTCAACACGCAGCCGGCGATGCTGGTCGCCGGCTACGTCAGCTGGAGCGCGTGGCGCGACGCCGGCGGTCCGGCGCCGGCCGCGATGGCCGGACACAGTCTCGGCGAGTACACCGCGCTCGCGGTCGCCGACGCGATCGGCTTCGAGGATGCCGTGCGGCTCGTGCGGCTGCGCGCGCAGGCGATGCAGGAGGCGGTGCCGGTGGGCGAGGGTTCGATGGCGGCGATCCTCGGTCTCGACGACGACGGCGTGCGCCGCGCCTGCGAGCGGGCGTGCGCGGACGTCGAGGGGGAGCTCGTCGCTCCGGCCAACTGGAACGCGCCGTCGCAGGTCGTCATTGCCGGGCATTCCGCCGCCGTCGAACGCGCGTGCGAGTACGCGAAGGCGGCGGGTGCGAAGCGCGCGATGCCGCTTCCCGTTTCCGCACCGTTCCATTCGGCGCTGCTGCGCCCCGCCGGCGAGCGGCTTGCGCAGGCGCTCGCCGCGATCGAGGTGCGTGCGCCGCGCTGGCCGGTGCTCAACAACGTCGACGTCGCCGTCGAGTCCGATCCCGCGCGCATCCGCGATGCGCTCGTGCGGCAGGCGTCGTCGCCGGTGCGCTGGGTCGAGGTCGTCCAGCGGCTGAAGGCGATGGGCGCGACGCGCGTCGTCGAGTTCGGTCCGGGCAAAGTGCTCACCGGACTCGTCTCGCGCATCGACCGTTCGCTCGCGACCTCGAGCGTGCACGATCCCGCATCGCTGGAGGCGGCGCTCGCCGCCGTTGCCGGAGAACAGGCATGAAGCTTCTCAACCAGGTGGCGCTGGTGACCGGCGCCTCGCGTGGAATCGGCCGGGCGATCGCGCTCGAGCTGGCGCGCCAGGGCGCCTCGGTCGTCGGCACCGCGACCGGCGCAGCCGGCGTGCAGGCGATCTCGAGCGCCTTCGAGCAGGCCGGACTCACCGGACGCGGCCACGTGCTCGACGTGACCGACGCATCGGCCTGCGAAGCGCTCGTCGAGTCGCTGATCGCCGAGGGGCGCGCGCCCGCGATCCTCGTGAACAACGCCGGCATCACGCGCGACAACCTCGCGCTGCGGATGAAGGACGAGGAGTGGAGCGAGGTCATCGCCACCAATCTCGACGCGGTGTTCCGCCTCACGCGCCTCGTGCTGCGGCCGATGACGAAGGCGCGCTACGGGCGCATCGTCAACATCGGGTCGGTCGTCGGCTCGAGCGGCAATGCCGGCCAGGCGAACTACGCGGCGGCCAAGGCGGGCGTGGCCGGAATGAGCCGGGCGCTCGCGCGCGAGCTGGCCAGCCGCAACATCACCGTCAACTGCGTCGCCCCCGGCTTCGTCGACACCGACATGACGCGCGCGTTGAGCGAGGCGCAGGCCAATGCGCTGGTCCAGCAGATTCCCGCCGGGCGCTTCGGCCAGCCCGACGACGTCGCCGCCGCCGTCGCGTTCCTCGCGTCGCCGCAGGCGGGCTACATCACCGGCGTCACGCTGCACGTGAACGGCGGCATGTACATGGAATGAACGCCCTTGCGCGCGGGGGCGCCGCCGCCGCGCGTCGGCCGTCCGGACGAACGGCGCACGCCGTTGCGTCCATCGAAGTGCTATACAATCCGCCGCGCCCGTTCCCCGTTCGAACGAAGGGCACGGTAACCTGAGAGCGAGAGGGAACTCCGAATGGAAAGCATCGAACAACGCGTCAAGAAGATCGTCGCCGAACAGCTCGGCGTCAACGAAGCGGACATCAAGAACGAATCCTCGTTCGTCGACGATCTGGGCGCCGACTCGCTCGACACCGTCGAACTCGTGATGGCGCTCGAGGACGAGTTCGAGACCGAGATCCCCGACGAGGAAGCGGAGAAG
>DATGRE010000324.1:0-2091 GCA_035303885.1 Zeimonas sp. | reverse complement strand
TTTGCGTTCAGCCCCTTTGCCTTGCCCGTCGGCGGCTCAACTCCGACAGGCTCCTAGTGCCCGATTTCGAGAGTCTTCGCGCATACCTGGAGGACGGAGGGCGGAAGACGGCAGCGAGCGCTGCTCGAGGCGTTCGTGCTTGCGGCAATGCGAACGCGAACCGGAAGGAAGCGTCCGCGTCGCCGTCGACGGGAATGCGCTCGCACTCGTGGCCGCTATCGTTGCACGCACCGAAGCTCGCAGAGGAACTCGCATGGACCCGATCCCCGTCGACGTCGTATCCGACGTCGTCTGTCCCTGGTGCTACATCGGCAAGCGCCAGCTCGAGGGCGCCGTCGAGTCGTGGTCGCAGCGACATCCCGACGTGCCGATCGAGGTCCGGTGGCACGCGTTCCAGCTCGCGCCCGACATTCCAGTCGAAGGCACCGACCGCGCCGACTACCTGCTGAAGAAGTTCGGCACTGCGGACGTCGGCCAGTTGTACGCACGCGTCGTGGCGGCAGCGACATCGGTCGGGCTGTCGATCGACATCGAACGCATCGCACGACAGCCGAATACGCTGCGCGCACACGCGCTGATCGCGGCGACGCCGGCGGGCGAGCCGCAGCAGGCGATGGTGGAGGAGCTGTTTCGCGGATTCTTCGTCGCGGGTGCCGACCTGAGCTCGCGCGACGCATTGCTCGATCTCGCCGAGCGCGCCGGAATGGCGCGCGATGCCGCGGCCGCGACGATCGACGATCCGGCGACGCTGGAGAGGCTGGCTCGCGCCGAAGGCGAGCTACGCGCGCAGGACGTGAACGGCGTGCCGTTGTTCATCGTCGACCGGCGCATCGACATTCGAGGCGCCCAGGGCGCCGACGCGATCGTCTCGGCGCTCGGGCGCGCGATGGCCGCCCGGCGGGAACCTGGGGAGCGCTCCTGACGCGGAAGCGCTCCGAACGGCCGCGGACGAACCTCGCTGCGTGAACACGAAGCGTGCGCAGGCCACCCGTTTGCCGGTCTCGGAATGTTCGATCCCCATCCGGAGACCACGATGCAACGAGCTCAAATCCCATACGCCGCCCGCCGCCGCGTCACCCTCGGGCTGCTCGCGCTCGCCTCGGGCGGCCTGGCCGCCTGCACGACGACCGGCCGCAGCGGCCCCGGCACGGCGATGGCGAAGCAGCGCGAGATCGACGCCGAAGTCGAAACGACGCTGACGAGGCTGTACGAAACGACGCCGGGCTCGCGCGAGCTGGTGCAGCGGGCGAGCGGCGTGCTCGTCTTCCCTTCCGTCGTGCGGGTCAGCTTCGGCATCGGTGGCGCGCACGGCGACGGCGCGCTGCTCGGCCCCGGCGGGCGCACGCTCGGGTACTACTCGGTCAACGCGGCTTCGATCGGCCTGCAGGCGGGCGCGCAATCGCAGGCGGCCGTCTACCTGTTCATGACGCCCGAAGCGTTGCAGCACTTCCAGGCGAGCAATGGCTGGACGGCCGGCGTCGACGCGTCGGTCGCGGTTGCGCGCGTCGGCGCCAACGGACGCCTCGATACCGCGAACGTGCAGCAGCCCGTCATCGCGTTCGTGCTGACGAATGCAGGACTGGCCGCCGGTGTCGCCCTGGAAGGTGCACGGGTCACGCCGATGCGCGCCTGACGACTTCGATGCGAGCCCTGCGCGCACGAGCATCGCACGCGGCGAAGCGGCGGCGGCTCGTGCGCGAAGCGCTCGACGGCCACTGCACGCAGCGCGCTTGCCGCGCGTCGATTTGACACCGCCCCTTCACCCGCTATAATTGCCGGCTTCGCGCGGGAGTAGCTCAGTTGGTAGAGCGCAACCTTGCCAAGGTTGAGGTCGCGAGTTCGAGACTCGTCTCCCGCTCCAGAGTCTTCCCCCCTCGCTTCGCGAACCGCCGATCGCACGGTTCGGCGTCTGGCGCTCCCGGCGGAGTGGCAGAGTGGTCATGCAGCGGCCTGCAAAGCCGTGTACGCCGGTTCGATTCCGACCTCCGCCTCCAGTTTCCTCGCGCGGCCGCGCGTCGCCCGGCCTCGCTCCGCTTGCCGCACTTGCCATTCCGGCGCTTGACCTTGACATGATGTCAAGGACGATCATCG
>DATGRE010000323.1:0-11058 GCA_035303885.1 Zeimonas sp. | reverse complement strand
CCGCGCGCCGGGCAGGCCGTTGAACAGCCCGAGCAGGTGGCGAACGACCGCTCTCGGCGCCTCGCCCGCCGCCACCTGCCGGCGCAGGTACGGGCGCATCGCATCGAGCGCCTCGTCGCGCGTCGCGCACGGCGCCAGCCGGTCGAAATACAGCGCATCGACGTCGGCGAGCATCCACGGGTTCTCGCACGCCTCGCGCCCGATCATCACGCCGTGCACCTCGTCGAGCTGCGCGAGCGCTTCGGCGTGAGAACGCAACCCGCCATTGAGCACGAAGACGAGCCGCGGGAAATCGCGCGCGAGCCGTGCGACCACCCCGTAGCGCAGCGGCGGCACGTGGCGGTTCTCCTTCGGGCTCAGGCCCTCGAGCCAGGCATTGCGCGCGTGCACGATGAAGACCTCGCAGCCGGCCTCGGACACCGTGCCGACGAAATCGCGAACGAACGCGTAGGACTCGATGCGGTCGACGCCGATGCGATGCTTCACCGTGACCGGCACCGACACCGCATCGCGCATCGCGCGCACGCACTCGGCGACGAGCGCAGGCTCGCGCATCAGGCACGCCCCGAAGGCGCCGCGCTGCACGCGCGGGCTGGGACACCCGCAGTTCAGGTTGATCTCGTCGTAGCCGGCATCCTCGCCGAAGCGCGCGGCCTGCGCGAGTTCGACGGGATCGCTGCCGCCGAGCTGCAGCGCGACCGGATGCTCGGCCTCGTCGAAGGCGAGCAGGCGCCGGCGCGGCCCGTGCAGCAGCGCGCCGGTCGTGATCATCTCGGTGTACAGACGCGCGCCGCGCGTGAGCGTGCGCGCAAAGTAGCGGAAATGACGATCGGAGACGTCGAGCATCGGCGCGACGCAGAAGCGGTGCGCGCGCGTCTTCGTGGGTCCTTCCGCGTCGCGGTTCCTGTTCATCGTTTCCCGCGACGATACCCCAGCGCGCGCGAGACCTTCTCCGCCGCCTCGCGCAATGCCTGCGCGGTCGGCCCCGACCAGCGGCGGTCGAACAGCCTACGACGCCGGACGCGACGATGCGACGAGACACTCGGGCGACCGCACTCGGGCGTACGCGTACGCGCAATCGCAGCGCCTGTACCCTCACGCTACGTCCTTCGACCGAAGCGCACGACTTCGGTCGCAAAGTCCCTTGACGGGCGCCGCACGGCAGCCGTACCGTGCTCCGGCGTCAGAATCTCGACAGGGGACGGGCCATGGCCGCTAGCGTGCTGATCATCGACGACCATCCGCTGATGCGCGATGCGGTGCGCACGACGATGGAATCGATCGCCCCCGGCAGCCGCATCGATCTCGCATCGAGCTTCGCGGAAGCCCGTCGCCTGCTCTCGACCGACGTCGCGTACGACTTCACGCTGCTCGACCTGAACCTGCCCGACTGCAACGGCTTCGAGGCGCTCAAGGGGCTGCGCGAGCACTGGCCGCAACTGCCCACCGTCGTACTGTCGGCGGAGATCGACCGCGACACCATCCTGCGTTGCCTCGAGCTCGGCGCCGCCGGATACATCCCCAAGACCTATCACCCGGACGTCATCACGCACGCGCTGCGGCTCGTATCGTCTGGGCACATCTACGTGCCGCGCGAGGCGATCGACCCGCGCTTCGGCGCGAAGGAGCCGACGCGTGCGCGGCCCCTCGAGAACGACCCGCGCGACCTGGGGCTCACCGATCGTCAGTGCGACGTGCTTCGCCTGATCCTGCGCGGGCTGCCGAACAAGCTGATCTGCCGCCAGCTCGATCTCGCCGAAGGCACCGTCAAGGTGCACGTCAGCGCGGTGCTGCGCGCACTCGGCGTACGCAACCGCACGCAGGCGGTTATCGCGGCGAGCCGTCTCGGGCTTCGCATGACCGACTGATGCGCCGGTCCGCGCCGGGGGCCGCCCTTGCGAGCCCCTTGCGAGCGGCCTCGTTCCCCCCCATATCAGGCCCAATGGCTCGTGGAGGGAAGGAATGAGCGCATCGATTCACGTCGTCTGTCCGCACTGCGGAAAGACCAACCGGCTGCCCGCCGAACGGGCGGCCGAGCGGCCCGATTGCGGCGCTTGCGGCCAGCCGCTGTTCACCGGCCGCCCGCTGGAGATGGACGAGGCACGCTTCGACGACTACCTTCGACGCACCGATCTTCCGGTCGTCGTCGATTTCTGGGCGAGCTGGTGCGCTCCCTGCCGGATGATGGCGCCGCAGTTCGAGCAGGCCGCCGAGCGGCTCGCCGGACGCGTGCAGTTCCTGAAGGTCGACAGCGACGCCAATCCGCAGCTCAGCCAGCGCTACCGCATCCGCAGCATCCCGACACTGGCCCTGTTCCGCAACGGACGGGAGGTGCGCCGGACCGCCGGCGCGATGAGCGCGGCGCAGATCGAGGCCTGGCTGGAAGCGGCGTAGCACACGGCCGGGCGCCGAACGGCCGCCGGTGGCGCGGGCGCACGGGCCCGCGCACGGATTCCTTGCAGCGCGGCTACGCGCTCTCCACGGCCGCGCGCCAGTAGTCGAAGGCGCGGGCATTCACGCCGCACGGTTCCTCCTCGCGAAGCCGCTCGAGGCAGTCGAGCAGCGCGCGCGCCTCGGCTCCGAGCCCCAGCAGCGTCGCGCTGCGCAGGATGCGCGTGATGCGCAGATCGTTGTGCCCGCCGCGGCGGAACCAGCCGTTGCGTTGCGACCAGTTCGGCGCACGGCGCACGCGTCCGTCCTCGCCGAACTCGAGTCCGTAGAAGCGCAGCATGCGCAGCAAGCTCGCGCGAAGATGCGCGCGCAGCAGCGGATCCTCGCGAAAGGCCGCGCACACGTCCGGACCGGCCAGCGGCGCGCGCGGATTCACCGAGCTCGGCTCGGGCAGCGGAAACATCCACTGGATGAAGTCGTGCGTCGACTCCACCCAGTCGTCTTCGGCACGCAGCAGGTCGGCGAGCAACCGTCCGCGGTCGTCCCTGCGCATGCCGAGATGGAACGCGACGAGCCGGTTCACCGCTCCTTCTCCTTCGATGCGATCGACGCAGCAAGCGCCGTGCGCGGCACCGCGAAACGCGTCTTCGGCACGAACGGCGCGACGTCCGTCGCGCTGCAGTACCATCGCTCGTCGCACGCAAGACTTCCGAAATGCATTCCGAACCGCCCGACCCGAACGCACGCATCGACGACGAGCGCGTCGAGCAGATGCTGGTGCTCCCGCCCCCGGAAGACCTGATCCGATTCTTCCCAATCGGCGGTACGCCCGTCGAGCGGCTGGTGCTCGAGAGCCGGGCGGCGGTGCGTTCGATCGTGCGCAACGACGACGACCGGCTGCTCGTCGTGATCGGGCCGTGCTCGATCCACGATCCGCGCGCGGCGCTCGAGTACGCCGGGCGGCTCGCCGAACAGCGCGAACGGCTGCGCGACACGCTCGAGATCGTGATGCGCGTGTATTTCGAGAAGCCGCGCACGACGGTGGGCTGGAAGGGCCTGATCAACGACCCGTATCTCGACGAGAGCTGCCGCATCAACGAGGGACTGCGCATCGCGCGCTCGCTGCTGATCGACATCGCGAAGCTCGGCGTGCCCGCCGGCAGCGAACTGCTCGACACGATGTCGCCGCAATACCTCGCCGATCTCGTCAGCTGGGGTGCGATCGGCGCGCGCACCACCGAGAGCCAGGTGCATCGCGAGCTCGCCTCGGGAACCTCGGCCGCCATCGGCTTCAAGAACGGCACCGACGGCAACGTGCGCGTCGCGATCGACGCGATGCTCTCGGCGCGCGCGCCGCACAACTTCCTCGGCATCCACAAGAACGGCCATGTGGCGATGGTACGCACGCGCGGCAATCCCGACTGCCACCTGATCCTGCGCGGCGGTCGCACGCCGAACTACGACGCGGCGAGCGTGGAGGCGGCGTGTCGTGCGCTCGCCGACAGCGGATGCCGGCCTTCGCTGATGATCGACTTCTCCCACGCGAACAGCGGCAAGCAGGCGCAGCGCCAGCGCGACGTCGCCGAAGCGGTGTGCGCGCAGATCGCCGGCGGCAGCCGGATGATCCTCGGCGCGATGATCGAGAGCCACCTCGTCGAAGGCCGCCAGGCCTTCACGCCCGGCGTCGACGACCCCCGCACGCTCACCTACGGACAGAGCATCACCGACGGATGTCTGGGCTGGGACGACTCGGTGCACGTGCTGGAACAGCTCGACGCCGCGGTGCGCATGCGCCGACGAACGACCTGAGCGCCGCGTTCGTCGGCGCGCGGCGACCGCCCGACGCGAAACCGCGTGCGAGGGCGCAGGAACGCACACACGAACGCCGCAGTGCAGCGAGAATGCGTCCTCGACGCGAAGCTCGATACACCGCACCGAATGCCATCCGCGCCGAAGGCGCTCTCGCCGCCGCCCCTCCCGCCCCACGACCACCGCACGCCGCACCCGCCGGCGCTCCCGTTTCTCCGAGACGTTGCGATCGATTCGATGGCGAACCGCAACGCTTAGGATCGAATGTCGCGCATCGTCCTCGTTTCGCTTGCGTCGCTCGTCGCGGCCGCCGCGCTGACGCTGCACGACTCCTCCACGAC
This sequence comes from Zeimonas sp., assembly GCA_035303885.1. Lineage (GTDB taxonomy): Bacteria > Pseudomonadota > Gammaproteobacteria > Burkholderiales > Burkholderiaceae_E > Zeimonas. The sequence goes on along the minus strand of DATGRE010000323.1, from coordinate 6,517 downwards.
GCAACGCCCCGCGCGCGTCGAGCAGACCGACGGATCGGCGGCGCACGCGGTGCCGGCGAGCGCACCGATCGCGGGCGGCGACCGCGCGAGCATCGGGCGCGACGAAGCATCGCAGGCGAGCCGATCGCCGACGCAGGCGGACCGCGCGGCTTCGCGCACGCCCTCCTCGCCTTCGCACACCGCCTCCTCGCCTTCGCACACCGCCTCGCCGCCGTCGCACGCGGCCGCGTCGACCCCAGCGTCGCCGCACACCTGGAGCAGCAACGTCGTGCTGGCCGCCTTTGCCGGAGGCGTCGCCTGCACGGCGCTGCTGGCGTGGCTCGCGTTCCATGCGCGGCATCGGCTCTCGCTTGGGGACGCTTTCGGAATGCGGCGGACCGAAGCGCCGGCAACGCTCGCCTCCGACGCAGGCGGCGGCGAATGGCAGATGCTCGACAGCGACGAGAGCGACCTCGTCTCGCTGCACGACGCCGACGGAGTGGTGCGGTACGCGTCGCCCGCACTGCTCGAGCTGATCGGCTACTCGCGGCAGGAACTGATCGGCCGGCAGGGGCGCGAACTGGTGCACGAGGACGACCTGCCGACGCTGCTCGCGGCGGTCCACGCGGCGCGCAGCGAGGCGAATGCACCACCCGCGCTGCTGCGCGTGCGCGAGAAGAGCGGACGCCTGGTGTGGATCGAAGCCGAGTTCCGGCACAGCATCTCGCGCACCGGCGAACCCGAGATGCTGTGCGTCGGGCGCAGCGTCGCGCGCAGCGCGCGTCCGCAACCGTCGCGGGTCGCCGCACCCGCCGGCGCCGGCACTCGCGTGTCCGCACGGCGCGCGACGCAGCTGATCGACGAAGGCAGCGGACCGTCGCTGCAGGACCTGTGCCATGCGTTCGAACGGCGCGAGTTCGAGCTGCACTACCAACCGAAGATGGCGCTGGCGCAGGGAACCGTCACCGGCGTCGAGGCGCTGCTGCGCTGGAGCGCACCCGAGGGCAGCGGACGCACGGCCGAGATCATCGCCTCGGCCGAGCGCACCGGATTCATCGTCACCCTCGGCGAATGGGTGCTGCGCGCCGCCGCGCATCAGAGCCTGCAGTGGCGCAAAGCGGGACTGCGCTATCCGGTCGCGGTGAACGTGTCGGCCGTGCAGTTGCACGACCCGCGTTTCGTGCCGCTGCTTCGCGAGCTCGTCGTGCGCGACCCCGAACTGCCCTTCTGGCTCGAGCTCGAGGTCACCGAGCAGGCGCTGTCCGGCGACAGCGACCGCGCGGTGAGAACGATCGCGCAGATCGTGGCACTCGGCTTCCGGCTGCACGTCGACGACTTCGGCACCGGCTACTCGAACCTCGCGCAGCTGTCGCGGATGCCGGTGCGCGCACTGAAGATCGATCGTTCGATCGTGCACGAGCTCGCCACCGGAGGCGGCTCGGACGGCATCGTCGACGCGGTGGTCTCGCTGTCGCGTGCCCTTCGCATGAAGGTGATCGCGGAAGGCGTCGAGACCGCCGAGCAGCTCGAGCGCCTGCGCGCCAGCGGTTGCGACGAAGCGCAGGGATTCCTGTTCTCGCACCCGATGTCCGCCGACGCGGTGCGCACGCTGGTGCTGCCGTCGCCGCTCGCATCGTCGCCCGCATCGCAGCACGCGGCTTCGCAGGAGGCGCCGCTCGGCGAGCGCCGGCTGATCGTTCCGGGAGACGAGCCGGTCGCGCGCCGCATCGTGCTGGTCGACTCGTAGTCGTCGCGGCAGGAACGGCGCAGCGTCGAGCGCAGCGTCGCCGCGGCCCGGCCGCCGCTCCGCACGCCCTCACGCTACGGCGAAACGAGCTTCAACCCGATGATCCCTGCGATGATCAGCCCCACGCAGACCAGCCGCACGAGCTCGGCCGATTCGCCGAACAGCACGATGCCGAGCACGACCGTTCCGACCGCGCCGATGCCGGTCCAGACCGCGTAGGCGGTGCCCACCGGCAGGCTGCGCATCGCCACGCCCAGCAGGACGACGCTGACGATCATCGCGGCGACCGTTCCCGCGGTGGGCCACGGCCGCGTGAAACCTTCGGTGTACTTCAGGCCGATCGCCCACGCGACCTCGAACAAGCCGGCGACGAAGAGAACGAGCCAAGCCACGACGACCTCCGCAACGACGCGGGGGTCGTCCCCCGGAAAGGAATCGCAGGAGCGGGGCCGTCCCCGCTTTCGCCCCGTGTGTTCGGGTGCAGGGAAAGGAAAGGTGGCGTCCCGTAGGGGATTCGAACCCCTGTACCGACCGTGAAAGGGTCGTGTCCTAGGCCTCTAGACGAACGGGACCGGATCTGGTGGAGGTAAGCGGGATCGAACCGCTGACCTCTTGCATGCCATGCAAGCGCTCTCCCAGCTGAGCTATACCCCCAGAAGAGCCCGAGAGTATAGGCCACGCAGCCTTGGGCGCGCAAGTTGACGCGCGCCTGCGTGCTAGACTCGATTCGCACCCGGCGGCATGTCGCTCGCGGCTTCGCTTCGCCGACTCCCTTTCCGGTCCTCGACCTCCCTTTCCGAAGATGAGCGCAAAGATTCTCGACGGCGCCGCATTGGCGAAATCGATCCGCGCCGACGTGGCGCAGCGCGTGGCGAAGCTGGCTTCCGACGGGCGCGCGCCCGGCCTGGCGGTGATCCTCGTCGGCGACGATCCGGGCTCGGCGATCTACGTGCGCAACAAGGTCAAGGACTGCGAGGAAGCCGGCATCCGCTCGACGCTCGATCGGCTGCCGGCCGAGACGACGCAGCAGGCCTTGCTCGCGCGCATCCGGGCGCTGAACGACGACGATTCGATCGACGGCATTCTCGTGCAGCTGCCGCTGCCGCCGCAGATCGATCCGTTCACCGTGATCGAGACGATCTCGCCGTCGAAGGACGTCGACGGTTTCCACGTGGCGAGCGCCGGGGCGCTGATGACCGGGCAGCCGGGCTTTCGCCCCTGCACCCCCTACGGCGTGATGCGGCTGCTCGAGCACGCCGGCGCGCAGCTGCGCGGTGCCGAGGCGGTGGTGGTCGGGCGCAGCAACATCGTCGGCAAGCCGCAGGCGATGATGCTGCTGCAGGCCGATGCCACGGTCACCGTCTGTCACAGCCGCACGCGCGATCTCGCCGCGCACACGCGCCGCGCGGACGTGCTCGTCGCGGCGGTGGGCCGCGCGCGCATGATCCGCGGCGACATGATCAAGCCCGGTGCGATCGTCATCGACGTCGGCATGAACCGCGACGAGAACGGCCGCCTGTGCGGCGACGTCGATTTCGAATCGGCGAGCCGCGTCGCGTCGTGGATCACACCGGTGCCGGGAGGCGTCGGCCCGATGACGCGCGCGATGCTGCTCGTGAACACGATCGAGGCCGCCGAACGCAGGCAGGCGCGCGCCGCGGGCGCACGCACCTGACGCGCGCAGCCTCCCTCTTCCAGCAGGAAAACGCAGAACACGATGTCCGCCGACCGCAGTACCGATCGCCTGGAGAACGAAGCATCGAACCCGCTGCTCGACTTCTCCGGGCTGCCGCGCTTCGCCGATTTCTCCCCCGAGCACGTCGCACCGGCGATCGACCGGCTGATCGCCGAGGCACGCGCGACGCTCGAGCACGTCACCGATGCCGGCACGCCGCTCACCTGGGATGCCTTCATCGAACCGCTCGAGGACGCGACCGAGCGGCTCGGCCGCGCATGGGGCATGGTCGGGCACCTGAACTCGGTCGCCGATACGCCGGAGCTGCGCGAGGCGTACAACGCCAACCTGCCGAAGGTCACCGAGTTCTGGACCGAGCTCGGCCAGAACCGGGCGCTGTTCGAGAAATACCGGCGCTATGCGGCGTCCGACGAGTTCGCCTCGCTGACCCCCGCGCGCAGGCGCATCGTCGAGAACGCGCTGCGCGACTTCCGGCTGGGCGGCGCCGAGCTGGAGTCGCCGGCGCGCGAGCGCTTCGCCGAGATCCAGCAGCGACAGGCGGCGCTCGCGCAGAAGTTTTCCGAAAACGTGCTCGACGCGACGAACGCCTACGTGAAGATCGTCACCGACGAGGCGCAGCTCGACGGCCTGCCCGACGACGCGCGCGAGGCGGCGCGGGAGGCCGCGCGCCGCGACGGCATCGACGGCTGGAAATTCACGCTGCAGTTCCCGTCGTATTTCCCGGTGATGCAGTATGCGTACGACCGCACGCTGCGCCACGAGATGTATCGCGCCTACGTGACGCGCGCCTCGAAAGGCGCGGTCGCTCCCGAAGGAGAGCGCGCGCTCGAGCTCGACAACGAGCCGATCATCGACGAGCTGCTCGCGCTGCGCGCCGAGGAGGCGCGGCTGCTCGGCTACGCGAACTTCGCCGAGGTCTCGCTGGTGCCGAAGATGGCCGCGTCGCCCGACGAGGTGAAGCGGTTCCTGCGCGAGCTCGCCGCGCGCGCGCGCCCCTTCGCGCAGCGCGACCTCGACGAGCTGCGCGAGTTCGCGGCGCGCGATCTGTCCCTGCCCGATCCGCAAGCGTGGGATCTCGCCTGGGCGAGCGAGAAGCTCAAGGAGGCGCGCTACGCGTTCTCCGATCGGGAGGTCAAGCAGTATTTCCAGCTGCCGCGCGTGCTCGACGGACTGTTCCGCCTCGTCGAGCGCCTGTTCTCGGTGCGCATCGCGCCCGACGAAGCCCCGGTGTGGCACCCCGACGTGCGCTTCTTCCGCGTGGAACGCGACGGCGAGCTGATCGGACAGTTCTACACGGACCTTTATGCGCGCGAATCGAAGCGCCCCGGTGCGTGGATGGACGATGCACGCTCGCGCCGCCGGCGCGACGGGTCGCTGCAGACGCCGGTGGCCTACCTCACCTGCAATTTCCAGCCGCCGGTGGGCGCACGTCCGGCGCTGCTCACGCACGACGACGTCACCACGCTGTTCCACGAGTTCGGACACGGACTGCACCACCTGCTCACGCGCGTCGACGATCTCGGCGTCTCGGGCATCGCCGGCGTCGAATGGGACGCGGTCGAGCTGCCCAGCCAGTTCATGGAGAACTTCTGCTGGGAATGGGAGATCGTCGAATCGATGAGCGAGCACGTCGACACCGGGGAGCCGATTCCGAGGGCGCTGTTCGACCGCATGCTCGCCGCCAAGAATTTCCAGAGCGGCATGATGACGCTGCGCCAGATCGAATTCGCGCTCTTCGACATGCGGCTGCACAGCGAATACGAGCCGGGCGGCGCGAAGACGGTGCAACAGCTGCTCGACGAGGTGCGCGACGAGGTGGCGGTGATTGCGCCGCCCGCGTGGAATCGCTTCCAGAACAGCTTCTCGCACATCTTCGCCGGCGGCTACGCGGCGGGCTACTACAGCTACAAGTGGGCCGAGGTGCTGTCGGCGGACGCCTACGCCGCCTTCGAGGAAGCGATGCGCGAGCCCGACCCGGCGGCGAGCGTCGCGCGCACGGGACAGCGCTTCCTCGACGAAATCCTCGCCGTGGGCGGCAGCCGACCGGCCATCGACTCGTTCCGGGCGTTCAGGGGACGCGACCCCGAAATGGATGCGTTGCTGCGACACAATGGGATGGTCGAGACTGCCGTCGCCGAGCCGTCCCATGTCCACTCCTCGCCACCGTCGTAGCCTAAGCCCCCGCGGCATGCCGGCCGCGTCGCGTCGCGTCGTGCGGCCGGCCGTCTACGCCGCCGTTTCGTTCTCGCTCGCCGTACTGGGCCCAAGCTGGGCGTGGGCCGCACCGCCCTCGTCCGGCGCGGGCAACGCGCCGATCAAGTGGGTCGACGCGAAAGGCCGCGTGCACTACAGCGACCGCCCGCCGCTGCCCGAGCAGGGGGCGGTGCGCACCCAGTCGGTGTCGGCGCGGCCCGCCGCACCGTCGATCGGCGATCCGACGCTGCCGTGGGCGCTACGCTCGGCCGCGGCCCGCTACCCGGTCACGCTGTACACGTCGCCGCAATGCGAGCCGTGCGACGCCGCGCGCGCGCATCTCGCGCGCCGCGGCGTTCCGTACGTCGAGAAGCGCGTGATCGACGCCGAGGACGCGCAGGCCTTCCACGCGCTCGGCTTCGAGCGGACGCTGTTCCCCACGGCATCGATCGGTCCCGAGCGGCTAATCGGCTACGAGGCGGGCGGCTGGGATCGCGCCCTCGATGCGACCGGCTACCCGAAGGCGTCGATGCTCCCTGCCGGACGCAAGCCCGGCCGGATCGTCCCGCTGCGGGCGCCGCAAGACGTGGCCGGCCGCCCGACGAGCCCACCCGACGCATCCGCAGCGGAACGAGCGACCGAGCCGGCCGCCTCCGCGAGCGACATCGACAGCCTGCTCTCGCCCGCCTCGTTCCGCACCGGTCCGAATCCGATCCGCTTTTGAGCGCGCCGAAGCGCGCAGCGCATCGCCGGCTCGCCGCCGGGTCAGCGCCGCAGCTTCGAGAGCCAGTGCTCGAGCAGGCGCCCTGCCGGCTCGCGCCCGCCGAGCCCGAAGGACAGCGCGAAGGCCACCGCCACCGCGCCCAGCGTCAGCCCGAAGGCGAGATTGACGATCGAATCGG
>DATGRE010000322.1:0-10744 GCA_035303885.1 Zeimonas sp. | reverse complement strand
GGCGCCGGCCTTCGCCGCGGGCTGCTCGGTCGTGGCGAAACCGGCGGGTGCCGGGCGCGGCGCCGGCGCGCAGGTTCTTTTTCGGGAGAAGAGTCGATGACGATGCAATTGAAGGACATGCGCCTGCTCAAGCGCAACGGCTACGTCGATGGCCAGTGGGTCGATGCGGATTCGGGACGGAGCTTTCGCGTGACGGACCCGGCGAGCGGACAGACGATCGCCGAGGTCAGCGACATGGGTGTCGCCGAGACGAAGCGGGCGATCGATGCGGCGGCGCGGGCGCTTCCCGCATGGCGCGCGAAGACGGCGAAGGAGCGCGGCGCGATCCTGCGGCGCTGGTACGAGCTCGTGCTCGAGCACGCGGACGATCTCGCGCTGCTGATGACCACCGAGCAGGGCAAGCCGCTCGCAGAGGCGCGCGGCGAGGTCGGCTACGGCGCGTCGTTCATCGAGTGGTTCGCCGAGGAGGGGCGTCGCGTCTACGGCGACGTGATCCCGACCACGTCGCCCGATCGCCGCCTGCTGGCGATCAAGCAGCGGATCGGCGTCTGTGCGGCGATCACGCCGTGGAACTTTCCGATCGCGATGATCACCCGCAAGGTGGCGCCGGCCTTCGCCGCGGGCTGCACGGTCGTGGCGAAACCGGCGGGTGCCACGCCGCTGTCGGCGCTCGCGCTCGTCGAGCTGGCCGAGCAGGCCGGCTTCCCGCCCGGCGTGTTCAACATGATCGTCACGGGCACGCAGTCGTCGAAGATCGGCGAGGAGATGTGCACGAACCCGACGGTGCGCAAGGTGTCGTTCACCGGCTCGACCGAGGTCGGCCGCATCCTGCTGCGACAGTCCGCCGACACGATCAAGAAGCTCTCGCTCGAGCTCGGCGGCAACGCGCCCTTCATCGTGTTCGACGATGCGGACCTCGATGCGGCCGTCGAGGGTGCGATCGCGTCGAAATACCGCAATGCCGGCCAGACCTGCGTCTGCGCGAATCGGATCTACGTGCAGTCGGGCGTCTACGATGCGTTCGCGCGCAAGCTCGCCGAGCGCGTCGCCGGCTTCAAGGTCGGGCCCGGGGTCGAGGAAGGCGTCGTGATCGGGCCGCTGATCGACGAAAAGGCCATCGAGAAGGTCGAGGAGCACGTCGCCGACGCGGTGTCGCAGGGTGCGAAGATCGCACTGGGCGGCAGGCGACATTCGCGCGGGGGGCTCTTCTTCGAGCCGACCATCCTCACCGACGTGCGCTCGTCGATGCGCGTCGCGCGCGAGGAGACCTTCGGGCCGGTGGCGCCGCTGTTCCGTTTCGAGACCGACGACGAGGCCATCGCGATGGCCAACGACACCGAGTTCGGCCTCGCCGCGTATTTCTATTCGCGCGACGTCGGCCGCGTCTTTCGTGCGGCCGAGGGCATCGAGTCCGGGATGATCGGCGTGAACACCGGCCTGATCTCCACCGCCGAGGCGCCGTTCGGCGGCGTCAAGCAGTCGGGGCTCGGCCGGGAAGGCTCGCGCTACGGGATCGACGAGTATCTCGAGATCAAGTACGTGTGCCTGGCCGGACTCTGACGGCGGGCTCGGCTGCAGTACCAACCACGGGGGAGCGACGATGACGATCCGGATGCGCGCGGCCGTGCTGCGCGAAATGGGGCTGCCGGCGCCGTACGCGCAGAGCCGGCCGCTGTCGATCGAGGAGGTCGAGCTCGACGGGCCGGGGGCGGGCGAGATTCTCGTTCGGATCCACGCCGCGGGGCTCTGTCACTCGGATCTTTCGGCGATCAACGGCGATCGGCCCTGGCCGTTGCCGATGGTCGTCGGCCACGAGGCGGCGGCCGAGATCGTCGAGCTCGGTGAGGGCGTGGACGATCTGAAAGTGGGCGATCACGTCGCGCTCGTTTTCCGGCCGGGCTGCGGTAGTTGTGCGCGCTGCGCGGTGGGACGACCGGCGCTATGCATTCCCGGCGGACAGGCCAACGCGAGCGGCTCGCTGCTCGGCGGGCACCGGCGGCTGCGACGGCTCGGTGATGGTGCGCTGCACCATCACCTGGGATGTGCGGCTTTCGCCGAGTACGCGACCGTTTCCCGCCGCTCGGTCGTTCGAATCGATCCCGATCTGCCTTGGGACGAAGCGGCGCTTTTCGGTTGTGCAGTGATTACCGGAGCCGGCGCGGTGGTCAATACGGCGAAGGTCGAGGCGGGATCGACGGTCGCGGTCGTCGGACTCGGTGGCGTCGGATTCTCGGCCTTGCTCGCTGCGCGCGCGGCCGGCGCGCGAACGATCGTGGCCGTCGACATGCTGCAGGCGAAGCTCGACAAAGCCCGGGAGCTTGGTGCGACGCACGGTTTTCTAGCGAGCTCGCCCGACGTCATCGACGAGGTGAAGGAAGCGACCCGAGGGGGCGTCGATTACGCGTTCGAGATGGCGGGCAGCGTCCAGGCGCTCGAAGTCGCGTACCGCATCACGTGCACGGGTGGAACCACGGTTACCGCCGGACTGCCGAATCCGAACGCGCGCTGGCCGCTGCAGGCGGTGTCCCTGATCGGCGAGGAGCGGACCGTGAAGGGCAGCTATCTCGGTTCGTGCGTTCCGTCCCGCGACATCCCCCGTTTCATTGCGCTGTACCGTTCGGGGCGGCTTCCCGTCGATCGTCTCTTGTCGGAGCGCATCACGCTCGACGAGATTCACCCGGCGCTCGATCGGCTGTCGCGAGGAGAGTCGATTCGGCAAGTCATCCGGATGTCCTGAGGACGATCCGGCTTCGAGCACGGCGCATGTTTCACGTGGAACATCTCGACCGAACGGTCTCGTTGAATCGCCGCAGATGGAGTACGCCGAGACGATCGTCGTAGGGGCTGGCGTCGTCGGCCTGGCCGTTGCGCGAGCGCTCGCCCGGTCCGGCCGAGAGGTGATCATCGTCGAGCGCGAGCGCGGCTTCGGCATGGGGACGAGTTCCCGCAGCAGCGAGGTGATTCACGCCGGGCTGTACTATCCGCCGCGCTCGCTGAAGGCGACGCTCTGTATCGAGGGGGCCGCCCGGCTCTATCGATTCTGTGCCGAACGCCGCATACCCCACCGTCGCTGTGGAAAGCTGATCGTGGCGACGGACGCCGCGCAGCAGCCGGCCTTGCAGGCCATCGCCGAACGGGCGGCCGCCTCCGGCGTCGAGGGGCTGCGTTGGGTGGATCGCGGGGAACTCGCCACACTCGAACCCCATCTCGCCGCGCATCACGGGCTGCTGTCACCCGACACCGGCATCGTCGACAGCCACGCGCTGATGGCTGCGTTGCTTGCCGATGCCGAGGCGCATCGAGCGGTCTTCGCCGGCGGAAGCGAGGTGATGGCGGTATCGCCCGAGACGCGCGGTTTCGTATTGCACGTCCGCGCCGGTGCGACGGAGATGCGCCTGTCGGCCCGCGAGCTCGTGAACGCTGCCGGACTCGGCGCGCAGGCTCTCGCCGAGCGGATCGAAGGGCTTCCGGCCGAGGCGATCCCGCCGTTGCATCTGGCGAAAGGAAGCTATTTCGCCTTCACCGGGCGTGTGCCGTTCTCGCATCTGATCTATCCGATGCCCGACGATGCGGGACTGGGCGTGCATCTGACCCTCGATCTGGCCGATCAGGCGCGGTTCGGCCCTGACGTCGAATGGGTGCAGGCGACGGACTACGATGTGGACCCGGCGCGAGCGTCGGCCTTTGCGGAGCAGGTGCGGCGATACTGGCCGGCGTTGCCCGCGGAGCGACTCGTTCCCGCCTATGCCGGCATCCGGCCCAAGCTGGTCGGCCCCGGCATGCCGGCGGGCGATTTCCGAATCGATGGCTTGGAACGGCATGGCATCGTCGGCCTCGTCAATCTGTTCGGGATCGAGTCGCCCGGATTGACGTCGTCACTTGCGATCGCGGAGCACGTTCTGCGAACGCTCGAGGGGCAGGGAAGCGGCGCCGCTTCGCTCTGAGATCGTCCTCCGGGGAATGGATCCAGCGGGCGCGCCGGGCAGGGGTGCGCCGGAGGGACGGGCGCGGTGCAGCGAGCTCGGTGCGGCGTAGCGAGCGGAGGGCAGAATTCAGACGCCGCGCGATGCGTCACGATTAGCCGTGCGAGCCGGCAGGCTCGGTGCGGCGTGCCTCGGGCTGAAACAGTCGCATCGCTCCGCTTTTCGTCGAAGGGTTACGAGGTCGGACAGGTGCAGGCGTTTCGGTGCCGTGTCCACCGACGTCCACGTTGACCTGACCACCGCTGCCGGGGCTGTGTTGCGTGTTCGGCCCACAATGCTGTGGGCAACCACTTGATCCTCCGGATCGAGAACCGTCGGTTTGGGCCGCCATTCGCGCATGCGGAGGCGGACATTGGGCGGCGTTCTCGGAGTCGGCTGATGTCCTTCTTTTGGCGACCCGTTCGAATGTTTCACGTGGAACCGGACGGAGGCTAACCGAGCGTGGCCGAAGGAGATGCCCTCAGGACTGCATTCGCCGCTCGTTCGCTTCGCGGAATTCCCCAATCGGTCCCCCGTCACCGATCACCCGACGGCAACGACTCGAACGTTCCACGTGGAACATCCCGTCGTCCCTTCGGACGAAGGCCCGCCGGACCCCGGCGTCCTATAATCCCGCTCTACTTGGGCGTCACCATTTCCGTACGCCCCGCAACAGAAGTCCTGTTCCGTGCACTCGATCGACTACCCGCAGCATTTCGACGTCATCGTCGTCGGAGGCGGTCACGCGGGCACTGAAGCCGCGTTGGCTGCCGCCCGAATGGGTGCGCAGACGCTGCTGCTGACGCACAGCATCGAGACGCTCGGGCAGATGTCGTGCAATCCTTCGATCGGCGGCATCGGCAAGGGTCATCTGGTCAAGGAGGTCGATGCGCTCGGCGGTGCCATGGCCGCCGCGACCGATGAAGCCGGCATCCAGTTCCGTATCCTGAACAGCAGCAAGGGGCCTGCGGTTCGTGCCACGCGCGCGCAGGCCGACCGCGTCCTGTATCGCCAGGCGATCCGGACTCGCCTGGAGCGTCAGCCGAATCTCTGGCTCTTCCAGCAGGCCGTCGACGACCTGATCCTCGAGGGCGACCGCGTCGCCGGGGCGGTGACCCAGCTTGGCGTTCGCTTTCGCGGTCGAGCCGTGGTGCTCACCGCGGGAACCTTCCTGAACGGCCTCGTCCACGTCGGGCTTTCGAACTACTCGGCCGGGCGTGCGGGCGATCCGCCCGCCGTGTCGCTGGCGCAGCGGCTGAAGGAGTTGAAACTGCCGCAGGGCCGGCTGAAGACCGGAACGCCGCCCCGCCTCGACGGCCGGACCATCGATTTCTCCCGTTGCGTGGAGCAGCCGGGGGATCTCGATCCGGTCCCGGTGTTCTCCTTCCTCGGCCGGCCGGAGCAGCATCCGGCCCAGGTGTCGTGCTGGATCACGCACACGAACGAGCGTACGCACGAGATCATTCGCGGGGGCCTCGACCGCAGCCCGCTCTATACCGGCGTCATCGATGGCATCGGCCCGCGCTATTGCCCATCGATCGAGGATAAGATCCAGCGTTTCGCCGACAAGGCCTCGCATCAGATCTTCCTCGAGCCCGAGGGCCTGACGACGCACGAGGTCTATCCCAACGGAATCTCGACCAGCCTTCCGTTCGACGTCCAGCTCGAGCTGGTCCGCTCGATCGCCGGTCTCGAGAATGCGCATCTGCTGCGTCCCGGCTATGCGATCGAGTACGACTATTTCGATCCGCGGGCGCTGAAGCGATCGCTCGAGACCCGGGCGATCGGGGGTCTCTTCTTCGCGGGCCAGATCAACGGAACGACGGGCTACGAGGAAGCGGCGGCGCAGGGATTGCTGGCCGGCATCAATGCCGCGTTGCAGACGCAGGGGCGCGACCCCTGGTCGCCGCGACGCGACGAAGCCTATCTCGGCGTCCTGATCGACGACCTGATCACGCGCGGCGTCAGCGAGCCGTACCGAATGTTCACCAGTCGTGCGGAGTACCGGCTCAGCCTGCGCGAAGACAACGCGGACCTGCGTCTCACGCCCATCGGGCGCGAGCTCGGCTGCGTGGACGACGAGCGCTGGGCTGCCTTCGAGCGCAAGCGCGAGGCGATCGAGCGGGAGCTGCAGCGGCTGCGATCGACGCGGCTGGGTGCATTCGCTGCACCGGCGGCACTCCAGGCGGCCGGCCTGTCGGCCGATCGCGAGCAGTCGCTCGCCGACCTGATGCGCCGTCCCGACGTCGACTACGAGACGCTCGCCCGGATCGGCAGCTCGGTGCCCGACGATCCTCGCGTAGCCGAGCAGGTCGAGATCCAGCTCAAGTACGCCGGATATATCGCACGTCAGCAGGTCGAGATCGCCCGCAACGAGCGCAACGAGCAGCTTCCCATTCCGGCCGATTTCGACTATGCCGCCGTGCGCGGCCTGTCGTTCGAAGTGCGTCAGCGGCTCGCGCAGCATCGCCCCGAGACGGTCGGGCAGGCGGCGAGGATCTCGGGCGTGACGCCGGCGGCGATTTCGCTGTTGCTGGTCCATTTGAAGAAGCGACAGCGCGGACGGACCGCCGCGTTGGATGGCGGACAGCGTGCGGCCTGAGCCGTCCGCACGCCGGGTGCGCGCGGCCCTCGAGCATCTTGGATTGTGGCCCGAAGCTGCTTCAGAGCAGCAAGCGCTCGCTCACGCCGTCTTGCAATACGTCGTGCTGCTCGCGAAATGGAACCGTACGTTCAACCTCACGGCGGTGCGCGACCCCGACCAGATGCTCGTGCAGCACGTCTTCGACAGCGCGGCCGTCGTGCCGGCCCTGCGCGAACGCGTCGAAGCGAGCCGGCAGGCCCGGGGCGCCGAAGCGTCGCGGCCCGTGATCGTCGACGTCGGCAGCGGCGCGGGGTTGCCCGGCATCGTCCTCGCGCTGCTCTGGCGCGAGGCGGATTTCGTGCTCGTCGAGCCCGCCGCGAAGAAGGCGGCCTTCCTGCAGCAGGTGGTCTCCGAGCTTGCGCTGACGAACGTCACGGTGCTCCGCGCCCGAATCGAGGATCTGGCCGGCACGCTCGCCGCACCCGATGCGGTGATCTGTCGCGCGTTCGCCTCGCTTGCCGACTACGCACGAGCCATCGAGCGGATCGCCGGTGCACACACCGTCGTCGCCGCCATGAAGGCCCGACCGGACGAGCGGGAAGAGTCGGCGCTCACGCATGATTGGCGGATCGCGGAGAGCCTCCCGTTGCGCGTCCCCGAGCTGGACGCGCAACGCCGCCTGATCGTGCTCGAGCGCACCCAGGCGAAGCGCCTCGCCCCACAAGAGGAGTCCCATCCGCGTGCCTGAAACCCAAAGCGGGCGCTCACCGGCGCCAAAGATCTTCGTCATCGCGAACCAGAAGGGCGGCGTCGGCAAGACGACCACTTCGGTGAACCTGGCCGCGGCGCTCGCACAGCACGGCCAGCGCACGCTGCTCGTCGATCTCGACCCGCAGGGCAACGCGACGATGGGCAGCGGCATCGACAAGCGCGCATTGGAGCGTTCGGTCTATCACGTGCTGATCGGGCTCGCCGACGTGGTCGACGCGACGCAGCGATCGGAGAGCGGCGGCTACGACGTGCTGCCCGCCAATCGCGATCTCGCCGGTGCCGAGCTCGACCTGGTCGATTTCGAGGAGCGCGAGTCGCGCCTGAAGGACGCGCTGCTGCCCGTGCTCGACCGCTACGAGTTCGTGCTGATCGACTGCCCGCCGTCGCTGTCGCTGTTGACGCTGAACGGCTTCTGCGCGGCCCACGGGGTCGTCATCCCGATGCAGTGCGAGTACTTCGCGCTCGAAGGTCTGTCCGATCTGGTCAACACAATCAAGAAAGTGCATGCTAACTTCAACCGCGACCTGCAGCTCATCGGGCTGTTGCGCGTGATGTTCGATCCGCGCGTGACGCTCGCCCAGCAGGTTTCGGCGCAACTCGAGCAGCATTTCGGCGACAAGGTCTTCCGCGCGATCATCCCTCGCAACGTGCGGCTCGCCGAAGCACCAAGCTATGGACTGCCGGGCATCGTCTTCGATCCGCAGTCGAAGGGCGCGCGAGCCTATCTGCAGTTCGGCGCCGAGCTCGTCGAGCGCGTAGCGGGTTGGTCGGCCGGACGCGCCCCGGTCGCGCCGCCGCAGGGCACGCCGAGCGCGACGGCGACCCCGGCCGAGTCGTCGACCCGGGCCGCTGCACCGACGCAGCCCGCCGCGCCGCCGCAGCCCGCCGCGCCGACGGCCCCGGTTGCGCCGACACCCGCGGCTGCGTCGACACCCCCGATCGCACCGGCGGCCCCCGACTGGTCCGCCCCCGCCGTTCCCGATTCCCCGGAGACTTCCCGATGAGCAAGATCGCCAAAGTGCGCGTGCGAGGCCTCGGTCGCGGCCTCGACGCGCTGCTGGGCGGCGACGAGCCCCGCCCGACACCGAAGGCTGCGCCGGCTGCGGCGGAGCCGCCGCGCACGCTGCCGCTCGAGGCGCTGCAGCCCGGCCGCTACCAGCCGCGTACCCGGATGGACGAGTCGTCGCTGCACGAGCTCGCCGCATCGATCCGGGGCCACGGCGTGATGCAGCCCATCGTCGTGCGGCCGCTCGGCGGCGGCCGCTGGGAGATCATCGCCGGCGAGCGGCGCTACCGCGCGGCGCAACTCGCCGGACTCGCCGAGGTTCCGGTCGTCGAGCGCGAGGTCTCCGACGAGCAGGCGCTCGCGATGGCGCTGATCGAGAACCTGCAGCGCGAGGACCTGAACCCGCTCGAGCAGGCGCACGCGATCCGGCGCCTCGTCTCCGAGTTCGGCTATTCGCACGAGCAGGCCGCCGATGCCCTCGGACGCTCGCGCAGCGCGACGACGAACCTGCTGCGATTGCTCCAGCTGGCCGAGCCGGTGCAGACGATGCTGCTCGCCGGCGATCTCGACATGGGTCATGCGCGTGCGCTGCTCGCGCTCGAGCGCGCCGACCAGATCCGCTTGTCGCAGCGGGTCGTCGACAAGCGGCTGTCGGTGCGCGAGACCGAGCAGCTGGTCCAGCGAACGCTCGCCGAGGCGGCGGATCCCGACGCGGCGGCGGGCCGGCGCCGTGCGCTGCCCGACCGTGATCTCGAAAGGCTGCAGGAGCGCATCGCCGATGCGCTCGCCACGCCGGTGACGCTGCGCAGCAACAGCAAGGGCCGCGGCAAGCTGACGATCTCGTTCAGCAGCCACGAGCAGTTCCAGGGGCTGCTCGACCGGCTCGGCGTCGCCACCGACTGACGCGCGGGGAGCGTACCGTTGCTGCGCTGCGCAACCGGTTTGACCGACCCATGGGCAAAGGCTAGAATCGCGCGTCTTTGCCCATGCGGGCCAATGGCCACGGCCGATCCGTAATCCACATGTTGGCTGCCGTTGGACTGCAGATCGCTGCTGTCGCAGTCCTCGCATTGTTTTCCGGGGTCTGGGCAGGCTGGGAAAGCGCCCGGTTCGTCATGCTGGGCGGAGCCGCGGCGATCATCCCGAATGCGCTGTTCGCGCTGCGCTTGACGCTGCACAGGAAGCGCGCGCCGGAGTCGTATCCGGTCGTCTTCTTCCTGTGGGAATTCGTCAAGATTGGACTCACGGTCATGCTGTTGTTCTGGATCGTGAAGACGCAGGCGGACATCCGGTGGCTGGCGCTGCTGCTCGGGCTGATCGTGGCATTGCAGGCTCCGCTGTTCGCGATGGCCTTCGAGCGCAATCCCTTCGCGAAGGGCAGGTCGTTGTGACGAAGACCCGATAACGGCTCCCGCCACGCAGCATACGAATCCATGGCCGCCGCAGCGCACGCTCCCACCCCTTCCGAATACATCATCCACCACCTCGCCCACCTGAATCTCACAGGGGGGCCCCAGGAGAAGATGATCGACTTCTCGATCATCAACTGGGACACGGTCTTCTATTCGGTGCTCACCGCAGCACTGTCCGGGTGGCTGATGTACCGCGCGGCGAAGACGGTCACGCCCGGCGTGCCGAACCGCTTCGTCGGCGCGATCGAATCGGTGGTCGAGTTCGTGCACGAGCAGGCGCGCTCGATCGTCAAGGGCGACCTCTCCTACATCGCGCCGCTCGGGCTCGTTTCGTTCGTCTGGATCTTCCTGATGAACGCGATCGACCTCATCCCCGTCGACCTCCTCCCGCGCCTCGGCGAGATGGTCGGCATCCCCTACATGCGCGCGGTGCCCACGGCCGACCTGAACGGAACGCTGTCGCTGTCGATCGTCGTGCTCGCCTCGTCGATCTACTACGGCATCAAGGCGAAGGGCGGCGGCGGCTTCACGAAGGAGCTCTTCACCGCGCCGTTCGGCAAGCACTTCCTGCTCTGGCCGGTGAACTTCGTGATGCAGGTCATCGAGTACCTGGCCAAGACCGTCTCGCTGGGCATGCGGTTGTTCGGAAACATGTATGCCGGCGAGCTCGTCTTCATGCTGATCGCGCTGCTCGGCGCCACGGTCACCTGGTGGGGCATCGGCCTGCACTTCCTATCGGGCCTGGCGTGGGCGATCTTCCACATCCTGATCATCACGCTGCAGGCGTTCATCTTCATGATGCTCGCGCTCGTCTACGTGGGTCAGGCCTTCGAGCATCACTGAAGCCGCTTTCGTCGTTCTTTTTTCCTACAGCATCAGCAACCGTCTCTACTCACCGGAGTCCTTGAACCATGACCAACGTTGCTCTCGTCGCCGTCGCGTGCGGTTTGATCATCGGTCTCGGGGCCCTCGGCGCCTGCATGGGCATCGGCATGATGGGCGGCAAGTA